>JBDTUR010000042.1:0-13040 GCA_040007635.1 Chloroflexota bacterium
ACGCTCGTAACCAGGTTGACGAGATTCTGCTGGTCGGTAGTGCAGGTCAGGACCGACGGGTCCAGGCGACCGTTGGCTGGCCCGGTGCACTCCTTGATGCTGATCACTGAAGTGCCGCTGGGGACGCCGGTGACCGGATCGATCGAGGTGATGGTGTTGGTGATCGTCGTTTCGCACGTGATCATCGTGCCGGCGCCCGTGTCAATCGTGGGGTCGGTGTCTGGATCAGCGCAATAGCTCGTCGGCGCGCTGGCGATTGGCGCGGCAGACGCCGGTGTATTGTCCAAGAGGAATGCCGCGGAGCCTGCGGTTAGAACGAACAATCCCGTCATAAGCATGGGGAACTGACGACGCATGGGAACACCTTTGAGCGGCGAGCGTCTCAGCCAATTGGTTCGGCGGCGGGGCCCGTGTTCACACCATGGGGCCCGGAGATTTGGCGTCTACCGGACGATCGGTCAAAGTCAAGCGTGACTTTCATCACTCGTGCGGCTCGTGACCGATCCTAAATCCGCCAGACCGCACCTGTTGACATCAAATATGCGGTGCGCGAAAGCGCCGCTGCCCGATGCAGGCGCCCGGATCCGGGCACTCCAGGTAGCGCGGGCTGACGATCGCGATCGGGATACGCTTGGGGGAGCAAACTGCGTTCTGTTCGGCTGAGCGCGCCAATGACTCACGAGGCGGTGAAGTAGTGAACGTCGAGGCGGTCGCGCGGCCACTGAGCTGGCGCGCAATTCCGTGGGCTGTGCTGGCGCTCCTTGTGGTCGCCGGCCTGATCGTGGCGCGCTCACTCTCCTTGAACCAGTTCTCGGCCATCGGAACCCTGGGCTTCGCCGCGCCCGTCGTCTTTGCCGCGGTCGTTCTCTACCAGCGACCCGCGGACAGGCGCTTCACCTGGGCAGCGCTGGCCATCGCCGCGACACCTGCGGTCGCCCTGATCGCCAACTGGCTGCCCGATGCGTGGTTTTCGCTGGCGCCGGGCGAATGGAAGAACGCCGCGCGGTTGCTGCTTGACGCTGGCGGCGTTGCCCGCGTTGTGGCCACCATCCTGGGCTTCGTCGGCCTGGCCCTCCTGGGCCTCGCACTGGGCGGTGTGCGCACCTTCATGTCGGCGGTGATCCTGGCGTTTGCGGCGTTGGTCGCCGCGGCGGGCGTGATCTGGGTTGGTGCCCACCCCGTGGCCGACCTGCCGCTGCTTGACCTCGTGCGCTCGATCGCCTTTTCGGTTCTCACGGTCATGGGCTGGGCATTCGTTGTCGCCGCCGCTCTCGAGTCGCTGCGCGCCCTGACACTCATCGGCAGCGGCCTGGTCCTCGCCAACACAGTCATCAATGTGCTGCTGCTCTGGTGGACCATTCCAGCCAGTGCGAACACGGATCTGCTGTCGCTGCTCGTGGGTGGGCCAACGCTCGTTGGCTGGATCGTGCTGATCCTCGCGGCATTGCGCGGCGAACTAGGTGGCGCGCCCTCCAGAAGTCGCGGAGGCCAGGGAAGTCGCGCTCGACGCCAGCCGTAGAATCATCCAAATGACCGCTCAGGTCGCCCGCGGAGTGTCGCGTTGGGTGTGGCTGCTCCTCGCTCTCGCTGCGGCATCTGTGGCCGTCGCCATGCTCACGCGCGACACGGCCACCTTGGGTGACTTCGTCAGCGCCGCCCTTTCAACGGGCCCATTGCTCGCCGCGGCAGCCTTGATGGCCGTAGCGCCAAGACAGCGTCTCGTGGTGCTGGCCGCGCTCGGGTTCGCGGTGACTCCCACGCTCCAGCTGGTCAATCTCATCTTCAGTCGCGATATCCACGACCTGCTGCGGATGCCCCAGCCCACGTATGTCGATTTGTCGGGAGTCGTTCTCTCAGCTTTGGAACTCGTGGGCCGGATCGGCTGGATGTTCGCGCTGGGCGCCGTCCTCTGCCTGGCTTTCTACATCGGAACCGTGCGATCCCAGCGTGGCTGGTGGATCGTTGGTATTGGCCTGACGTTGGCCGCGGTCCAGGTTGTCATCAACGTTGCGCATCTGTTGCCGATCTGGCAGATGTTTGCCGACGCTCCGCCCGATTCTGGCTTTGATCCGCTCCAGCAGCTGGTCTCAACCATCCTTGGCTCGCTGGTCCTCGTTGCCTGGGCATACCTCACCGCCGCGGCCTTTGACCGCGGACTCAAGTTCCTGGCGGTCGCGGGCGGCTTGCGGCTCTTCGAGAGCGCTATTGGATTGCTGGCAGGAGCGGCCATAGACGCCTTTCCGCCAAGCACCAGCGAGGGCGCGGACACGGTTAACTTCCTGTTCGTTGGCTTCTTCTTCGTTGCCAACCTGGCTTTCTGGGCGATGTTGATCGTGGGCATCTTGCGCGAGCTACCCAGAGACATGGCACACGCGCCTGCCACGCCGGGCCCTGCGGAGGTCATGGTCGGCGCCGGTTAGACTCCGGCGCGCATGACCGATCCACAGCCAGTCCTCGAGCAAGCGCGCCAGGCCGCCGAACGAGGCGACTACGAAACTGCCGCGGCGCTCTATCAACGCGGCGTTGGCAACTCCGATCCGCTGGTCCACGTCGCCGCGCTCCTCGGCCTGGCCGACGCGCGCTACCGGCTCGACGACGAGACGGGTGCCCTCCAGGCGTGGATCACAGCAACCGTCGCGCCCGAAACGCCGCTCGCCTGGCGAGCGTGGGTAGCGCTGGCTGGCGCGCGAGTGCGCGAGAAAGACTTGGCGGGCGCGGCTCGTTGCTACCGCGAGGCAGAGGCGCGCGCGCCACTGGAAGAGCGACCGGCTATCCAGTCACGCCTGGGCTGGCTCAACAAGGAGATGGGCAACTCGGGCGCCGCCCAACGCTACTTCGGCCGCGCCCGCCCGGGCGTGTTCAGTCCCGTCGTGACCTACGCGATCATCGGCGTCACGGCGATCGTGACGCTGTTCACGCTGTTTGGCGGCAAGCCAGGCGACGAGCTGCTGGGCCAGTTGGCCTTGGTCAAGCCGGCCATCCAGAACGGCGAATACTGGCGTCTGCTCACCGTCACGCTCGTCCACGGCGGCATCCTGCACCTGCTGATGAACATGTACGCGCTCTGGATCGTGGGCCCGCTGGCTGAGGCGCTCTACGGCCGCGCGGTGTACCTCGCGATGTACCTGATCGCCGGCGTGGGCGGTTCGATCGGCTCGTATCTGTTCGTGGCTGCCCCGTCTGTAGGTGCGTCAGGCGCCATCTTCGGCCTGTTCGGCCTGGTGTTTGCCGCGACCTACTTCCACAAACCGCTGCTGCGTGCCCAAGCACGGGCCATCACCAGCCAGATCGGCATCCTGATCGTGCTCAACCTCGTCATCGGCTTTGGAATTGGCGGGTTTGCCCAGATCGACAACGCGGCGCACGTCGGTGGCCTGCTCGTCGGCGGCTTCCTGGGCTTCCTGATTGCGCCCGGCGGCGCGGCGACGCTTGCCTCCTTCTGGCAGCGCAATGAGACCACCACCGAACGGCGTTCGGTCGCTGGCCCACTGATGCGGCTGCTGGGCATCCTCCTGCTGGGCGTCGTCCTCGTGGCGCTCCTGCTAATGAAGCCGTTCTGGGCGTAGGCGGCCAGCAAGTGGGCGCGTCAATCCGCAACGTCCTGGTCGGGACCTTCACCCTCCGCTTCTCAACCGGCCTCACCGGCGGCCTGCTCGCCTTCTACCTGGGCAACCTGCCTCAGCACGGCGGCGTCGAGGTCACCGCGGTCACCTTCTCGCTGCTCTACGCCGCGTTCTACGCGACCGAGCTGATCGCCAGCCCATTCTTTGGCCTCTTATCCGACAGACTTGGCCACCACCGCGTCATGGAATGGGGGCCCATCTTTGGCGCCGTCGCGGTCGTGATCACTGGACTCACGGCGAACCTGTATCTGCTGGGCGGGACGCGCATCCTCGAGGGCGCCGCCACTGCCGCGAGCGTGCCGTCGATCCTGGGCTTTCTGGCACTCTCGACCACCCGCGACGAGGGCCTGCGCGGCCGCGTGTCGGCGCGCTTCGAGCTCGCGACTATTGCCGGCATCGGCGCGGGCACACTGGCCGCGACGCTGCTCTACCAGTACATGGGCACCGCGGCTTTCTTCCTGAACGCGGTTATCTACGTCGGCTCGTACCTGATCTACAAATTCGGAGTTCAGGCACCCGACAAGCCAGCCGGCCCCCATAACTCACCCGACTACGGCTGGCGCCGCTATCTGCGCCTCATCAAAACGTCACACGTCTGGCTGCTTGCGCCTACCTGGATCGCTGTCAACGCTGCCCTGGGCGTGTACGCCGGGCAGGGCCTGTTCAACCTGGTGCGCGAGAAGAACCCGCTCTTCTCCGACCAGTTGCTCGCGGGCGGACTTGCACCGCTGGAAATCTTCTTTGGCATGCTCGCTGCGGGAGCGGTCTTCTTTGGCGGCCTGATCTACTGGGGCAACCGCTTCAAGAACATGCGTCGCACCACGATCATCTTCTACGGCATCCTGGGCGGCGCGGTACTCGTGGTGGGCGGCATCGTCTTCAATCACAGCGGCGGGATCGAGCCCCTGCTGCGCTCGCCGTTCATCATCCTTGCCGGGGCTGGCCTGTTCGTCCTGGCGGGAGCGACTCCGGCCGCATTGGGGCTGCTCGCGGATATGTCTGAGGCGTACCCCGACGATCGCGGCGCGGTGATGGGTCTGTACAGCGTCTTCCTGGGCTTTGGCCAGATCCTTGGGTCTTTCGTAGGCGGCGTCGCGGCTGAAAAGGCGGCGATCGACGGTCTACTGGCCGCGACCCTCGTGCTCATGGGGATCGCCGTCCTGCCGCTCTACTTCCTGCGGCGCTTCGAACATCGCTTTGGCAGCGGGGGAGATCCCGCGCCTGCCTAGCGGCCTTGGCGACCTTGGCTCAGACATGCTGTTGGCGGTTCGAGCTTGGCTCGGCACGCTGTTGCCGGTTCGTTGGCTTCGATTGCCTTTCTTAGTCGGGGCAATTGACTGCCTCGGCTTCGAATGGTCTCGGGTCCCTAGATCGGGCGAGTCACTTAGGACGACTGAGATTCGCAATCGAATCTACTCAACGGGCGGAGGAGTGACGAACTGGTCAGGGGCGCGGCTACCTAGAATGCCGTCGTGACCGCGGAGACACCGACTTTCGGCAACTTCATCGCCGGTGAGTGGCGGCCCGCCGAAAGTGGCGCGATCTTCGAGTCGCGCAACCCGGCTGATACGCGTGACCTGATCGGCCATTTTGCCGCGAGTGACGCGGCCGACGTGGCTGCCGCCATACGCGCAGCTGAGGAAGCGCTGCCGGCCTGGCGCGGCATGCCTGCGCCCAAGCGTGGCGAGATCCTGTACGCGTTTGGCGCGCTGCTCGCCCAGCACAAGGAGCGCCTCGCCCACGCGCTTACCCGCGAGATGGGCAAGGTCCTGCCCGAGGCACGCGGTGACGTCCAGGAGGGCGTCGACATCGCATTCCTCATGGCCGGCGAGGGCCGGCGCATGTTCGGTGACACAGTGCCATCCGAGCTGCCCGACAAGTGGGCGATGAGCATCCGTCAGCCGGTGGGCGTCGCCGGGATCATCACGCCCTGGAACTTTCCGATGGCGATCCCGTGCTGGAAGATGACCGCCGCCCTGATCACCGGCAACACGGTCGTGTTGAAGCCTGCGAGCGACACGCCGCACTGTGCCGTGCTGCTCGTCGAGCTGATGGCTGAGGCTGGTTTCCCGGCCGGAGTGGTCAATCTGGTGACCGGGTCGGGGCAGGAAGTCGGTGTCCCGCTCGTTGAGAACCCTGACGTCAACGTCATCTCGTTCACGGGCAACGGTGATACGGGGCGCGACATCCTGCGTCGCGGCGCCAGGCGGATGTTGCGCGTCAGCCTTGAGTTGGGCGGCAAGAACGCGATCGCCGTCATGGCCGACGCGGACCTCGATCTCGCCGTCGACGGCATCATCTGGTCGGCCTTCGGGACGACCGGTCAGCGGTGCACCGCGTGTAGCAGGCTGGTGGTGGATGAATCGGTCGCCGACGAGCTGGTCGGTCGGCTGGTCGATCGGGCTTCTGCTCTTCGCCTTGGGAGCGGCCTGGAGCCAGGCACTGACGTGGGACCGCTCATCAATTCTGCGGCGAGCGACAAAGTCGCGGGTTACGTACAGATAGGCACCGATGAGGGCGCCCGACTCCTAGTCGGCGGTTCAGTCGCGACCGGCGCGGGACTGGCCAACGGCCATTTCTTCGCTCCAACCATCCTCGATGGCGTCAGGAACATGGACCGCGTGGCCCAGGAGGAGATCTTTGGCCCTGTGCTGAGTGTCATCCGGGTGAGCGGCTACGCGGACGCGGCGATGGTCGTCAACTCGTCGCGCTACGGCCTGAGCTCCTCGATCTACACGCGCGACACCAACACCGCGTTCCGGGCGATGCGCGACTTCGCGACGGGCATCGTGTACGTCAACGCGGGCACGATCGGTGCGGAGACGCACCTGCCGTTCGGTGGCATCAAGCAGACCGGCAATGGCCATCGCGAAGCTGGCCATGTGGCGCTGGACACGTTCAGCGAGTGGAAGAGCATCTACGTCGACTACTCCGGCCGCCTGCAGCGAGCGCAGATCGACAACCAGTAAGTCTTTCGTTGGGTCCATCCTGCCCTTGACGGCGCAATCGTCAAGAGCCTCCAATCAACCTGACCGGAGGTTCGACCATGGGCTCCAACCGTATCGAGGAATTGGCGGCACCGGCGGTTCCTGAGGCGAACGACTTCGCCGAGCTCGAGGGCATCGGTCCGCGCATCCACGACATCCTGCGTGACGCGGGAATCACCACATTCGCCCAACTGGCGGCAACACCGGTCGCACGCATCCGCCAGATCCTGGCCAACGCAGAGGTCAAATTCCCGGTGAGCGCCCCGGACACGTGGCCCGAGCAGGCACGCCTTGCGGCCGAGTTTCGGTGGGCGGAGCTCGACCAACTCAAGAAGACATTGAAGGCGGGAGTTCGGACGGGGCCTCCGCTCGAGAGGTAATCTTCCCCCGTGCTGGGGGCCAAGCCGTGACCGAGACCGCCGATGAGCGCGACGCGATCACCCGCGTCGTGGATTCCGCGCGCCGGCTGGGCGTCGAGATTGACGCCGGCGAAGCACGTGACTGGATCAGCTCGATGGAGGCGGAGAGCAAGGGCGGCGACATCGTGGTCGATGTCGACACCGGCGTCTTTGGCCACCGCGCGTCCATGCTCGACCTTGATCCGGCGGACCTTGCCCGCTTCCAGAAGATCGCGCCGATCGTTGGTTTCGAGAACCGGCCCAACGTGCAGACCGCCCTGGCGTTGAGCGGCAGCAGCGCGCAAAGCAGGATCCAGGCATTCCCGGCTGACTGCGACTTCTTCGAGCGCATCCACATCAGCGCGCCCACCAAAGTTGAGGCCCTACGGATCTTGGGCGAAGTCATTCGGGAAAAGGCGATGGCGACTCGGCGCGGCCCCACGCACCGCCTGACCGAGGTCAAGCTGGGTACCTGGGACACGGACGTCACCAAGAATGGGGTCAAGATCAAGGGCGGCACACCCATCACGTGGACGCCCGCAGAGGTCGAAGCGGGCGAGATGGCTGTCATCGGTGCCGATGGCTCCGCGCGCAAGGTCATGTGGGTTGACGCGGCGCAGGATCCCGGCTGGTGCAAGCTCGATTGGGTCGTGGCTGATCCCGCGCGCGGCCAGCTGGCCAACGCGAGCAACGTGCTCGACCCCACCTGGGAGGCGCCGGACGGCAAGATCGTCGCGCTCGACGGCTTCCTTGATCCGTATTTCCAGGAGGTCTACCTGGACACCGACGCCCGACCGATGTTCGACAAGATCATCAAGAACATGGCCGCGGACGCCGTTGATGAGTACGTCAAGCAGCTGCGCCACGAGGTCTGGAAGTACAGCGTCAAGGATCAGAGCTGGGGCAAGGTCGCGCGCCGGCTGTACAACATCTTTCGCCTGATCGCGCGCTATCCGGAGGCGGCCTACATCCGCGAGTTGTTCGATGAGCCGACCACCGCGCTGTACCAGGTCTCAGCGTTGATCCGGACCCTCGATGAAGCAGCCGCGGACGGTTCCCCGTTCGATCGCGAGATCATGGTCGAGCAGACCGACAAGCTGATCATGTCGGCCATCTCTGCGCTCGAAGGGCCAGAGGAGGCTCAGGTCGTGACGCAGCTGCTGCGCTTCCGCGACGAGCTGTCGGGGCGCACCAAGGGGGATCGCAGCCAAGAGGTCAGTGCGCTCCACCTCGAGACGATGTCGACGGTCAACGACTACTTCAAGCGCCGCCTGTACGCGGTGCCAGAGATCGGCGCGTACCTCGATGAGATCGCAGCCGAGGGTGGCGCGCACTGAACCGTCGCGCGCGTCCATTCCTGGCGGCACTCATTGCACTTTCTTCCGCGCTTGGGGCGTCAGCGACTCCGGTCGCGGCAGCAACCTTGCCGAGCGGCCACTTCACTCTGACTGGAACAGACGCCGAGAACGCCTTGCTGCCCCAAACGCTGAAGGCACATCAGGTTCTGGCGTGGCACGACTCCAAGTTCGACCTGGACTACACGCGCTATCAGCAGTGGACGACGACGGCTCCGCCCAATCCGCAGCCGATCCAAGTGAGCGGTGCGCAGGTCACGGTGGTGAGTCGGAATGACATTCAACTAATCGTTGCCGGCGCCTATTTCCCGAACCTGCCGGCCGTTCAGCCGCCCGCGATATCGGCGGCCAGGGCGCTATCACTCGCTGCGGACCTGCGCAACGGACTAATGGACCTGCCGGCGGCTATCCGCGCCTTCGCTACCAGACGCGCGACCCTGCGCATCGATCCCGACACTGGCCGGCTCTTTTATCTCGTCGCCACTTCGGCGCCGGGCAACAACGGCTATCAGCAAATCGACGCTCAAACAGGCGAACTGATCGGGGCGTGGGGTGGCGTCGACCAGATCAGTGCCGGCCAAGGAACCGGGGTCAAGAACGACACAAAGACTTTGAGCGACCCCAAACCCTTCCCAGATCTCCCGAATCTCACCTCAGGCACCACCGGCAACTTCAGGTTGCGCAGCGTCGACAACAACTTCGTCACTTACGACGCAGGTAACGGCAGCGCCATTTCGACCAATCCGGAGATGACGGACTCGGACAACATCTGGACCGGAGCCAATCAGGCGGCGGGAGTGGATGCCCAGTACTACGCGGCGCTGACTGTGCAGTTCTACCGCACGGAGTTCGGGTTCGACTGGCTGACTCAGTGTTCACAGTACAACGGGGTCCGTAGCGTTGTGCACTACGGATCGGGCTACGACAACGCGTTCTGGGACGAGCAGAAGTTCTACATGGTCTATGGCGACGGCAGCACGTTCCTCCCGCTCTCTGCCGGCCAGGACGTTGTCTCACACGAGCTCACCCACGGGGTGACCCAGTGTCGTGCGGACCTGACCTACCGCAGCCAATCGGGCGCTCTGAACGAGTCGATCTCAGACATCATGGCCACGGCCGCGGAATTTGCGATGGAAGAACCGAATAGCTCGAACTGCTGGCGGGCGACTGGCCAGACAGAATGTGGCGATTGGCTAATCGGCGAAGACCTGGCGAAGACCGCGTCAGGTGCGGCGATCCGCGACCTGGCGCATCCCCAGGCGGAGGGTCAACCCAGCCATTTCGCCGACCGTTCATTCCAAGGCACACCGCCAACGAGTTGTTTCAGCAACACCGACTACTGCGATGTTCACCACAACAGCGGCATTCCCAACCACGCCTTTTATTTGTTGGCTAACGGCGGACGCAATGCCCGCTGTTCCGGTCCGACTGACCCCAAGGCCGACTGCGACGTCATGGTGCCTTCGGCGATCCTCGACCACGCGATGCAGTTGTTCTTCCACGGTTTCGCGGTCCTGTCCGGCGACGCCACAATGTGCGACGCTCGAAACGCAACCATTGCCCACGCCCAAGTCCTTTATCCCGGCTCCGTGACAGACATGGCCGCCACGATCCTTGCCTGGCAGGCTGTCGGGTTGGGCCAGAACTGCGATCAGTCAAGCGACTTTAAGATCAGCCTGTCAGGTCCGACGGTTGCGTTGGCACCGGGCGGCTCCGGCTCGACCCAACTGAGTCTCGTCCGACTGGGCGGGAACACCGACCAGGTCGATTACACGGTCGACAAGGTTGGCCCCATGACACCCAGTGCGTCACCAAACTCGAATCCGGGCACCGATTCATCCGGCTCGCAGATCGGCTTGACCGCGGACAACGACGCAACGGACGGCGTTTATCCAATCCTGGTCACTGCAACGGGTGCTGGCACGCCCCATTACGCGGCGGCGGTCATGGTGATCGACGCGGAGCCTCCCAGCGCCGCGGTTTCCGGCGTGGGTTTCGTCGCGCAGCGTCAGGTCTCGGCCGGTGGCTCAATTCCGCTGAGCATCACCTGGGCCGCGACCGATGGCCAGAGCGGCATCGCGTCCGCTGAGCTTGACCACAGCCCGAATGGCTCAGCTTGGGTGCTAGTTCCTGGCGGGACAGTCAGCCCGACTGAGGCTAGTTACGGCCAGGGGCCGCACCAGTTCCAGGTTGTCGCCACGGATGGGGTCGGCAACGACGCGACTTCGCCGGCACTCATCCGAACGCTCAGTGAGTACCAGGAGACATCCGCCGTCTACACCGGCAAGTGGTTGACGGCTACTTCAGCGACGCCGTGGGGCCAGACGAAATACAGCACGCGCCGCCGCGCCACTGCCACGCTCACCTTTACCGGCACGGATGTGGTCTGGATTGCTCAACGTGGACCCAAGCGCGGCGTGGCGAACGTGTTCGTCGACGGCGTGAAGACGCACGTCGATCTCTACTCTGCGACCACGCTCTCAGAGCGAATGGTGGTCTTCATCGCGTCGAACCTATCGGCCGGTCAGCACACCATCAAGATCAAGGTCAAGGGCACGTACCGTCGGCCGCGGGTCGACGTCGACGGCCTCTTCGTCCTCGCGCCCTAGCGGCTAGTCCTTGGTCGTCGTCGAGCGCGTGTAGCTGGGCGGATCGCTCGCCGGGAAGGACTCGTCGGAGGCTTCTTCTACCTCGTCGTCGGTCTCGGTCTGCTCGGGATCGATGGGCAGGGTCTGCTCGTCCGTGTTGGTCGAATCGGTGGGCGTGGACGGCTGCGGCTGGTCAGTAGGATTCATGCGCGGATTGTCCACCTGGGTGAGTCGGTGACCATCCGCAAAGCAGCGCGGAACGGTTGCAATCGCGCGTCAGGGGGTAAAATGCGGCGCTCGTGGGCCGATAGCTCAATGGTAGAGCAGCTGACTCTTAATCAGCTGGTTGAAGGTTCGAGTCCTTCTCGGCTCACCAGTTCCTCACTCCCCCGATCCGCCTCAGAGCGGGAGGCGCTGCAGTAGCGCGAGGAGCGGTCGGGTAGGGGTCACCGGCGACTCGACGACGGGGAGGCGCAGCCAGTTGTCGTCGCGCACACCGGGGCGGTAGCGAGCGGTGAGCAGCCGCGCCGAGATCTCTGCCAGACCCATCGAGGCGACGGCCTCAGCGAGGGTCAAGCCTTCGCCGCGCAACCCGCGACTGACCACGGTCCGTTCCGTATCAGTGAGCACCCCACCCAGCCGCGCCCGCCGCTCTTCGAACGGCAAGGCGAGCAGCGACGAGCCCAGGTCGTAAAGCAGGTCCGACGCCACGAATGCCGGCGTCCCGACCGTCGTGCCGGGCTCCGCCAACCGACGGCGCAACAACTCTGCGTCAGGTCGGCCCTCGTCATCCAGGACCAGCAACGTGCCTTCGACGATCAACTGGTCGTGGGCGAAGTCGGCGCCCATTTCCGCGAGCTCCGGGAAGGCGGCCGACGGGTCGGCCAGATGTTCGATCTGGAATTGGGCGTGGAAGTCGGTGACCCAAGCCAGCGCGGAAGTTCCGGGCCACCACGGCTCGAAGAACCAATCGGGGTCGTCAAAGGGCGCGTCCAACGCAACAGGCTGCATGGGCCGCAGCCGGTCCGGCAGAGCGCGCCGCGCGCCCGCTTCAATGCTGAGCGGCAGTTGCTCCGCGGTCGTGTGCCGGGATTGAGTCAAGCTGCCTTGCGCTTGGCCTTGGGCTTGGCCTCAGCGGCAGCGGCAGCGGCAGCGGCTTTCGCCTTGGTGCCCGACTTGGCCGTTGTTGCCTTAGTTGTCGCAGCCGACTTCTTCGCCGCGGGCTTTGCAGCCGCCGCACCGCGACCGGCCTTGGCCTCGCGCGCCGCCGCGACCGACGCCTCAAGGACGCTCATCAGGTCGGCGATCTTGGTCGGCTTTTCGGCCACGCGTTCGACCACGACTGGCTGGCCGTCGACCTTGGCCTCGATCACGGCGACAAGCGCCTTGCGGTACTCATCCTCGTAGTTGGCCGGGTCAAATTCGCCGCGCATCGCCGCGACCAGCTGCTTGGCCATCAGCTTTTCAGCCGGCTTGAACTTGAAGTCTTCGTCGGGCAGCTCGAGCTCGGCGGTGGATCGGACCTCGTCGGGCCAGTAGAGCGTCGACAGCAGCATGGTGTTCGAGTATGGATTGAGCGCGGCCAGTGCCTCGCGGTCCTTCAGGACGATCTTGCAGATCGCGGAAAGGCCCTCGTCGGCGAGCACTTCCTTGAGCAGGTAGAACGCCTTGCGGCCGACCGGATCCGGCTCGAGGTAATAGGCCTGCTTCACGAAGGTTGTGGCCGAGTCGCGCGACGCTTCGACGAACTGCTCGATCTCGATGGCGCGCACCGTCTTGAGGGGCACGGCGTCAAAGTCGGCCTCGTCGATGACCACGTACTGGCCCTTGGCGTATTCGTAGCCGCGGACCGTCTCGCTGCGTGGGATCTCGCCGTGGACCGGGCAGTGGACCTTCATGTTGATCCGCTCCATGTCCGTTTTGTGGAGCAGGTTGAACGAGATTCCGCCGCGCGCTTCCGTGGCCAGGTATAGCTTGACCGGCACGGTTACAAGGCCAAACTGGATGGCGCCTCGCCACATTGCTCGCGGCATCTGTTTCTCCCTTCGCAGCTGCGGCGCTCGTCACCGCACGCGAGGCTCGTCCCCGC
>JBDTUR010000043.1:0-12917 GCA_040007635.1 Chloroflexota bacterium
ATCACGGCGCAGGAGATCCTGGTCGACAACGCCGGCTATCCGACTCCCCAGATCGAGCTGAACTCGCACCTCTTCCGCCCACTCGGCCTGGGCTACGCCAACCTGGGCGCGCTGCTCATGAGCCGCGGCCTGGCGTACGACTCAGACGAGGGTCGCGCCATGGCAGCAGCTCTGACGGCGGTCATGACCGGCGCGGCCTACTCGCAGTCAGCGGTCATCGCGCGCGACCACGGTGGCGCGTTCAAGGAATACAGCAAGAACGAGGAGCCTTTCCTCCGAGTCATCGCCAAACATCGCGACGCGGCGTTCGCCATCCCCGCCTCTGGCGCACCGCGTGAATTAATCGACGCGGCACGGTCATCCTGGGACGCAGCACTTGAACTGGGCACGCAGTTCGGGTACCGCAATGCCCAGGTGACCGTGCTTGCGCCGACCGGCACCATCGCGTTCATGATGGATTGCGACACGACCGGCATTGAGCCGGACATCGCCCTCATCAAGTACAAGAAGCTGGTCGGTGAGGGTTTCCTCAAGATCGTCAACAAGACGGTGCCGGCAGCCCTGCGCAAGCTCGGCTATACGCCGCTCCAGGTCGAGGAAATCGTCAAGTACATCGACGAGAACGAGACCATTGAGGGGGCGCCGCACCTCGCCGTTAATCACCTGTCCGTCTTCGACTGCGCCTTCAAGCCGGTCAACGGCGAGCGCTCCATCCACTACATGGGCCACGTCCGGATGATGGGCGCGACGCAGCCCTTCATCAGGGGCGCGATCAGCAAGACCGTCAACATGCCCGAAGCGGCCACCGCCGATGACATCGCCGATGTGTACCTCGAGGGCTGGAAGCTGGGCCTGAAGGCGATCGCGATCTACCGCGATGGCTCGAAGCGCTCGCAGCCGCTTTCGACCGGCAAGAAGAAGGACGCACCCGCGGTCGCTGAGCTCGTTGCTGTGCCAGCGCCGGCGCCCATGGTTACCGCCGCCGCCCCGGTCGAGACCGTCGCTCCTGAGCCCAAGCCATACCGCCGCCGTCTGCCGGATGAGCGCCGCGCGCTCACGCACAAGTTCCAGATCGCCGGTCACGAGGGCTACATCACGGTCGGCCTGTACCCCGACGGGACACCCGGCGAGATCTTCCTCAAGATGGCGAAGGAGGGCTCGACGATCAGCGGTCTCATGGACACGCTGGCGACGATGACCTCGATCTCGCTCCAGTACGGCGTGCCGCTGCGCGACCTGGTCAACAAGTTCGCCCACTCGCGCTTCGAGCCGGCGGGCTTCACCGGTAACTCGGAGATCCCCATCGCCAAGTCGGTCGTCGACTACGTCTTCCGCTGGATGGGGTCGAGGTTCCTCTCGAAGGAAGACAGGGATGCGCTCGGCATCATCAGCAGGGATGATGTCGCTGACGCAACGCCGCAGTCGCCTCAGGTCGGTGCTGCCCCTTCGCTCAGCGCCCCGGACCGGCTTCTTACGAGCTCCGGGACAGTACGTGAGCCAGATGCTCCCGCAACCCGTCCGGTGTCGGACGCTTCCCTCTCTCCCCTTTCGTCGTCAGAGAAGGTTGAGTCTCCGGCCGCCGGCCAGGACGCTTCCCTCTCTGCCCTTTGGTCGTCACAGAAGGTTGAGCCTCCGGCCGCCGGCCAGGACGTTTCCCCCTCTCCCCTTTCCTCCTCAGAGAAGGTGGTGGATACTTCCATCGGGGAGGTTGGTGGGCCCAAAGCGTCGGCGATGATTGCGGAGCCTCCTCCCGCAGCCGTTGTCGGCGGCACCGACCTCCCCGTCCTCTCCAACGGCCACGCGGGCAACGGGCACGCGACCCCAGGTCTCCCGATCAAGCCACTGGGAGGTATCGAGCTTGGAGGCGGCCCAAAAGTCGCCTTCTCCGTCTCGGCCGACTCGCCCTCGTGCGCGGACTGCGGCTCGATCATGGTCCGCAGTGGCTCCTGCTACAAGTGCTTGAACTGCGGCTCCACAAGCGGCTGTAGCTAGAGGGACTGGCGCCGCCTGCGGCGGCCAACTGACGGCAGGCTGAATAGGCAACTCAGTCGGGCTCGCCCTGGATGAGGTGCCGCAACTCATGGATCGCGGCGCCGACTTCGGCGTGGCGGGCCTCGATTTCGGCGAGGAGTTCGGCCGGCGTGCGCGTATCGACGTCTGACTTGGCGTTGGGGTTGACGGCCTTCAGGTCGAAACCGCGAGCCTCGATTTCCGCGCGGGTGACGGTCCACGATCGGTCGGAGTCGGCGTGCGAGTCCTTCAGCTCGAAGAACTGATCGAAGCGGTCCACGGTGAGTGGCTGCTTCTTGGTGACCTTGACGTCGGAGAGGTCGTAGTACCAGACCTGCTCAGTCGGACCGCCCTTCGTGAAGAACAGCAGGTTCGTCTTCACCCCGGCGCCCGCCGACGAGAAGACGCCGGGCGGCAACGAGACGATGCACCACAGGTCGCAGTCGTCCAGGAGCTTGCGCTTGGTCTGCACGAAGGCGGTTTCGGTCGTGCGGAAGAGAACGCCTTCGTCGATGACCATGCCGCACCGCCCGCCGGGCTTCAAGGCGTCGATGACGTGCTGGAGGAACAGAACCTGGGTCGCGCCGGTCTTGTAGGCGAACTTGGTCTGCGCTTCCTTGCCCTCCTTCCCGCCGAACGGCGGGTTCATGAGGACGACATCGAATTGGTCGGGCGCGCCCACGAAAAGCCCGCCGTAGACCTCCTGGCCGGTGAGCGTGTTGCCATGCCAGATGTGTGGGTTGTCGATCCCGTGGAGCACAAGGTTGGCTAGGGCAATCGGATAAACGCTGTCTGCCTTCTCCCGGCCCCAGAAGGTCTCCTCGCGCAGCTCACGTAGGGACTGCGCGGTCGCCGCGCCACCGAGTCGCTCCTGCATCCACTCGTACGATTGCGCGAGGAAGCCACCTGTCCCGCAGCCCGGGTCGTAGACCGTCTCACCCAGTCGTGGGTCAACCGTACGGACCATCGCCCGGATGACCTCGCGCGGAGTGAAGAACTGGCCGCCGTCGTTGTTCTTCTCGCCCATCTTCAGCAGGAGGCCCTCGTACGCCTGCGAGAGCGTGAAGACGTGCGTCTGGTCGACTGCCTCCTGGCGAATCTCGTGCACCTTGTCGAGGATGTCCAGCAGGTTCCGCTCGGTGTCCACATCCACCTTGTCGACCGCGCTGACAACCTGACTAATCACCTTTTGCCTGGCGGTCGCGGTAGGTCGATCACGCAGTCTGTGGAGGTACGGCAGCAGATCGACATTTACGAAAGCCAGGTACGACCCCCGGGCCGCGTTGGTTAACTCCTTGCGTTTGCTCCCGCCAGGAGCAGCCCAGTCGCGCCACCGGTAGGGCGCCTCAAGAGAAGCGACAAACGGCACGCCCACAGCAGCTGCTTCGTCAGCCTCCAGTTGTTCGCGCTCATCAAGGATCCGCAGGAAGAGGATCCACGAGAGCTCGGGGACGTACTGGAGGGCCCCCGCGTAGTTGGCCCTGCGCATAACGTCCGCGATCTGCTTGATCGCGGCATTCACCGACGAAGGCGTTGCCAGCCGTCTGGCGACGCTCACGTAACGTCGGCCATGGACTGCTCCACCAACCGAATTAGCGCCTCGACGTCCTTCCGGCCCTGATCCAGATCAGCCAGAGAGGGCTCCGGTGCGCTCTCGTACATGAACTCATGGCGCTGGCGACGCATCCGGTGCAGCCTAACGAAGAGTCGATGGTTGCTCGCGGTTAGCGTGTCCGCTGCATCGATTGCCGTCACGTGACCACGCTCCGCCGCGATTCGATAGCCGGCGGCCTGGACGATCGTCCGCGCGCATCGCAAGCCGGCTTCGTACAGCATCGTCTCGGCCCAGGCGGGGAAAGCCGCAGCGTTGGAATTCGCCGCGACAAGATCGTTGCGCGCGGCGGCCAGAGACTCGAGAAGCACCGACCGATCCGGCCGCTGGAGTCTCAGCCGGCCGTCAGCAACCATCTCGCCTATCTCGGGTAGAGAACCGCGGCTGGTCACGGAAGAACTTGGATTCTGGGGCCTTCGTCAACAGTCTTGATGAACACGTCGCCGCGCAACCGGCGGTCGTCGAGCTCCGCCGCCGAGTAGACGACCTCGTTCACCTCACGACCGATCTTGCGGCCAGCTTGCTCCAAGCGATCCGTCAACTCGTCGCGGTCCGGATCCCCCACGATCATGATGTCCACGTCCGACTTGGGCCCGGTCATGCCGGCAGCATAGGAACCGAAGATCACCGCGGACTTAACACCTGGAAGGTCAGCCAGCAACCGACGGAGAATCTCGCGCGCGCCGGTCGTTGCCCGCACTATTTCTGCCATCGATCGATAGAGAACGGACCCAACGGGAACGCTGAAGTACACCTGCCGGCCCTCTCGTGTCCGCTCAACCACGCCCGCCTGCTCGAGCCGCTGGAGTTCCCGTCGAGCGGTACCGGCACTGGTGCCCACGCGGCGGGCGATCTCGCGCAGATGGAGTCTGTTCTCAGGCGCGAGGAGCACGACGCCCAGGATGCGGCGACGAATGGCCGACCGGCCCAGCAACGTCCACGCCTGATCGCCTTTGTACTCACTCATGAGTACATGTGTACTCAAGCGCGAGTACGACTGTCAAGAGGGCTCTGCGAACGCCTCCCGCAGGAACGCGACCGCGATGGCGCCCAAATCTTCTTGGATTGCACGACTCGCCAATCCGGCGCGCCTGGTGGTATCCATGATCTCCGACAGTTTGGCAACGACGCCGCGCTGCGTGTCCCGTTCGAGCACCGGTATCTCCATGGCCTTCAACATATCAAGGGTCATCCGTGGTCTGGTTGCCCCACGTGTCGCGCCTGCCACCGCGCGCAACGTCGAGGGAGAGTTCAGGAAGTGCATCAAGAAGGCCGGCTCGAGGGCTGTGTCGGCCAGGCGAATCCGAAAGCAGTCGGCTTTTACCAACCCTTCGTCGATTGAATCTGGAACAACACATGCGCGACCGGCTGGGCGGATGCCGTCTCCAAGCGCGGCTACCACAACGTCGCTTGGTCCGACTGAGTGACGCCGCAATCCGCGGAAGTGATCCTGCGTGATGTAGGCGCGGTCCGCATCTAGGAACTCTCCGTTCCCGATATTGGCGAGCCTCACGACACGAACACCACTCGAAACGTAATGCTCGGTCTTCAGGTTTGAACCAAAAGGCCCGTCCGTGATCGCCCCTCGACCGGGCACCAATTGAGAAAGGCTACGGCGGGGCGTCTTCAGGTCAGCGAAGGTCGCTGCGACCAATGTTCTGGCAGTCGCTCGTATGCCCTCTGATTCAGTGCTGGCCGCTCGTCGGAGATTCTCTGCGGTCGCGAACCTCGCGACCAGAAGTGCCGCGATGCGACGCTGCAGGTCCACGGATGGCAGTGGAATGGACTGCGAGAGCACTTGCTTGTCGGTGACGGCCGGGTACAGGGCGCCCTGAACCAGACGCGTCAACCCATCTACAAAAACTGGGTGCTGAACCCAGTGGAACAAGTAATCGGAGAGCAGCTGAGGGCTTGGGCGTAGCACGGTGAAGCCTGTGCTGCAGATCTGACCATCAAGGCCCGCCGGCACCTGTGCAACGGCGTTCAAGTACGGTCGGGTGGTACCGACCAGGACGTCACCCGTTTTGACCAGCTGGCGAGCTCGCGAAGGAGCGTCACGGCCCTGAAGGCGCGTAGGCCGAGCGATCACCTTCTTGACGTTGTCGACCGATGAGATATCGATGTACGTGATTTCGCGGTCTGGATTACGACGAGGATCGATCGTCTCGACGCGCTGAACAACGTCCTTAAGGGCAACCGTCTTCACGCGGAGAAGAGGCGCTCTTTGGTCGCGTGGAGGATGTCCGCCGGGCTGCCGAGAGCCTTGAGCGCCGGCAAGCCGCCAGCGGCTCGGACGGCGGGAGTCTGGAGTACGCCGGGGTCCTCGAGCTCATCCGTCCCTGCTCGAGCGAACTGGTGGGCGAGGGCACGCAGGGTCGATGATGATGATTCGGGGAGCCCGTCAAGCCAGTCCTTAGCTTTGTAGTCGAATGCTTCTGCTCGGGCCAGTCGGGTCTTGGGCTCGATGCCGTAACCCACTTCCGCCAGCACGTCGTACAGGTCGTACGCCTGCATGCCCTCAACCTGGCGGACCAAAGGAGCCGATCGGCCGCTGTCCGGCAGTGCATCGATCAGTGCCCTGCGATCAGGCGGCACGATCCAGCGACCGCGGAACGCCTCGATCGTGGGCGCCTCGCTGACCAGTCGCTCGGCCATGCGCTGCTTGTATACCTCGAGTGACAGGGGCACCGTCTGGCCGTTCACCGTCGTGAGGATTGCCACCCCGGCCTCTTCGACACGGACATCGATGCCTTCGACTTGGAGGATCCTCTCGGCGGGTAAAGGCTCGGGCGTCGATGGTTCCTCGCGCTCGACCGTGGCGCGCGTCCGGAATGCTTCACCGAACAGCCGAGTCGCATCCGTGTAGTCGTAAACGCGGAACATCAGCTTGCCTGTTGGCGGGTTCAGACGCGTACCGCGGCCGAGCATCTGGTAGAAGGCGATGGGTGAGCGCACGTACTTGAAGAACACGATGTTGACGACGACGGGCACGTCAACTCCGGTCGTGAGCAGATCGACCGTGGTGGCAATGAAGTGGCTCCGCGTGGCGCCTCGCAAGTCCGCGAGGTATTGGCCACCCTCGCTGGCCGCGGTGCACTTGAAGGCGTACGGGTCGGCGCGTTTCTGGCCATTCGCTTTGCACCAATCTGCGTAACGATTGTTGAGGGCCGTTGCGACGGCGTCGGCGTGGCTGTCGCGCGCGCAGAAGATGATCGTCTTCTGTTCGGGGCCTCCCGTGGCCAGGAGGTTGGCGAACAGGTCGTCCGCCATCGCGTCAACTCGGTCCGGCAGCTGAAGGCGGGCCTCAAACTGTGTCGCCGAATACTGGTCACGCGCCTGGGCCGGGCTCAGAACCTCGCCAGTGGTCGCGTCCACGATCTCCGCGCCAGCGAAGTCGTCACGGCCGAGGCCGGTGTCGCGCTCCGTGAGCGCCCCTTCTTGCACGAAGATGTCGCGCCGCACGATCTCGCAGGCGGCCAGATAGCCGTCATCGATGCCCTGCCCAATGTCGTACTCGTAGACCGGCTCGCCAAAGTGCTTGACGTTGTCCGCTGTGATGGTTTCGTCCGCGCGAGCGTCGCTGGTCTTGGGATAAACGAGCTCACGGGGAGTCGCGGTCAAGCCGATCTGAACTGCGCCCGGGTTACGGCGAAGCACCTCCGACCACTTACCCCAGGCCGACCGATGACACTCGTCGATGACGATGTGGCTGAAGTAGTCGTCCGGGTAGTTGGCCGTTAAGTAGCTAGCTTCGGCGTCTTCCGTGTCCAGGTCCAGAGTCTGGTAAGTAGCGATGACCACGCGCGCGTTCTTCTGCGGGTTGGAGCCATTCGCTGCGGCCGCGTCGCTGCCGAAGTAGTTCTGGAACGCGCCCAAGCCCTGGGCACGGAGCTCGTCGCGGTCACACAGGAACAGCGCGCGTCGGAGCAGTCCAGCGTCAGCGATCTTGCGCAGAAGGTTCACGGCAATGAAGGTCTTGCCTGAGCCGGTCGCAAGGCTCAGCAGCGCTCGCTTCTCGCCGCGAGCGAGGGTTTCGAGCACGGCGCGGATCGCCGCGTCCTGGTAGTAGCGCCGGCTGGTTTCACCGCCCTTGTAAGGCACGAGGAGCGGTTTGGCGGCCAACTTGGTCAGGTCGACGCTGGTGGCGTCCTGGTAGGACGACTGCATGTCGTCAGGAGTTGGGAAGGTCGACATTGGCTGCGGGGTTGGGGTCGACTTCCCCGTCCGGGAGTCGTAAAGCACCCATCGGTGGCCATTCGTTGCCAGCAGGAATTGCACATTCAAGCGCTTGCACGCTCGGCCGTACTCCTTCGACTGCTCGAAACCGTATGCGGGCGATTTGCCTTCGTCCTTCGCCTCGAGGATTGCGACTGCAACCGGTTGGACGTCCGGCGCGACTTTGATGCGTAGGGTGTAGTCGGTTCTGCCGTGCGTCTGGCGTCGAGGTCGGCCGTCGATGATCTCGACTGCGCCAAGCGTTTCTTCGCGCTTGATCAAGTCCTCAGTCCAGCCGCGGGCGTGGAGCGCCGGGTCGATCAGCGTCGTCCGCGTGGCCGCTTCATCCATCGGTGACATCTGGGGAATTAGGGCCGCGGGCTAGGCCTGGGACAAGAAGTAGACGGGCTTCAAGGGCAGAAGCTGACGATCGGGTTCGGAAAGTTGGCTGTAGTGTGCGACCCAGAGCTCAATGAATCGTGCCAAGTCGACGAGCGTCACTCGCCTCTTCTCCTGGCGTCGCGCCTCGAACTCAGTTTCTTTCGTGAAACCACCGGTGGAGATGTAGATGCCGACGTCCTGCTCGCCTAGCGTGGCAAGGAACGATCGCAGATCGGAAGGGCTGACTCGACTGTCAGGTCGCTGCTTGACCTGAGCTTTGATTCGAGGTCCGCGCGCACCGAGCGGATCCGTCTGCGCCACTACGTCGAACCCGCCGTCAGGCCCTGGTGGCGCAACCCACACCACCACGTAGCCCATTGCACGAAGAAGCCCAGCGACGACGTCTTGAAATACGTACGGCGGCATCTTCTCGAGGTAGCCCTGTATCTGGCCTCGAGCCGCGTCCTCTGCGTCCTCTAGTGAGGCCGCGGGGCTCGGCTCGTCTTCGACGAGAGCCTCCGTCGGCTCGAGGGGCAGCGGCTCGGGTTGGGCCTTCTTCCAGACCCGATACAACCGATCGGCCTCTCTCATCAGGTCCTCGGGATCCGAGTACGTTTGAAGGGCCGATTTGCCGATCGGCGTCAAGGTCCAAGTGCCGCTGGCCTTGTAGATCCATCCGGCCTTGACGGCGGCGATCGTATGGAAGCGGACGAGTTTCTCGTACCTTCGAGTTCCTGGATTGTTCGGATAGTCGGCCAGCTCAAACGGTGTGGGTGGCACCGCTGTCTCGAGGCGAACGAGCACCTCTCTCGCGGCAAGACCATCAGGCTCAACGTCGAGAATCTGCATGACGCCACGGAGCATCTCCCCACCCCGCCGCCGAGTTACTTCCGCCACTGCCACCCTCCTCGTGATCCAGACTAGCGGAAGGCCAATGTCAGTCGGCTCCGGCGGAACTCTTCTTCACGATTTCGAGCAGCTTCACCGTCGTGTTCCAAGTGCGGATGGTCATCGAGCGGTACTCGGGCGTGCCCACGATGCGGTTGAGGCGGCTGCGCGTGCGTTCGGCGCTGAGGCGCTGCGAGTAGATCACGCCCGGGCCGGGCCAGACGGTGTCGACGCCATCGCGCGGCGAGAACACTTTCATCGCGGCGGCCGGAGTGATGCCGATCAGGAACACGACGTCGCTGTGGAACTTGTCGGGCGACTCGCCGAAGCCGCGCGGCTTCTTTCTTTGAGGAGCGCGCGGGCCGACTC
This sequence comes from Chloroflexota bacterium, assembly GCA_040007635.1. Lineage (GTDB taxonomy): Bacteria > Chloroflexota > Limnocylindria > Limnocylindrales > CSP1-4 > JALYGJ01. Next base: position 9,476 of record JBDTUR010000043.1, read on the forward strand.
GCGCGAGACGCCGAAGTCGCTCACCAACAGCCCCTCGATAACGGATTGGGCGGCTGAAGCAGACTTCGGGCTATCGACGATCAGGTTGCCGCTGGCGATGTACGAGGCAACGTTCTCGAAGCCGAGACCTTCCAGGGCAGACCGCAGGGCGGCCATCGAGATGATGTTCTTGCCGCCCACGTTGACGCCGCGCAGCAGGACGACGTAGGTCATCGGTTCATTCTCGCGATCGCGTGCCGATTGGCACCTGGTGCCGGCCATCGCCTGCGTAGGGTCGGGTGCATCGAGTCAACTTCAAGGAGGCCCTTGTGACAACGCAGCCATTCCAATATCCGGCACGGCTGAGCATCGATTACCCACAGGCCCGCCTCGACCGGCTGACGACCTTCTTCAGGCTGATCTGGGTCATCCCCGTGGCGATCCTCTCGAGCCTGCTGACCGGCATCGGCTGGCTGGCCACCGCGATCATGATCGCCGCCCGCCAGCGCTACCCGCGCTGGTGGTTCGACTACTCACGCGAGTTGACTAAGTTCACCACGCGCGTTGGCGCCTATGTGGCGCTGCTTACGGACCAGTACCCATCGACCGAGGACGAGCAGTCGGTACACCTCGAGCTCGACTACCCGGACGCCATGCGCGATCTCAATCGCTGGATGCCGCTGGTCAAGTGGGTCCTGGCCATCCAGCACTACATCGCCCTGTTCTTCCTGGGGATAGGCGTCTTCTTCGCGGTGCTCATCGCCTGGTTCGCGATCCTGTTCACAGGCAGCTATCGGCGCGCGCTCTTCGACTACGTAGTGGGCGTGACACGCTGGGGGTTGCGAGTCAACGCCTATGCATTCCTGCTCGTGACCGATCGCTACCCGCCGTTCAGCCTGAGCTAGCCCGTCGCCGAGGGCGGGGCGGCGCTCGTCGCGCCGCTCCCGATTATTCCAGCGCGCTAAGAGGCGCGAACCAGACCTTGACCCAGTCGAGACTGGGCGACTCGCCTGGATTCAGGAGGTCGGGGAACTGCGTGCCAAAGACAACGATCCCGCGTGGTCCGGCAACGACCGTTTTGATCATGCCGTTGCCCAGCTCAGGCAGCCGCGTTGCCTCCCGCCAGGTGACGCCATCTTTCGATGTCCACGCGGCTCCGCCGCGCGCAGTGGAGGAGTTCGGCTTGTAGGTCTGACCCACCGCTACGAAACCCGATGGAACGACCGTAACAGCCCGCATCATCGTCCAGTCGAAACCATCCAGCAGTCCCCCGTGCCAAGTGGCCATGTCGCCGCCCACCGACGTCCATGCGCACGACACGAGCTCATCGACACCTTCGTGCCGGCCGCCGCCAATTGCGACTGACGATCCTGCCGCAGACACCCCCGCCGATACGGCGCATTCCATGGCGCCCTCCAGACTCCCCTGCGTCCATGTGGCGGCCGAATCATCCGATTGCCAGACGGTGATGGGCGGAGCAAACAGGTCACTTCCGAATACGGCTAAGGCCGACTCGCTCGACACGGCAGCCTGGAGACCCAGGCCCGACGGTCCGTGCGGCACAAGGGCCCAGTCCATGCCGTCAGTCGAACGCCAGACTCCGGCAGTGGCGGCGCCAGGCGCCGCATCGGGATCTGAATACGCACCCACGGCGACCAGGTAGTCACCCGCCGCCACTACGTCCGTCAGGCTGGCCCATTGGAAAGTCAGCGACTGGGGCAGCAGCTCCCAATCACGACCATCTCGAGAGCGCCACACGTTACGGCCGGTGTTTTCAGGAAGCGGCGTGCAGTCGGCGTCTGGGAAACACGCACCCACCATGCCCGTCGCGTAGAGCTGTCCGTGGAATTCCACCAGCTGGTCGAGCTGGGCATGCGCCATCACCGCAGGTCGGAGGTGTTCCCAGTTGTAACCATCCCGTGATAGCCACACGGCGCCCGCAAAGATGTCGCTGGCGGAGCCTCCGGCCGTGCCGAAGTCCTTTCCCACGGCCACGAAGCCATCCTGGGTCACGATCGCAGCCGAAATTTCCAGCGTCGCGTCAGCCGGAAAGTCGTTCAGGAAGACGAAGCCAGCGTCAGGAGGCAATGTCCTGGGCGGGTTGCTTTCGCCTGGCCCGGTCGTTGGCTCAGCGATAGCCGATGGCGAAACAGCCGGTGAATCCGTCGGCTGGGTAATCGTCGCTGTTGGAGCCGTAGTCGGGGTTGCGCCAGCTGATGCTGATGGTGTCTCCATCGGCGAGGTGGTGGGCACGATGGAAGGCAGATTCCCGGAGGGCTGACATCCCAGGAGTATCGCGAGGGCGATGGAAATCCCGTACGCGTTGCCCGTTCGAAGGAAGCCGAGCGCTCCGGCGCTCGAGGTTGGTGTGTTGATGTTCAGCTCCCGTGGAGGACTTGCTGGGCAACTCGTCCGTTCGAACGAAGGTAACCGGCATTCCTAGCGTGGTCAGAGCCACATGTCATGAAGGCATTGCCGCGATCATTTGGCGGTCGCTTTGGTGCCGACTTAGGTGCGTACCGGCAACGGGTGTGGAGTTAGTGGCACTCCGGTGCGTTGACCTTAGTACTACCCCAATGGGACTATCGGGTTAAGAGCTGCAGGGCCTTAGAGGCTCCAGCTCAATGAGGGGGAACCCCGATGAAATCTGTCAGCCTGATGGGTGCCGTAACCGCGCACTCAGCGGCGCGGGCGGCGGGGTTGGTTCTTGCCATCTTCGTGCTTGCATTGATGCCGAACGCGGCGGCTGCGAAGACGCCAGTAGCGGCAACCCCGATCTCCGTAACACCCTTCCCCAGCCTGAGCGCTGCTTCCGCCACTGACACCCAGGCAGCCCAGCCCGCTGCAACGCAAAAGGCCGCGAGCACAACGCTCGGAGTGCGCGTCGCGGTAAGCCTCCAAATCAGTGCCGGCACACAGGTTGGGTACGCCCTGAATTCCGCCGGCAAGAGGACCGCGAGTCGCGTGGTCTCCTTCGAGACGCCAGAGGCCGCGTCGGCAACTCGGCGTTATCGATCGAACAGCAACACCTACTACCTGCTCAGCTGGGGGCGGCTCGCTGGCTACTGGGTACGACCGGCCGCGGGTATCCGTCTGATCCAAGCCACTACCTGGAACGTGCTGGTGCTGGTCTACCGCCAGACCAACCTAGAATTCATCGACGCGTCTGGGCAGAGTCGACACCTCGGCGCGACGATGTCAGCGGCAACCGAATCGCTCATGGTTGGCGCAGTCAAGACCATGCCCAAGCTGACCCGTCAATGGTCCTCAGGGGTCGCCGCACAGCAGATGACCGTGGTCCGCCCGGCGACAACCCTTACGACACTGACCGCCCTGGGTGGAGGCGCCTATTGGCTCGCGCCCCAGGACATCGCGGCCGACATTGCTCTATACGCCCCCACGTCGCGCTATGACAGCATCATGGTCATCTGGCAGCCATGGGACGCGGACGACTACGTCTCGA
>JBDTUR010000044.1:0-12817 GCA_040007635.1 Chloroflexota bacterium
GGTCCTCGGTGCGTGGTCAGGTGGCCACGCTAGCACAATGTTACCTGTCCATAAATCCGAACGGCTACTGCCCCAACCATGCGACCGGCATCAAGCTGCCCGACGGCTGGGCGGTAACGCCGCTCCAGTACGGCGAGTAGGACCGCTCGAACCATGTTGCGACTCGCGTGGGTCGTGATCGTCCTGGCGGCGTGCACAAGCCAACCCACGCCCTCGGCGACCCTGCCCCCGGATGCCACCGGGCAACTTGGTGGCACACTGGGCGCAACCGTCGTGGCCACGCCGGTGCCTTCCGCCGTACCGACACCGGTCCCGATCACATCCGTCTCAGTGGAGTGGCAGGAACCGCCGGCGTATTCATTCACCTTGAGCGCCCAATGCGGCGAGCGTGCGCTCATCGGACTCTTTCACGTCGAGGTTGAGAACGGAAAGACAGTCGTCGCGCAGGGCCTCGAAGGCTACTACGCGACGCATCCCATCGATCCCCGCGGCGTGCCGACCCTGGGCGACCTGCTCGCCATCGCGGCACGCGCGCGGGCGCAGGGGGCCGCCGCCGTTTCAGTGGAGCTCGATCCAGCGGACGGCCATCCCCTGTCGGTGAGCATCGACCGGATCGCGAACGCGATCGACGACGAGGAATGCTACGAAGTCACCGACTACCAAGTGACACCCTGACGGGCTGGCTAACATCGCCCGCATGTCACGTACGCCGCTGCTGCCGTTCACCGGTAATGACGAAGCCGATCGTCTGCTCGAGGAAGAGCCGCTGGCACTGCTGATCGGCTTCGAGCTTGACCAGCAAGTGACGCTGCAGAAAGCCTTTGCCGGCCCTTGGGAGCTGCGCCGGCGCATCGGCACACTCGACGCGGCCAAGATCGCCGCGATGGACCCGGACAAGCTCGCGAACGTGTTCCGCGAGCGGCCGGCCTTGCACCGCTTCCCGGGCAACATGGCCAAGCGCACACAGGACCTGTGCGCGGCGATCGTGCGCGACTATGGCGGTGACGCGGGCCGCGTGTGGCGCGAGGCCAAGAGTGGCAAGGACCTCGAGGCGCGCCTTCTCGCACTGCCGGGCATCGGCGAGATGAAGGCCAAGACGCTCATCGCCATCCTGGGCAAGCGGTTGGGCGTCAAGCCACCCGGTTGGGAAGAGGTCGCGCCCAAGCACCCGACGCTGGGCGATGTTGATGACGCTGAATCGCTGGCGCAGTACCAGGCCGGCAAGCGCGCCAAGAAAGCTGCGCTACGCGCGGAGCAGGCTGGGTCAAAGGTACTGAAGCGCTGAATCGGGCCAATCGGTTAGAATTGGCGGCAACAACCGCATAGAGCCGCAGGTCTGAGCATCTTTACTCGCTCCCGCGGCCCGGTTGGGTAATCGCTCCGACGCAGGGACAAAGAAGCGTCGTGGAGCGCGGAAACATCGAGCCCTCACGCCACAATCCCGGCGCGGCGGCAGGAACTCAAGGATCAGGGAAATGCAAGCCCGTTCTAATCACACCCATAACTTCGGTCAGCACGCTTCGGCGCGCCGCCGGATCCGTCGCACCACGGCCGGTCACCGGCTGTTCTGCTCGACCAACGGCTGCGCCACGCTGATGCAGCTCGACCCAACAAGTGCCACGGCCATCTGCCCCATCTGCGGAGCGCGGCGAGTCTTCGCCTGAGCGCCCACGCGCCGGCCGCCGGACGGTCACAATCGGTCCAGATGAGACAGACTGAGAGCACCGATCGTTCCGACTGGGACACTCTGGCCGGCCGACTGGGCGGTCAACCCTTCCAGGCATGGGCCTGGGGACAGCTCAAAGCCCGTTTCGGCTGGCAGCCCCACCGACTGTCGGCTGTCGATGGCGCGAGCGCGGCACAGCTGCTCATCCGGCCGTTTCGCGGACTGAGCGTGGCCTACGTACCGCGCGGCCCGATTGCGGCCGCTGACGGAAGCGTTGACGCTGGGCTGCTCGAAGAGATCGTGCGCGTGGCGCGGTCGCGCCGCGCGGCATTCGTACGCCTTGAACCCGCTCTGACGATCGACCATCCTGCCGCCGCGACGCTCGATGCGCAGTTGCGCGCGGCCGGTTTCAAAGCAGCCGAGAAGACAATCCAGCCACGCTCGACGGTCGTGCTCGATCTCGCGCCAACGCTGCCCGAACTGCTGGCCGGCCTGTCGAAGGGCCACCGCGCCGACATCAAGCGCGCTGCACGCGATGGCGTGATCGTTCGTGCCTCCGCGGACCCGGCAGAAACGCAAACGCTGCACGACATGCTCGCGGCAAGCTCCTCGCGCAAGTCGTTCGGCTACCACAGCGCGGGCTACTACCGTGCCCTGCTCGAAGCCTACGCCGACGCGGCCCAGCTCTTCATCGCTGAACGCGACGGCGCGCCGATCGGCGCCTCGCTCGTTCTGGCCTGGAATGGCCAGGGCGTATATCTGGCCGCGGGTTCGAACGCCGCAGGGCTCGATCATCACGCCGCCCACGCGCTGCAATGGCAGGCCATCAGCTGGGCCAAGGAACGCGGCGCCATGACCTGGGATCTGTTCGGCATCGCCGACGCGCGCGGCCGGGTGGAGCTCGCCGCGGCAGCAGGGGCAGATCGAGCCACAGCCGAGATGGAGCGGCTCGAAGCCGCCGCACGAAGCGACCCGCTCGACGGCGTCTACCGCTTCAAAAAGGGCTGGGGCGGCCGCGTCGTGCGCTTCATGCCTGCCTACGAGCGCGTCTTCATCGGACCCGTTCACTGGCTGTGGCAACGCCGCCGAGAGCCAGACGCGCCATGAGCGGACTTGGCCCATACTCCACGACGAGAGGTACTTCTTGACATTTGAACAGTTCGGCCTGAGTGCCGAGGTCCTGCGGTCTGTGACCGAGCAGGGCTACACCATACCCACGCCCATCCAGGATCAGGCGATCCCGCTCGTCCTCGCCGGACGCGATGTGATGGGTCGCGCCCAAACCGGCACCGGCAAGACCGCGGCCTTCGCGCTGCCCATGCTGGAGCTCCTGCGCGCCCGCGCCAACACCAGCTTTTCGCCCGCGCGTCATCCTGTTCGCGCGCTGATCCTCACGCCCACGCGTGAGCTCGCGGTCCAGGTCTACGACTCTTTCCGGACGTACGGCCGCCATGTGCCGCTGCGCTACGCCGTCGTCTACGGCGGCGTCAACATCGAGCCGCAGACCAAGGAATTGCTCGCCGGCGTCGAGGTCCTGGTGGCGACGCCAGGGCGATTGCTCGACCATGTCGGCCAGCGCACGGTCAATCTCACCCAAGTCGAGATCCTCGTGCTCGATGAGGCTGACCGAATGCTCGACATGGGCTTCCTGCCTGATATCCGACGTATCGTCGACCTCGTGCCTGCGCGCCGTCAGACGCTGCTCTTCTCGGCGACGTTCTCGGCGGAGATCCGGGCGCTTGCCCGGACGCTGCTCGCTGATCCTGTGTCAGTCGACATCGAACCGCAGACCACCTCGGCGGAGAGTGTCGAACAGCTGGTCTACCTCGTGGACACGTCGCGCAAGACAGAGTTGCTGGCCGGCCTTGTACGTGGCCGCGACCTGCGCCAGGTGCTCGTCTTCACGCGCACCAAGCTCCAGGCCGGGCGGCTCGCCTCCCAGCTCAATCGCTTTGGCGTCGACGCGGTGGCAATCCACGGTGACCGGACGCAGCCCGAGCGTGAGCGGGCACTGGCCGGCTTCAAGTCAGGCGAGGTACCGGTGCTCGTTGCGACAGATGTCGCGGCGCGCGGGCTGGACATCGAGGCCCTGCCCATCGTCATCAACTATGAGCTGCCCCACACCCCGCACGACTACGTGCACCGCATCGGCCGCACGGGTCGCGCCGGAGCGACTGGCCAGGCGATCTCACTCGTTGCGCCCGACGAGGAGGACTACCTACGAGCGGTCAACCGGCTGCTGAAAAAGGACCTGCCGGTGCGCACCGTGAAGGGTTTCGAACCCGACCTGACAGCCGAGAGCGAGTCTCGTCCACAGCAGTCGGGCCGCCGCCCGGCGCGGCCGGCCGCAAGCCCGCGCCCGAGTCGACCTCGCCAGCCCATATCGCGCCGCGGCGGGACCAGAATCGCCTAGCCCTCGACGGCCGGAGCGCCCTCGATCCGTTCGGCCGGTGGCTTAGCGGCCGGCTCGGCCAATTGGCTCAGACGAGCGAGGCGCGCTTCTAGGCTCTGGTGGACGCGCGGCCACTCCTCCGCGATAAAGCTGTAGTAGGCCGAGTCGCGCTGCCGTCCGCCGGGCATGACCATGTGGTGGCGCAAGATCCCCTCCTCCGCCGCGCCGATCTTGAGCAGGGCTGTGCGCGACTTCTCGTTCAACGCGTCAGTCTTGAACTCGACGCGCAACGCACCCAGCTTGTCAAATGCGTGCTGGAGCATCAACAGCTTCGCTTCGGTGTTGACGGTGCTGTGCTGCCACCCCGGGGCGAGCCATGTCCAGCCGATTTCAAGCCGGCGGTGGGGCGGCGCGAGCGAGAGATAGCGGGTGCTGCCCACCGGCTGGCCGGTCGCGCGCTCGATCGTCGCGAACGGCACCATCGTCCCCGCCTCGGCCTCGGCCAGCGCCTCTTCGATGAGCCTCCGCATGTCCTGCGGTGACTGCACGAACGTGGGCATCCAGCGCCAGATCTCAGCGTCGAGGCCAACGAGCGTCAAGCCTGCGAGGTGGTCCATCGATAGCGGCTCGAGCCGCACGTAGGTGCCCTCGAGCGTCACCCGCTCGACCCAGGCGCGGCCGGTCATGCGGTCAGCCGTTTTCCGCGAATGCGCGCACCTTGATTGTTCGGTCCAAGTCGTCCGCCACCTCAGTCAGCTGGCGCGTCAGGGTGGGCAGTGAGCCGTTGAGTTGCGAGAGCAGCGTGCGCGAGCGGTCGAGAACCTGCGGTTCGGCGAGATACCCCGGGTAGAGCGACACCAGGTAGGAGCGCGCGAATGGATGGTCGCGCGTCTCGAACACGCCGCGAACCGACTTGAAGAAGCGGTCGGCGTACGGCGCGAGCACCTCGTCCTGGTGCGGCCAGAAGAAGCCCTGCATCGCGGCGCGCGTCAAATGGAAGGAGCCGTAACCGCCCGCGTTGATGCGCTCCCACGCCTCTGCCTTCGCGCCACTTGTCGGGCGCGACGCCTCTGCGCGAAGCATCGCTCGGCGGCCGCGATCGGACCGGTCGCGCTCCGCCTCAGCGGCAAGTAGCGCGTCGGCGTTGGGCAGTCCGAAAGCGATCGCCTTGATCGCGACGAGCCAGCGCATTTCCTGGTCGAGGTCAAAGCCGTTGAGCGGCTCGTTCTTGGTGACGCGGTCGGTCAGCAGCGCGACATCCGCTTGGGAGGTCGCGACGGCGACCGCGGAGCGCGCCCACAGGATCTGGCGATCCGTCTCTGACGTGCCCGCAAGGTTGCTGAGCGCGGTCTCGAACCATAGGTGTGCCTCAGTCTCGCGGCGCGACTCGGGCACGAAGCGCGCCAAGGCCAGGGCGACGCGCTCCACGGCCATGTCGAGGATGTCCTTGTCCGACTCGACACCAAGGCGCTCGCGCGCAATCGCAAGGTACTCGGTCGAACGCAGCTGCCGATCGCGCACCATCTCCCAGAGCGACATCCAGAGCAGCTCGCGCAGCAACGCGTCATCGACGCGGTTGAGATTGGCACGGACAAACTCAAGGGAGCGCTCGTCCAGCGCGACCTTGGCATAGGCGTGGTCGCCATAGTTGGGAAACACGAGCGCGGGCGCCACGTGACCGGCCAGGCCGGGCAGCGGCGTCAGTGCGCCTTCGACCCAGGCGGGCGTCGACTCGAGTGACAGCCCGCCACTGGCCGTGTCGGAGACGAGGGCGAGCTCGAAGGCGTGCGGGCGAAGGGTGGGGTAGTCGGCCGGGGCGGTCTGCTCGATGGCCAGCTGCGTCAGCTTGCCGTCTGCCACTGTCCACTTTGCGGCAACGGTGTTGACCGACGCGGTCCTGAGCCAGAGCTTGGCCCACTCCTGGAGCGACGCGCCGTGCGATTCCTCGAGACACGCCAGGAAGTCAGCCAATGTCGCGTTGGCCCAGGCATGGCGCTTGAAGTAAATCCGAAGGCCATCGCGGAACGCGTCAGGCCCGATGTACTTGGCGAGCTGCTTGAGGACCGATGCGCCCTTGCCGTAGGTGATCCCATCGAAGTTCAGGAAGGCGATCTCCGTGTCCGCGGCCGTGCCGGCGATGGGGTGGGTAGTGGGTAGCTGGTCGGTCTGATAGGCCCAGCGCTTGATGCGGTAGTTGAAGACCTTCCACGCGTTGCGGAAGCGCGTCGCCGACGTCATTGCGAGATAGCTGATGTAGGTAGCGAACGACTCGTTCAGCCACAGGTCGTTCCACCAGCGCATCGTCACGAGGTTGCCAAACCACATGTGCGCCAGCTCGTGCAGGAATGTCTCGGCCCGATCGAGCCGCTGATTGTCCGTGGGCGGATCGCGGAAGAGGTACGCCTCGTTGTACGTGACGCAGCCCACGTTCTCCATCGCGCCCGAGTTGTATTCGGGCACGAACACCTGGTCGTACTTGCTGCCGAAGGCATACGGCTGCGCGAAGAGCTCGGTGTAGAAGTCGAAGCCCTGCGTCGTGACTTCAAAGATCTCCGGCGCCTGGTCGTCGAGATAGCGTTCCATGGAGCCGCGCGCAAATAGGCGCAGGCTCAGGCCCTTGTGCTCGATCGCGCGATGGGCGTACGGCCCACCGATGAGCGCGGTCAGGTAGCTGCTGAAGAGCTCGGTCCGCTCAAAGTGGTGGAGCGTGCGGCCGTCGGCGGCGCGCTCATTTGACGCGGTGGGAGCGTTCGAGAAGACCATCCAGTCGGATGGCGCGGTGACAGTGAACTCGTAGCGCGCCTTGATGTCCGGCTGGTCGAAGCACGGGAAAAGCCGGTGCGCCTCGTACGGCTCGAAGTTGGTGTAGACGTACTCGGCGTTGTCTTCGGGATCGACGAAGCGATGGAAGCCGTCGCCGGTCGTGTCGTAATCGTTGAGATAGGCGATGCGAACGGTCATCGAGCCGCTTACTGCGGACGCAGGCAGGGTCAGCCGATAGCCCGTCCAGTCTGGCTCAAGGCGCTCCCCGTTGACTTCCAGGCGCTCGATTTCGCGGCCGCGGAAGTCGAGGAAGAGCGGCCCGCTGCCGCTCGTGTTAAAGCGGACGGTGACGTCGCCGCGATACGTGGTGATGCCGGCGACCAGGTCGAGCGCGATTTCGTAGCTGACGTCGCTGACGCGCGCGGCGCGGTTCTGGGCCTCCGCCTCGGTCAGCACGTCGCGCGCGGCGACTGGGCTGGTCAGGACTGGGCTATGGGGCACGTGTTGAGGCTCCTCGACAACGTCGGCGGGCACGGTAGGCCGGACCCCGCGCGAGTGTAGCGCCGCGCAACGCTCTTCGCGCTCGTCAGGATTACTCAGAACTGCCCTCTGCTCGCCCCTGATAGCCCGGTCCGACCACGACGCTCAAACTGGCCGGATCGACGGTGACGGTCGCGGGCAGCTCGCCGAACCACTCACCATCGCCGATCAGCCGCAACGGCCGGTCGGCCGCGACGCTCACCTGGTGGCCACTCAGCATGGTCACGGCGGGGTGCGTCACGTGAGTGCCGCGGAAGACGCGCGGAAATGCGCGCAGGAACTCCGGCTTGGACACCTCGCCCACGACGCAGACTTCAAGCTGGCCGCTGCTGAGGGTTGCCATGGGCGCGACGCGCATCCCCCCGCCATAGCTCGTGCCATTCGCGATCGCGACCATCATCGCCCGCAGCTCGCGTGTTTCACCGTCGACATCGAGCGTGATGGTGGCGGCCTTGAAGCGCGGCAACTCGGCAACAAGCGCCACCACGTATCGGCCCGCGCCGCGTAACAGCGGGATCTTCTCCGCCCGGCCGGCCACTACGGCATCGAAACCCGTGCCGACGACGTTCAGGAAGTGGCGCTCGCCGTCCGCGACGCGCACCTTGAGCGTGTCCACGCGCGCGGTTCGCCCGGCCGCGATCGCCGTGACCGCGGCGGCCACGTTGCCGCGCGGCACGCCCAGGGTGCGCGCATAGTCGTTGGCGCTGCCGGCCGGCAGCAGCGCGAAGGTCGTATCAGTGCCGACGAGCCCCTCGGCAACCGCGGACGCCTGGCCATCACCGCCGACCGCGATCACGAGCCCGTGTCCATCTGCGGCGGCCTGACGGGCGAGGTCAGCCGGCTCGTCGCCGTTGGTGCACATCACGACGTCGGGCATGATGCCTGCCTTGCGTAGCAGCGGCGCCGCCTGCCCGAGCACGCGCCAACCGCGCCCGCCACCCGACGTGGGATTGACAATCAGCGCAGCCCGCCGCTCCACCATCGCGCGGATGGTATTAGGCGTAGCGCAGGCTGGACGCCTCGTCTTCGCCGACCGCCGCGGAGCATGTAGGGCACCACCAGCGCGCTTCGAGCGCCGTGCCGCACGTCCGGTCCGCTAGGGCGTGGGGCTGGGCAGCGGGACGCCGAGCAGGTCGAGTGCCCTGAGCAGCTGCGGATCTTTCAGCCCCGCAACCTGATCGGGCGCAACGCCTGCGAGCTCGGTCGGATCGACCGCCAGGTCGTCGGTGGCCATCGCCACGGCGATGTCGGGCGTGATGCCCTTGCCGAAGATGAGCGCGCCGTCGGGCGTCAGCCAGCGCTCGGTTGCGAGCCGGATGGCCGATCCGTCGGGTAGGTCAAACTCCTGCAGGACCGTGCCGGTGCCAAAGGTTGTTTGGCCAACCAGCGTCGCGCGATGGGCCGACTGAATGGCGCCAGCAACGATTTCTGCCGCACTCGCGGTGTTGGCATCGATCAAGACCACGAGCGGCATAGCGGTCGCCGTGACGCCGGCAACCGTCGTGACCGGCGTCTGCGTCCCGCTGGCGTCCTCGCTGATAAAGACGACCTTGTCGGTCAGGAACTGGCTGGCAACATTCTTCGCTTCCTCGACGTAGCCCCCGGGATTGCCACGCAGGTCGAGGATCAGCGCGGTCGCACCAGCTGCAACCGCGGCGTCGCGCGAAGCACGCAAGTCATCTGCGGACCCTGTGCCGAATGTCGCGAGGCGAAGCATGGCAACGTGGGTGCCCGGAACCATGGCCCACCAGGCACCCGGAATGTGCAGCTCCTGGCGGACTATGGTCACATCGAGCGTCGCGCCCGTTGACGGCCGATCGAACGTGACCTCGACGCGCGTACCCGCCTCGCCCCGGACCTGGCCCACGACCTGGTCGATGGTCTGGCCATGGACAGATTGGCCGTCGACGCTGGTGAAGACGTCGCCGGCATGGATGCCGGCTGCGCTCGCCGGGCTGCCCGGAAGCACGGAAAGAACCAACACTCGGTCGCCGTCCTGCCCGACGGTGACACCAATTCCCACCACGGTCAGATTCAGCGCATCGTTGGCATCCTGTACTTGTTGCGGCGTCATAAAGACGGTGTGCTGGGTGTCACCCAAAGCGTCGACGAGGCCGCGAATCGCGCCGTAGACGAGCGCCTGGTCGTTCAGTTCGTTGCGCCCGACGAAGTTCTGGCGAATGATCCCCAGCGCCTGCCAGAAGAGATCGAAGCCCTGCAGGCCATCTGCGCTCGCGCTAGGTGTGGGAGTCGGGTTGCCATTGTCAGTCGGCCTTGCCGAGCCGCCGAAGAAGCCGCTCTGGCCGACCGTGACGCCGACGATGAAGACAACCACCAGGAGCACCAGCGCAGCGAGCGACGACGCGGGCTTGGGGCTGGGCGGCACGGGCGGTTCGTGGTAGGGGTAGGGCTCGTTCACAGGATGCAGCTCATGGTCGGCAGATCATGGGGCAGCATCGCCAAGGGCGCTGTGGACGAGCTTCTTCGCGTGTCGTGGATAAGGTCGCGCCACATCCCCAAGTTCGTGGACAAAGGCCGTTGCCCGGCGACAGGCGGGGGCCGTAATCTGCGCTCGTCCCGAAGGGGCCACGGCACCGGAGCCGTCCTCACTGGTCCGCCAGTGAAGACTGCAACTGGACCGGGCGGCTCCTTCGGGCGTTTCTTTGCGTGCCGCGCTCACGGCGCGCTGCCGTTTCAGAACGCCGTGGAGCACCACGGTGCGATGCTGTGCGCGAAGAGCGCGTCGGCGCGCGCCCATGCGCCCGGAGTCAACTCCTCCGTCCGGCCAGCGCGCATCAGCTCGGCAAAGCTGACTGCGCCCAGGTAGGCAGCGGCAAGATCGGTCGTATCAAGCGCCAGGTCGGCCGGGTCGGTTGTCGCTTCGATCGTGCCCTTGCCGCCGGCAGCAGTGATGCGCCACCGTCCTGCGGCGGCGGGCAGGAACTCATCGGCGACGTCGACCACGAGCGCGCCATCGGCGGCATAGCCGCGCGCCGCCAATGCGGCCGCGACATCGACGATGCGCAGCCAGATACCGTCGGTCACGCGCAGGCCCATCCGGCGGGGATCGGCCAACAAGAGCATCAGAGGTTGGCTGGGCTGCGACCAGCTGTACTTGATGCGCGCGATGAGATCGACGCCAAAGATGTAGCGCCACAGCTGTTGCTCGGCAGCCGGGTCGACGCTGATGAGCTCGTTGATGATGAGCGCGCTGTTGTTGGTCATGTCGAGCCACTCGGCCTTGACGCGGTAGCGCACGTAGCCCAGAGGCTGGCCGTCACGCTCGTAGATCGCGCGGTACTGCGGGCCTGCTCCGCGGCGGTGGGCTTCGATGTCAGCCAGGCGCTCGTCCCACCACGGTCCGTCGCGCTCGATGAAGCCTGGCGTGGCCGCGCAGACGGGGTCGTATATGAGCGGCATCAGCCGGCGCGCCTCGGCGCGGTCAACTAGTCGAATCGTGCCCACGGGCGAGAGCGGCTTACGGAAGGCCGTCCGACCGTGCTCGATATCGATCGAGCCGCGCAAAGTGCCCAGGCCATAACCAAAGCGCTGGTAGATCGAGCCCTCCGACGCTACCAGCGCGGCGAGCGGCTCGCCATTGCGGCGAACATCCTCCAGCTGGCGGGCCATCAGATCGCGCAGGATGCCCTGGCGCCGATGCGTGGGCATGACGCCCACACCGGTCACGCCGGCGGTCCGCACCCGCGCGCCACCGGGCACGGTCATGCGGAAAGAGAAGGCCGCGCCCCCGCCGACGAGCGTCTCCCCGTCATACGCGCCCAGCACACGCTCAGGCTCGAGGAGCTTGCGGTCGAGCTCGAACTGGGCATCGTCCGTTGGCTCGCCGAACGCGACGTTGACCGTGTCGATGTAGAGACGCAGGTCGTCGGCTGGGACGGGCCGGATATTGATTGCCACGAACGCAGACTAAGGCCCCGGCTGGGCGGGCTGGCCGGCGGCGCCAGCCGGACCATCGACGCGCGCCGTGCGCTCCCGCCGCGCGAACCACAGGAAATAGAGCGCCGTGGCGGTCGAATAAAACACGATGATGGTCAGGAAGTTGATGTCGTAGCCGCGCGCGAAACCAAACGTGGCTTGAACGGTCGAGTAATAGATACCCCCGACCGCCCAGCCCAGGGACCAGACCAGGCTCTGGGTGGCCGTGATCGTCGCCCGCTCCAGTGGTTTGACGCGTTCCATCACATAAGCGCTGAAAACTGGGTTGGCCGCGTTCATCAGGGCGTTGCGGACGGTCATGCCCACGATGACCAGCGGTATCCACGGCGCAAAGCCGAGCACGGTGATGAACGGGATGCTCGCGGCCTGCACCAGAACGACTGACTGGATCTTGCCGTAACGGCGGGCGATGACCGGCTGGATGAGGATGGCGATCATCGTCCCCAGCGCGCTGACAGCGAACACGGCGTTGGTCGTGGATAGATCGAGCCCGAAGCGACCCACGATGTACAGGTTCAGGAAGGGCAGCACCTGGCCGGCACCGATGGCAACCAGGAATCCGGGCGCGACCAACTTCAGGAAGAGGCGCGGTTCGCTCATGTGAATGCCGATACGCGACAGGCGGGCACGCATGCCAGATGCCGCCACCGGAGGCTGGTTGGGTTCGGGCGGCACTACGCCCGTTTCAGCAAGCCCCGGCCGACGACGGTCGTCACCGATCAGGATGAGCAGCAGCGCCGTGCCACCGATCAGCACGAGCATTCCCACCAGCAGCAAGTGGAACGACGCCACCTGATCGCTCGAGCCACTGCCCAGGAAGAGGCCCACGATCGCGCCCGCGGACAGGCCGGCGATCACCTGCGACAGGTTGAACATCGCGCCGTTGAGCGCGAAGACCTCGTTGCGCTGATCGGGCTTCGAGTTCTCGGTCAGGAACGGACTGGCCGGGATCTGCATGAGCTGCTGGCCGGTGCCATAGATCACGGTCACAACGAAGATGGCGGCCAGGGCATCAAGGGTCAGGAAGCCAATGAACGCGAGCATCACCGTGGCGGCGCCAAGAAGCATCGTGTTCCGCCGCCCCAGGCGGTTGGCGAGGATGCTCGCCGGAATTGCCGCGGCGGCGATGCTCAGCCCGGACGTGGTGGCGACCAGGCCAATGGTCGAGGGATCGAAGCCACGCGCCGCGAGGTACAGGTTGAAGTTGACAAAGAACAGGCCGAGCGCGGCGCTCGAGAGGAACGAACCGCTGATGTAGATGCGCGCGCTGCGCGAGAAGCCGCGATATCCGGCCGCGAAGCGGCGCAGGCGCGGGCCGATCACGGGTTGCCTTTCTCCGACCCTCCTTGCGGGGCCGGTTACGTTTGATCTCCGCAGCGGCGCCTGCGGGCTGCTGCTGCGCGTCCTCCGCTGGCCGCAGCTTGGCGGCTGCCAGCGTCGTCCTTGCGGCTAGTCGATCGGGATGTTCTCCCGGGTGGATTGGTCGGCCGGAGCAGCCG
>JBDTUR010000045.1:0-12767 GCA_040007635.1 Chloroflexota bacterium
GTGGCGGAGAGGGAGGGATTCGAACCCCCGGAGCTTTCGCTCAACGGTTTTCAAGGTCTATTCCGGGTGTTCCGGTTAGTCCAGAGCGTTCTAATCGCCTCTCACAGCGCGTTCTATTCCGGGTTGACAGGTTGCCCGGGTGCGCCGCTGTTGCTACCAGAGTTGCTACCACTCCACACTCCACGCTAGTTCCTGGCGCGCAGGAGTGCGCAGACGCGAGCGTGCGTTCTGCCTTGCCAGGGCGGCGTTTTGGCTCGCGGGTTGCCTACGTGCTGCCGCAGGCAAAACGCGGCGTGGTGGCGCCCGAAGGGGCGTTCTGCGTGCGTGGAGATGATTGCAGGGCCGCGCCCCGCGCCCCACTAGCCCCTAGCGCGCCAGTCTCCTAGCGCGCAGCCGCCGCGACGTGGCCCGGGAACACGTCCCGCTCGCCCTGCCAGCCGCAAGCACGGCAGCGTTGCAGCCTCACGTTGCGGCCGCGGCGGATGGCGGTGCCGGCGTCCATGGGCCAGTGCTCGACTGGCGGCGGCGGCTGCGGCTTGGCGCGGGTGCCGCCTTTATTGGCGCGCGACGCGCCATAGGTGACTACGTCCTCGCGGCGGAATGTCTGCTGGCGGAGACCATGCACCGCAAACTCCGTGGCGACCTCGATGCGACCCCGATTGGCTGCGCGCCAGATAGCCTGCGGGGTGAGTCCGAGCATTTGGGCGGCCTCGTGAGCGGTCAGGTATTCGGCGGGGGCGGCTACGCGCGGGGGGCTATGGCGGCGATTGCTCATCAGGCTGCCACGCTAGACGTTCTATGAGTGGAATGGCGCGAGTTGTTCTGGCGCCCTTCCGAAGATTGCACCGGGCATGAGCGGGCTGCAGGACACTGATGGCCGGGTGGAGGCTTATGGGCGGCTCATGGTCCCAATGCTCAACTTCCGGTAGCGGGCCCCTACATATCCAACAGAACCCGCTCTCGGCTGCGACGACTACGCGCAAGACAAGGGCTTTACGCTCGCGGCGGCGGCGCCAGTTGGCCCGGGCGGACTCGAGCCGCTGACGGTTGCGCTCCGCCCGGGCTGCGACGGCGGCGGCGTCGGCGTTCGGCTGGTGCCAGCGGTACTCGGCTAGCGACTTGCGCCACGGGCGAAGGTACTCGGCCCTATGCTCCCCGCAAACGCCCCGTTCCTTCGCGCGGGGTTGGCCGCAGTCGAGAATGCGGCACGTCGGCGCGTCTGCGGCGTTCACTAGCCGAGACCTTCCTCGATGGCAGCGTTCCCGACCTGCTCTAGGAGCTGCGGGTCAGCCATGCCTTCTTCCATAGCCTCCCAGGCCCACGACGGGACACGATGGCTACGATGAAACTGCGGCGCGGAGTTAGAGCCGAACAGGATGCCCGCCTGCATACGGTCGGTTTCCACGATGCCGTGGCTGAACGTAAGCACTGGCCCGGTGCCGATGAAGGCGCGGTCTCCCTCTATCCGCTCGTACCAGGCGTCAGCGAGCGCCGGTGCCTGGGGCGTCGGCCCCGCCTGCGCGGCGCGCTTGGCTGCCTCTAGGGCGGCCTTGGCGATAGGGTCGGCGATGTGCTCCGCCGTCCATTTGCCCGACATTAATGAGCGATGCAACTTGCGCAGTTTGTCTGCGGCTTCCTTCGGTTCCATATCTCGTCCTTTTCAGTTCTTAGGCCGCCGTTTCCGGCGATTTGCGTTCGTTTGGCTCGGTTTTCCGGTGCCTCACTTTATGCATCCGACGCCCACTTTGTGCAGGTGTACGTGGGCAGGGAGTTACCGGCCAGGGCTCATCTTCCGGAGCGCCGTTCTCTTTAACAACGTAACGCCCACCTTTTATGCACCGCGCAGGCGCCCGCCACGCGCGATGCGCACACCCCGCTTACGCAGGCGATATGCCCGCTGCTTACACGCATCCGAACAATAGGCAGCGCTCAGCTGACGCCTAATCTGCTTGCCACATACGCGGCACTTGCCCATCGCTTACTCGTCCCCTACGGCATCAATGATGGCGGAGGCTGCGCTGCCGGGGTCGGCGTAGTCACCCGAGCCACTACCGAACACCTCAATATCGTCTGCGTCGACCAGCACCACGGCGCCGGACCTGCCCTTACCTCCCCAGCCAACCTTCCTAATCCGGCCGCGCGTCACCGCCTCAGTCCAGGTGCTCGCCTCCAGGCCGGCGTTCTCTAGCGCGCTGACTATCTGCTCCGCGGCGTCGGACCTCTCGCTCACCTACACACCGCCCTTCGCGTGCTCCTCGCACACGGCGACGTTGACCTCGGCAATGCCGGTAGCGGGCTGCCCGCAGAAGTCGCACGACACTGCCTGTCCTGCAAGATGAGCCGCGATAAGCGGCTCTAGCGCCCTTATCGTCGCGAGCGCGTGACCGACCATGAACCCTGGCGTGACGACCATTACGCCGCCACCCGGCGTCAGCCGGCAGCTGCGCGCGAGCGCCGCGATGTCGCCCTTTGTGACAATCGGCTTCGGCCGCGGATTGCGGAAGCTCTCGTCCCTCGCGATGAGTCGCGCCGCGGTCCCGGCTTCTGTGGGCGTGAGGCGCAGCAGCGACCACTGACCGAGCCTGCGCGAGCCAGCGATACCCTGAATGCCCTCAACATCGCTGGCACGCACGGCCATTAGTTGGTCGCCCGGCATCAACGGCTCGTTCCTCCACGTCGTCCCGACGCGGTACTCGCCCTTGCTGCTATCTGCCACGATGCGCTGCCCGCCGCGGTCGTAAAGGAGCTTGAGCGCAGCGGAGTCCACTAGCGGCACGTCCTTCCATTCGGTGCCCTTGCCCTTCTTCACCTCCGCCTGCACGCTAGGTGGAAGCTTTTCCCCCTGGTACACAACTGCCTTGTCTATGGTCGGCTTCTGTCCCGCCCCGGCGTCGAAAGATTGCCTGTCTGCGAGCCGTGCTCCTAGGGTCCCGGTTGCCATTTGCCCTATTCCCTTTCTGTGTTTCTAGCGCGACTGTTTTGCGGCGGTCGTGCTGCGCCGTTGTCGACTAATTGGGTTGGCTAGAATTTGTGCAGCCGCACCAGGTAGTGAAGGCCCTGGTGTGGCTTTCTTCTTTTCCTTGTTGCGAGCCTTCTCAACGTCACTCCACGCCACGGCCTGGCTGACGTTGGGGACATGGGCGGGCCAGCCTTCGACGGTTCCCTGCCAGCCACAGGCGCAAGTCATGGGCGACGCGTTGGCGTCGAAGTCGCGGGTAAACGTGACGGCGGTGATTTCGTGGCTGCGAGCGAGTGGCTCGGGGCGGGAGAGACGCATGGTGGCCCACACTGACGTGGTCATTAGGCCTGCTCCCCCGCGGCCTTGCGCAGGCCTCTTGGCGGCGTCAGGACGGCCGGTGGGGGATGCCCACACTCCCCACGACTCAGGGACCGACAGGGGGGACAGAAGACCTGTCGTGGCCACCTTTCCGGGAGTGGTGGCGGTGGGTCTCCCATAGACTCCTGTGCCCCTGGGGGGCGGATTGATTGGAGCCTATGAGAATCCTCTCTCCAATCTCTCTCTCTAGGGGGGATAGAAGGCTCTCCTTCATAGAATCCATAGAATCCGGTGTCAGGGGGTTCCGGATTGT
The DNA here is from genome assembly GCA_040007635.1 of Chloroflexota bacterium. Lineage (GTDB taxonomy): Bacteria > Chloroflexota > Limnocylindria > Limnocylindrales > CSP1-4 > JALYGJ01. Next base: position 3,591 of record JBDTUR010000045.1, read on the forward strand.
TTGGCTCCCCACCCCCAACGACACCCCCCACGGCCCCTTGGCGCGCAGGTACACGCAGGCGCACCCGCCACGGCCCCTGCCACCCGTCGCGGTAGGACTCGATACGAGCCACAACGCGCGCCCGCTGTTTCAGGTCGCCGCTCGAAAGGTCGAAGCCCTGCGCCTCCACCGCGGCATACAGGTCGTTTGAGGCGACATCGCCGCCTCCGGCGTCGACATACTGCCGCATCGCCTCACCCAGTTCTTCGGCCTTGGTCTTGTCCTTAGCGTCTTCGACGCCAGTGCCAATCAGTGACTCCGCGCTCCAATCAGACTTGCCTTCCCACTTCACTCGGGGCGGCGCGGTATCCGATATCGCATCCGCTCGGTATGAAAGGGATGGCGGCGTCTTCGCGTTCGATGTCTTAACCGCCGCGAACACGTAGCGCTCCCTATCGTCAGGGTCGCGTCCGACGGCGAAGACGGCGCGCGCCAAGCCGCCAAATGCCACGCTTCCGCCGCCGCGGTATAGCGCGGCCCTATTCGCCTCTTTTGACAGGTGGCGAGACGCCAATACGCAGGCCTTAAACTCGCGCGCAATATCGACTAGCGGTTGCAGCTTGATGCGTACAAGGTGGTCTATCTGCGTCTTCACCGTCTCGTCCAGGTGAGCCATGATTGGGTCAAACGCAATGAACCGAGCGCGCAGGTCGCCAACCGCCTCACGCAGTATTTCGGAGTCGCGCGGCATGGCCAGTGACGGAAAGATGGTGACGCGCCTTAGGTCGGCACCAGCGCGAATTAGGCGCGGCACGATGGTGTCATCGGGGTCGTCTTCGCCCGTGACGTAAATGCAGTCTGCTGGCTCGTCCAGCATTGCACTACCATCCGGCGCCCCGGCGGCTGTCGTTATGCGCGCCTGTAGGTCAACGAGAATTCCCGACTTCAGTAGGCCGGGGTCGCCGTCTAGCAGTGCCACCTTCCCCAGTGCGAGATATCGCGGCCAAAGCCACTCAACGTCGCGCGGCGTAACGTCCGACGCAAGCACAGAACGCTCCCGCCATCCGCCGCCCAACGCCCCTTCCGCGCTCGCGGTAAACGCAGGCGACGGCAGCGACGCGCCCGAAGGGAGCGCAGGCACGTCGCTGCCTATTTCATTCGGCGCCAGGTAGCGCAGCAGCCGCTCGCGCTCCGCAGCCGCTTCGCGCTCGACCTCGGCGCGGTCAGCTGCGTTAGCGGCGTCGCGGTCGGCTGCGTCGTCTGCGGGCAAGGGGCTAGCGTCCAGGAGCGCGTCAAAGTCGTTTACGTAGCCGCTCACTAGCGGCGCTCCGACAGAATGCGCCGCACGTCGCTTGTGTAGTCGGTGTTACCCGGCCCGTAGTACGTCAGCGCGTCGCTATGCCCGCCTGCCGTGCACGCGCGCCCCGCCGCTTCTGTGACAGCGTGGCGCTGGCACTGTTGCATGAGGCGGCCTTTCGTCCACAAACCGCAGACCATGCGCGGATGCGCGGGTGCCTCAGACCAACATGTTTCGCAGCGCGTAGAAACGCGCTCAGGCTTGCTGGCGGCCCGCGCACGCTTATTCCGTGTCTGGATGGGCCTAGCCGCCTTGCGGCACCCAGAAGAGGCGCGGTTAGCGACCATCTTCGCCCCGCCCTTCCAGGAACGCAGCCACTTGCGCGGTGGCGCGTCGCATCTGCGTATCGGCCAGCACGCGCAGAACAGCTGCCCGGTGCAGGTCGGCGCGGAGGCGCGCGGCTGCGCGCTGGTCGCGGGCGGTTGCGCTAACCTTGGGGTGCAGATTGGGCGCTCGGGCTTCGGCTCGGGCGCTCATTACGTTTGCCCGGCGCTTTCGATGAATTCGCTAACCGCGCTCTCTGGCACCAGTCGGCGCTTGAGCACCTTTACGCTGCGCAAGTCTTCGCGCCCAATGAGCGCATACGCGGCGCTTCGGCCGATGCCCAGACGGTCGGCGGCCTGCTCGACTGAGAGCAGACGGTCGGGCGCATTCCGGGTAGCGGCCAGCTGCCGCTCTACCTCGTCGGCCACCATCGCCCGGATGGAGTCCTCTAGGGCGCTCATCGCTCACCCGCGGCAGGGTCGGCCAGGTCTGCTAGATGGCGAAGCCAGCCGTTAATCTGCGCTTCGCGCGTTTCTATCTCCGCGGTCGCTGGGGATGCGTCTGCTGCCTCTGCCGCCCGCGTCCCCAGGTCGATTAGACGCACGGCCTCGTCTTTTACGCCCCGGTATTCCTTAGAGGCTTGGTGCTCCAGGCGGCGGCGTACATCGGGCGGTAGGCGCAGGACGATATGGGTCGGACGGCGGGGCGGCTGGTGGTCCATAAGACCAACATCTCACCCCTTTTTCTGTAGGGGTCACTATTCCGCGTCACGGCCCGTCCAGGCGGTATCCCGATGTAACGTAGTAGTCCCTGCCCCGCGGTGGGTCGGTTATGTCCTGCCAGCGTATCGCCTCCGCCAGCAGCTGCTCCCACGTCATTCCAAGGTCGCGCTTTAGCGCGCGCTTAATCGTTGTCGCGCCCTTCCCGAGCGCAAGGACGGCGTCCCCAAGCGACGGACGCACGGCTGGGTCCGACAGCCGCGCGTCAGGCCCGTAGCGCCTCTGCGCGAGCAGCAGGTGGTCCCAAACCCACGCCGCCACTAAGTCGCCGTATAGGGTCGTCGGGCGGCTCACGACGCACCGCCCAATGCGCGGTCCATGGCGTCTGCGGCGTCACGCATGCGCTCCGGCGTTACCCCCGAGTAGGTGTCGGCGGTGATGCTGATGGTCGAGTGGCCGAGCATCCGGCTTACCTCGATTAGCGGTACGCCCTGAGCAAGCAGCGCGCTCGCTGCCGAGTGCCTCAGTCCATGAAATGGGATAGACGGCAGGCCTGCGGCATCTAGCAGCCGGTGGAAGGCGTGGCTCACGTAGGAGCCACCTAGCGGCCTGCCTATGGTGTCGGTGAACGCCAGCTGGTCCACGTTCTGCCACGCGCCGCCTGCCGCGACATGCGCGACGTTCTGTAGGTCCCGGTGACGCTCTAGCGCAGCCACGGCCGCAGACGGTAGGTGAATAGTCCGGCGGCTGCGCGCAGTCTTTGGCTCGGCCAGCGCCCAGCCGCCGCCGTGCGCGCGGGCTAGGCTCCTGCGCACCGTCAGCGTGCGCCGCTCTGCGTCAACGTCGCCCCACGACAGGCCTAGCAATTCGCCCTGGCGTAGCCCCGTAGTCGCGGCCAGCGTGAACAGCGGCCCAAGCGGATGCACCTTCGCGGCACTCAAGAGTCGCCTCAGGTCGGTGGCGTCGAGATAGTCGCGGCCTGCCTCCAGTCCCCTGCTAGGGATGCGCGGCGGGCGCGCGAGCGCGGCGACGTTGCGCGCGACTAGGCCATCGCGCTGAGCGTCGCCCAGAGCGCGGCGCAGCGATACGCGGCAGTGGGCCGCCGTGCGCGGCGACAGCCCGCGTGCCACGAGAGCGGCAGTCATTGACTCAACGTCGAGCGGCGTCAGTCTGGCGAGCGGTACGCGGCCCATGGCAGGGACTATGTAGAGCCGGGTGTGCGACTCACGCTCCTGCCACGTAGACGCGCGCACGCGCTGCTTCTCGGCCTGCAGCCAGCGCGCCAGATAGTCGCCCACGGTCTGCCGACCGGCGTAAACGCCAGAGGCGCTGTTGCGCCGAGCCACGTCGAGTTTTGCTGCGACTTCGGCGCGACTGCGCCCGCTGACTACGCGGCGCGTCTGCGTGCCTCTGCCAGAGATGGTTATGGCGCCCCGCCAGCGGCCGTCGGTGGTCTGGTAGATGCTCCCCTCGCCCGGAGAGCGGTGGCTAGACTTAGCCATGCGGTCGGTCCTCCTAACTAGGACTTTGCCGTTAGCGCCTCGGTTGGTAGAGAGCCGGGGCGCTTCTTTACGTCCACCATCATACGCCTGTTGCTACCAGATTGCTACCAGCGGGGAGATTATAGAACGCCTGTTCGGTGGTTCGATGCCCTCTCTGAGCGTGAAAGTAGTGGCGGAGAGGGAGGGATTCGAACCCCCGGGGCTTTCACCCTGCGGTTTTCAAGACCGCCGCCATAAACCGCTCGGCCACCTCTCCGGTGGGCTGAGGATACCGGCAAGCAGCGAGTGAGCGCGCTCAGAGACCTGCCGCGGTAGCCGCCGGAGCCGCGGCCGCAGCCGGTGTCCGCGGACCAACCAAGCGGGCGATCACCGCAGATGCGGCGATCGTCAGCACGACCGCGCCCAGTAGGGCGGCGAACCAGTCGAGCGGAACAACGTCGGCGGCGACGCCAACCGAGACGATGACGAACGAGAACTCGCCTACCTGGCCCAGGCCCACGGCAAGCTGGCCGGGCCGCGGCAGCCTGGCGGCGCGCGCCAGTACGTAGCTCACGGCCACCTTGGCGATGACCACCAGCGCAACGATGAGCGTCAGCGCCGGCAGTGCCCCGAGGAGGGCGTTGGGGTCGATGAGCGAGCCCACCGCAACGAAGAACAGGACGGCGAACAGATCGCGGAATGGCAGCAGGCGCCGGCGCGCTTCGCTCGTCGTGGGTCCTTCGCTGATCACCAGACCGGCGACGAACGCCGCCAGGGCGAGCGGCACGCCGAAGACGAAGTCGCCCAGGGCAGCAACCGACAGCGCGGTCGCGACCGACACGATCAGGAACAGGTCGGAATCGCCGCGCAACTGTTTCAGGACGCGCGGCAGAAGCCACGCCACCACGACCGCAACAACGACGTACGCGGCGAACTCAACGAGCGCGAGCACCGGGTCACGGTCGTTCAGCCCTATCAGGCCGAACAGCACTACCGACACCACCACCACGGCGATGTCCTGGACGATGCTCCAGCCAACCATCGCACGCTCAGTGGGGCGGTCAGTCGTGCGGCGCTTGCTCCGGGTGATATTCACCATGACGACGCTTGACGACGAGGAGACGCCAAGGCCCACCAGTCCTGCCGCTGCCGGCGACAGGCCAGCCCACATCAGCGCCACGACCGACACAGCGAGGGTGATCGCGACCTGGAGCGGCACCACTGCCAGCAACGCACGCTGTTCCGTGCGCAGTCGATCGATATCGATCTCGATCCCCACCTCGAACAGCAGCAGCGCAACGCCGACGTCAGCGAGCAGGTAAATCTGGTCGCGATCGGCGACGTAGCCCGGCGTGAACGGCGAGACAATCAGCCCCACGCCGAGATACCCGACGACAGCTGGCAGGCCGACCCTTCGCGCGAGCCAGCCGCCACCCGCAGCCGCGAGCAGCACCAGTCCGATATCCAGGATGAGCGGGGCCGTCACAGGCGGAGGGTAAGGGCGCCGGCGGTCGGTCGGCAAACCGGCCGCCTCCTAACGCCGTACCAACTTGTAGCGACAGCGATGTGCCGGTTGGCCTTCACGGAAGGACCAACGGCCCATCCGAAAAGATCATCAGAAACGTGAGCCTACGGACATGACACGACACCCACTCGAATTTCGCTGCGAACTGTGCCGCCGCCAAGTTGACGACGATCAGAGCGCCCGCGCCAAGCGCAGCTGGGAACCGTTGATCATCTGCGACCGGTGCCTGCTCCACGCGGGTTCGATCGACGACCGGCGCGGGTCGGAGATGTCGGCGGTCGCCGCCAGCTAGATCTCGCCCACGCGCGAGGCGAGCGGCTCGGGCAGCGCCAGCGAGCCGTCCTGCTGCTGGTAGGTCTCGAGCAGCGCCGCGAAGGTTCGCGGGAACCCGAGTGACGAGCCGTTGAGCGTGTGCAGGATCTCCGGCTTGGCGCCAGCTTCCGGTCGGTAGCGGATGTTCATTCGGCGCGCCTGAAAGTCGCGGAAGTTGGACACCGACGAAACCTCCAGCCACTCCTGCACCCCAGGTGCCCAGACCTCGATGTCGTAGGTCTTGGCCTGGGTGAAGCCCATGTCGCCCGTCGACAGAAGCCGCACGCGGTAGGGCAGGCCGAGCAGCTGCAGCGCTGCCTCGGCGCACTGCGTCATGCGCTCCAGCTCGCCGGTCGACTCTGTGGGTTTGGTGAAGGCGACCATCTCGACCTTGTCGAACTGGTGGACGCGCAGGATGCCGCGCGTCTGCTTGCCGGCCGCGCCCGCTTCGCGCCGGAATGAGGGCGAGTAGGCGACGTACCTGATTGGCAGACGATCAGCGTCGATGATCTCGTCGCGGTGAATGTTCGTGACGGGGACCTCAGCCGTCGGAACGAGGTACAGATCGTCGCGCGTCACGACGTACATCTGCTCTTCCTTGTCCGGGATCTGGCCTGTGCCGCGCGCCGATTCCTGGTTGACCACTGCCGGCGGCCAGATCTCGGTCATGCCGTTCTGGGTTGTCTGCAGCTCGAGCATCAGGTTGATCAGCGCTCGTTCCAGACGGGCGCCGGCGCCGCGATAGATGGGGAACCCGCTGCCGGTCACCTTGGCGCCGGCGGCAAGGTCCAACATGCCCAGGCGCTCGCCAACTTCCCAATGCGGCTTGCGCTCCCAGCCGCCCGCGTCGTGGGCGAGCGGCTCGCCCCACTCACGCACGGTGGTCGTCGCGTCCGGCGAGCCGACGGGCACATCGAGATCGGGGGGATTGGGAATGCGCAGGAGAAGCTCTTCGAGCGCGGCCTCGACCGCGCGCAGGCGCTCTTCACCCTCGTCGATGCTGGTGCCCAGGTCAACCGACTTCTGGCGCAGCTCGTCGGCGTTGGCGGCGCCGGATCTCATCGCGACGGCGACCTGCGCACTGAGCTGCTTGCGCTCCGCGCGGGCCGAGTCGATCTCGCCGAGCAGCTTGCGGCGTTGCTCGTCCGCGGCGAGAGCGTGGTCGATAAGGGCTGTGTCGTGGCCCTTGGCCAGCGCGCCATTCCGGATCGCATCGGCGCCGTCGCGTAGACGCTGGATGCCGACGCTCACCGCGACGCTGCCTCGAGCCGACCGATCACGAACTCATCCTCCAATGACGCCAGCAGCCAGCCTGCGCGCGGACCGTTGGCCCGATCGAGGAATGAACGATAGATCGCGCTGAAAGCGTCGGCAGGCGCGATTCCATTGCCCTTGGCGCTTTCGAAGATAAGACCCTGCCAGGCCTCCCCGCCCGCGGGCTTGCGCTCCCGCGCTCCAGTGGCCAGCAGGCCCAGGTAGCGCTTTTGGTCGGCCGTCAAGTCGGCAGCGGCAGCAGGCAGCTGATCGTATTGAACAGCCACCCGCGCCGAGTCGGGCGCGAAGTCCTCCAACCACAGTTGCGCCGCGGCAATGCGCTCGCTCGCGACTGCTCGCTCGGCGTCGCTGAGGGCGGCGCTTTTCTCCGTTTCAAGGCGCGCGGCAACGTCCGTGCCGGGGACCTGAAGCAGGAGCGCAAGATGACCGAAAGCCGGCCGATACTGCGCGGCGACCTGCGCGGAATCCGCTGCCGGATCGGCCAGGCTCAAGGCAAAGATGCGCCCAGGGTCGGGCGGGAGCTCGCCCCGCGTGGGCTTGCCTGCGACAGCGTCGGCGATCCGGTCGAAGTCATCGAAAAGGCGCGGCAAAGTGTCGCCGGTGGGATCAAAGTCGAGCGCGCGACTGGGCTTATGACGCAGGAACAGGAAGCGCAGCTGGTTGGGCGGCAGCAGCTCGGCGACTTCGTGTGCGGCCGCGCCCGTGCCCTTTGACGTGCTCATCTTCTTGCCGCCGATGTTCAGGAACTCATACGGGATGTTCAGTGGCGGCTCGCGCTCGAAGACGCGCCGCGAAATCGCATCGGCGCGATCGCGTGATCCGCCAGCGGTCGCGAGGTCCTTGCCGCAGCCCTCGATCGTGGCCCCAGTCAAACCCCAACGCGCCGCCCAGTCCACGTTCCACACGAGCTTGGCGTGGCCGCCAAAGGGCGCAATACGTCCTGAGAAGCCGCAGCCCTTCGCCCAGGTGACGAGATCGGCGCGGCACTCGTAGGCAACGGTCGCGCCGTCCCAGTCCGCAGCGGCGGTGGTGCCGATCCTGCCGCAGTTCTCGCATATCACGCTGATCGGCAGCCAGCCCGATGGATGGTTGACTGTCGAGACGGTGCGGTAGATGTCCAGGATGACGTCGGCGTGGTCGAGCGCCTTCTTGACGTAGGGGTCATACGCACCGGATTTGTAGTTGTCCGACGCCCAGTACAGCGTGGGCCGGATACCAAGGTCGGCGAATGTCTCGAGGAACAGCATCGCGTAATGGCGGGCGTAGTTGGGCTGCTGCGAGCCCGGCGGTGGCGGCACATCGGCCAGCGGGACACCCATGTAGCGCTCGACGGCGTCGCCCGACAGCTTCGCCTGGGTGTCCATGGGATCGAGGTCCTCGACGCCGTAGCGGAACTCGACCTCCGTGCCGGTCGCCGCAATGGCGCGGCGTATGGCATCGTGCAGCACCACGCCGCGCAGGCTGCCCACGTGGACCGTGCCTGAGGGCGTCTTGGAGTCGTTGATGACCTGCCGGCCGACGACCTGGCCGGCTATCTCGTCGGCCCAGTAGGTACTGGGTCGCTCTGCCGGCGCTCCGGCTTCACGCGACGCCGGCGGCATACGCGTTATCTCAGTGGATCGAAAGAATCTTGTACTTGGAGTCGCCCGCAGGGACGCTGACGACAATCTCGTCGCCCTTCTTGCGTCCGAGCAGCGCCCGACCGACCGGCGACTCGTTCGAGATGCGGCCCTCCGCGGGCGACGCCTCGGCCGAGCCGACGATCATGAAGGTCTCCTTGCCGTCCTTGGACTGGATGGTCACGGTCGAGCCGATCTGAACGTGCGTGGATGAGTGATTTTCCTCGATCACGACCGCGTTCTTGACCAGCGCCGAAAGAGCCTGGATACGGCCCTCGACGAATGCTTGCTCGTTCTTGGCGTCCTCGTATTCGGCGTTCTCGGTGATGTCGCCGTGCTCTTTTGCCTCGTGAATGCGCGCGGCGATCTCGGCGCGGCGCACGTTGACGAGCTCATCGAGCTCCTGGCGGGTCTGTTCCAGGCCGTCTTTAGAGAGGTATGCGGGCTTGTTGTTCATGTTGGAACGTCCATTAGATGCAAACGCCCCGGCGTTGCCGGGGGCCGCCGGCGGAATTTGGCTCCGAGGTCTGGCGGATTGTAGGTCTGGCCGCTTTTTAGCGTCAAACAGACTGGCGCAGTGACCCACTGCCGAACTGACGGCGACCGCCAAACGGCGAGAGCGCCGTCAGCCCGCGTTCAGGCTGGC
>JBDTUR010000046.1:0-12754 GCA_040007635.1 Chloroflexota bacterium
AAACACGCCAGCGCAGGTGGCGCCGCTCGCGCGCGACCCCGGAGATGCGCACCTCGGCGTCCTTGCCGCGGAACTCGAGGTGACCGAACTCGGTGTTGGGCACAAGCTGCCCGTTGACGAAGAGGCCGCTGCCGATGCCCGTGCCGACGGTCAGGATCAGCACCGTCCCGGGGACGTCGCGGCCCGCGCCAAATCGGATCTCCGCCAGCCCGGCCGCGTCAGCGTCGTTGATCGCAAACGCGCGGCGCCCCAGGGCCTTGCCGACCAGCGCTTCCGCGTTCGCCCCGATCCAGTGCTTGTCGATGTTCGCGGCGGTCATGACCACGCCGTCCTTGATGGGGCCGGGGATACCGACGCCAGCCGGCAGGTCCGGTGGCAGTTCGCGTTCCGCGGCGACCAGGCCAACAACGTGGACGATGGCCTGGGCGATCGCGTCGGGCGTGGCCGGTCTGGGGGTGTTGATGCGGTGGCGGTGGCTCAGCAGCTCGCCGGTCTTGACGTCGACCAATGCTGCCTTGACACCCGTCCCGCCAACATCGATGCCCAGCGCCGCTCGCGCAACGACGGGCGCCGGCTTGTGCACTGGAGCCGCCGATTTGTGCGCCGCAGCCGTAGCCGCTGACCTTCCCTTAACCGCCATGCCTGCGGCCTTTCCCTTAACCGCCATGCCTGCGGCCTTTCCCTTAACCGCCGCGCCTGCGGCCTTTCCCTTAACCGCCATTCCTGCCGCCTTTGCTTTCGCCATGTCTCTCAGGATACGACCGCGATAAGCGCAAATGAATTGGCCCGTAAGTCGTGCGGGCCAGACTCTCGAGATGGATTTCGCCCGATTGGGTCGCATCGTGCGGGTCTTGAGGATCAAGAAGGGCTGGCGACAGTCCGACCTCGCGGCGCGGGCCCGAGTGGGCCGATCAGTTGTGTCGATGATCGAGCGTGGGCGGGCGCGCGAGCTGCGACTGGATCTGTTGCTCTGCGTCGTGGAGGCTCTGGGCGGCGCTGCGACCATCCAGATCCAGTGGCGGGGCGGCGATCTGGCGCGCCTGCTGAACGCGCGCCACTCCGCGCTGCACGAGTCGGTAGCACGATCGTTTGCCGAGCTACCGGGCTGGCAGATCGCGCCCGAGGTGTCCTTCTCGATCCGCGGTGAAAAGGGGATCATCGACATCATTGCCTGGCACGCGGCGACGCGGACACTGCTCGTAATCGAGTTAAAGACAGAAATCGTCGACGTCAACGAGTTGCTGGGGACGCTCGACCGCAAACGCCGCCTGGCGAGTGAAATCGCCCTCGAACGCGGGTGGTTGGCCGCGCGAGTCGCGACGTGGCTGATCGTGGCCGACAGCCGCACGAACCACCGCCGCGTGGCGGACCACGCAACCACACTGCGCGCCGCGCTGCCCGCCGCCGGCCGCACGATGTCCAGCTGGTTGCGCGACCCAACCGCGCCAATTGCATGCCTGTCTTTCTGGACAGATGCGCCCCATTCCGGCACTAACTCCGACTTGGCCACGGTCAAACGAGTTAGGCGCCCCAGGACTGCCGGGGCCTGAGCGCGCCGCAACCCGCCGCGCGCCAAGGTTTGAGACATACGCACGACATACGCTCACTAGGCACGGTCGCGGACAGTGCAGTTGGCCCACTGATGCATGCCGCAGCATTTGGCACGGATCGTGGCGGTGGCTGAGCCTAATGCGCGCACCAGAGGCATTTGGTTTGGTTGGGCCGCCGCGGGGCGGGATAGTGATCGGATGTGCGGCATTTGGCATGGTCGGCCGCCGCCGGCCACCCCTGGGCCAGATAGGGATCGAAATGCGCGGCGCTTGGCATGGTCGGCCGTCGCGGGCCGCCCCGGCCCCCGCCCGCGCCCCCCCGCGACTTTCCGACGCCTTGAGCGTGCGCCCCTAAACTGACCTGAGCATGTTCGACCAGTTCGGCGACTTCAAACGCCAGCTTCCCGACCGCGACGCCGAAGAGACGAACGACTGGGTCCAGTCGCTCGACTCGGTCATCGAGGACGAGGGCAAGGCGCGCGCCCAATTCATCCTGTACCGCCTCCTCAAGCGAGCGCGACAGCACCACCTGGGCCTGCCGCCGCTGACTGCGACGCGCTACATCAACACGATCTCGCCCGAGCAGGAGCCACCGTTCCCCGGCGACGAGACCATCGAGCGCCGGATCCGGCGCATGATCCGCTGGAACGCGGTGGCAATGGTGCTGCGCGCCAACAACCGCGCACCGGGCATCGGTGGCCATCTCGCGACCTACGCCAGCGCGGCCTCGCTCTACGAAGTGGGCTTCAACCATTTCTTCAAGGGCAAGGACGCCCAGGGCATGGGTGACCAGATCTTCTTCCAGGGTCACGCCGCTCCGGGCATCTACGCACGGGCATTCCTGGAGGGCCGACTGAGCGCGGACCAGCTCGACAACTTCCGCCAGGAAGTCGGCGGCCATGGCCTGAGCTCCTACCCGCACCCGCGCCTCATGCCCAACTTCTGGGAGTTCCCGACCGTATCGATGGGCCTCGGCCCGCTGGCGGCGATCTACCAGGCGCGCTTCAACCGCTACCTCGAACACCGCGGCATCAAGGACACGAGCAACAATCGTGTCTGGGCATTCCTGGGCGACGGCGAGACCGACGAGCCCGAGGCGCTTGGTTCGCTGAGCGTCGCGGCGCGCGAGGGCCTGGACAACCTGACGTTCGTCGTCAACTGCAACCTTCAGCGCTTGGACGGCCCCGTAAGAGGCAACGGCAAGATCATCCAGGAGCTTGAAAGCGTCTTCCGCGGCGCCGGCTGGAATGTCATCAAGGTCATCTGGGGGCGCGAGTTCGACCCGCTGCTTGCCGGTGACGTCGACGGCGTGCTCGTCGACAAGATGAACGAAACGCTCGACGGTGAGTTCCAGAAGTACAGCGTCGAGAGCGGCGCCTATATCCGCGAGCACTTCTTTGGGCCCGACCCGCGGCTCCAGGCACTGGTCGCGCACCTGTCAGACGACGACATTGCCCACCTGCGGCGTGGTGGCCACGACTACACCAAGGTCTACGCCGCTTATGACGCTGCGACCAAGGCCAAGGGCCGTCCCACCGTGATTCTGGCCAAGACCGTCAAGGGCTGGACACTCGGCACGGGCGTCGAAGGCCGCAACATCACCCACCAGGCGAAGAAGCTGACGGAAGTCGAGCTGAAGTCCTTCCGCGATCGACTTGAGCTACCCATCGCGGATGCCGACCTGAAGGACGCGCCCTATTACTACCCGGGCGACAAGGCGCCGGAGATCGAGTACCTCAGGGAGCGCCGCGCGATCCTGGGTGGCCCCATGCCGCGCCGTGTGGTCGTGACCAAGGACTTCAACCTTCCCGATGACGCCGTGTTCGACGAGTTCATGAGCGGCTCCGGTACCCAGGAAGCCAGCACGACGATGGCGTTTGCCAAGCTGCTGCGCAACCTGCTGCGCGACAAGGGCATCGGCCAACGGATCGTGCCCATCATCCCTGACGAGGCGCGCACCTTCGGCATGGACCCGCTCTTCAAGGAAGTCGGCATCTACTCGGCGCTGGGCCAGCTGTACGAACCGGTCGACTCCAACCTTGTGCTCAGCTACCGCGAGGCGATAGACGGCCAGGTGCTCGAAGAGGGCATCACGGAGGCCGGTTCGTCGGCCTCGTTCCAGGCTGCCGGCACGTCCTACGCGACCCACGCCGAGCCCATGATCCCGCTCTACATCTTCTATTCGATGTTCGGCTTCCAGCGCACCGGTGACGAGTTCTGGGCGGCCGCCGACGCCCGCACGCGTGGCTTCCTCCTGGGTGGCACGGCCGGCCGAACCACGCTCAACGGGGAGGGGTTGCAGCACGAGGACGGACACTCGCTCGTGACCGCGAGTGTCATCCCCAGCATCCGCGTCTATGACCCCGCGTTTGCCTACGAGACCGCGGTCATCATCCGTGACGGCATCCAGCGGATGTACGGCGCCAATCCGGAGGACGTCCTCTACTACCTCACGCTGTACAACGAGAACTACGTGATGCCCGCGCGGCCTGAAGGGGTCAGCGACGAGGACATCACGCGCGGCCTGTACCTGTTCCGCGCCGCGCCTGAGATCGCGACGCCCAGTGATGAGGGCAACGGCAACGGCCGCACGGCACGCCAGGCGCTGGCAGTTTCGCTGCTGGCCGGCGGCTCCATCATGCAGCAGGCGCTGCGCGCCCAGACGATGCTCGCCGAGCGCGGTATTGCGGCCGACGTCTGGAGCGCCACCTCCTACCAGCTGTTGCGGCGCGAGGCGCTCGAGACGGAACGCTGGAACCGGCTCCATCCCGACGAACAGCAACTGACCGCCCAGGTGACGGCGCTCCTCCAGAAAGCGGCGGCACGCGGACCGATCGTTGCCGTCAGCGACTTCATCACTGACTGGCCCGACATGATTTCGCGCTGGGTGCCCGGCAATTCGTGGGTCTCACTGGGGACGGACGGCTTCGGTCGGAGCGATACGCGCGAAGCACTGCGACGCTTTTTCCAGGTTGATGCCGAGAGCATCACCGCGGCTGCGTTGGCCGAACTGGCGCGTAGCGGCCGGATGCCCGCGATGGAAGCGCGGCGCAAGATCGACGACCTGGGACTTGCCGAGGAAAAGGCATTCGCGCTTCCTTAACCGTCGCTGGCGCGATTGCTCTCGCGGTGATGGTTGCCGCATGTGGGAGCCAGCAGACTGCGTCGTCCCTGCAAGCCACGGGAGTCGTCATCGCTGCCGACGGACCTTCGGCCGCGCAGGTGGATTCATTCAGCTTACGGACCGCTGACGGACACATTCTTGCCTTCAGGGTGGTGCGGCTGGATTTGTCCAACGGCGGGCTACCGTCGGCTCACTTGCGCGAGCACATGGCGGCCGGCGAACCCATCGCCGTTACTTACCACGTCGAGAATGGCGCCAACATCGCGGACCGATATACCGACGCTGCGATCGAACAGCCCACTGGGCCACCCACTCCGACCCCGCAGGCAACATCGACGCCAACGTCCGGACCTTCAGCCGTGCTGCCGTTCCACCTCACGGCAGAGCCTTTCGCCGATGGCTTCGAGGGGCTCACGTTCCTCACCAATGCTGGTGACGGCACCGGCGCCCTGTACGTCGTGGAGCAGCGCGGCAAGGTGTATCGGCTGGCGGCCGACGGTTCGGTCGACGTGACGACGCCATTTCTCGACATCGCCAGCAAGGTCAGTTGTTGCGAAGAGCGTGGGCTGCTTGGGTTGGCCTTCCACCCCAACTTTGCGGACAACGGTCGGCTGTTCGTCGACTACACCAACGTCGCCGGCGACACGGTCGTGTCAGAGTTCGGCCTTGGCGCAGATGGCAACATCGATGCGGAATCGGAGCGATTCCTGTTGGGCATCAAGCAGCCCTTCCCCAAACACAACGGCGGCATGCTCGCCTTTGGCGCTGACGGCTACCTCTACATCGGCAGTGGTGATGGCGGATCCGCCGGCGACCCATACCGGAACGGCCAGAGCGCGGACACGCTGCTTGGCAAGGTCCTGCGCATCGACATCGATAGCGGCGACCCGTACGCAATCCCGGCCGATAACCCATTCGTGGGTCAGCTTCCCGAGGTTCCCCATCGGCCGGAGATCTGGGATATCGGCTTGCGCAATCCATGGCGCTTCTCATTCGATCGCGCCACGGGCGATCTCTGGATCGGCGACGTCGGCCAGGGCTCGTACGAGGAGGTCGACGCAGAACCGGCCGGTCAAGGTGGTCGCAACTACGGCTGGAACGTCACCGAGGGGCTCCATTGTTATGCCCTGTCGGACTGCGATCAGAGCAGGATTACGATGCCGGTGGCGGAGTACTCACATGACGAGGGCTGTGCAATTACGGGCGGCTACGTCTACCGCGGCAGCGCGTACCCAGGCCTGGTCGGCCAGTACGTTTTCAGCGACTACTGCTCGGGCAGTCTGTGGGCGATTGACGCTGCTTCCGCGATCGAGTCCGGCCCGGTCACGCCCATCGAGTACGGCAGCGCGTCGATCAACCCAACCGCGTTCGGCGAAGACGAGGCGGGCGAGTTGTATCTCGTGAATGGCGCTGGTCAGATCTTTCGGCTGACCCTGAACTGATCCTGCGGTTGCCGCGCGGGGTCACGGGGAGGCGGCGGGCCAGCCCTCCGCGATCAGGTTGGCGACGAGGGCGGTCCAGCCGGCCTGGTTGTCGGCTCCCAGGCCCTTACCCGTATCCCCGTCGAAGAACTCGTGCAACCGGCCGGTGGCGTTCCAGTCGTCCTCGACTCCCTGCACGACCAGGTCACGCACCTGGGCGGACAGACTGGGATCCACGTCAGATAGAGCCTGGACCAACAAGTAGTTGAGCGGCACCCACACCGGTCCGCGCCAGTTCGAATTGACGCCGCGACCGCCGACGCCGGGCTGGTACAGCGGATCGTTCGCGGCCAGGCTGCGGATACCGGCCGGACCCAGAAACTGGTTTGGGTCGCCCAACGCCGCCAGGATCGCCGGCACTCGCTCGGGCGGCACGACACCCGCGATTAGCGGCACGAGACCTGCGTACGACTTATGGGTGTACAGCCTTCCGTCCGCGCCCTGGTCGTAGTAGAAACCGCTCGCGTCGTCCCATAGCGTCGAGTTGATCTGTTCCTGTATGTGACCGCGATCGATCCAGTAGCGCTGTGACGTCGCGGTGTCGTGCAACTCGCTCGCGATGCGCGCCATGTCCTGGGCGAAGAACGCCATCCAGGCGCTCGCGTCCGCCTGGGCCGTGACGCCGATGGGCCGCGGCAGGTTGTCCATGCCCATGAAGCCGGCGGAAAACAGGGCATCGCCCATGCGATGGGTGTTCCACCAGTAGTCGTAGTTGCGCTGCAGCGCCGGATACACATCCGCCAGGAAGGCCGTGTCGTGGTTCGCCTGATACACGCGCCACGCCGCCCACGCGAAGATCGGCGGGCATTCAGCATCCATGACCCACTCCGCGCATGGGATATGGCCGTCCGCCTGTTGCCAGCGGTCGGACAGGTAGAAGCGCAGCTGTTGCTCGGCCAGTGCCGGGTCTATGAGCGTGGCAGTCACGGCGTGGAACGCGCCGTCCCACGATGCGGGCCAGGGGAACTCCCATTTGTCGGGCAGGATGAGCACGTCGTGCGCGTCAATCAGCCCCGCGTACGAGCTGTTGACGCTCGAGCTGCCGTCCCACTGGTAGTAGGTCTCGTTCCAGATCAGGCTCATTAGGGCCTGGCGGTAAAGCGACTCATGCTGGCTTACGGCGCCGGCAAAGACAGCGGTGCTCTCGTCCCGCCGCGCGGCCATGATTTGGGCGCTTTCGCTCAGGACGGTGGCGGCCTGTGTCGCGGCCGTCGTCGTGGCCGCTGCTGTGGGCCCCAAAGCGCGCGCCTGCTGCGCCGCATGGTCTTCCGCGACGCCGATGCGAATAACCTTGCTGGCCCCTGCAGGGATTTCCAGGCGGTAGGCCAGCGCGCCGATATTGCCGCTGCCGTCGCTGTTCAAGCCCGTGGCCCGCAGGTTCGCGTCGAGTGCGCCCTTGTCACTGCTGATCTGCCACTCGGATGGCGCGTCACCGACGACGGCGACGCTCGATGCTGCGCCGTGCATCAGCAGCCCATCTTTGATCGGCTCCACCACGCCTGTCGGCCCTAGCCACGCCTTGAAGACAACGTCGAGCGTTCGCGCCTCGCTCGTCGTGTTGGTGACCGTCGCCACCATGGTCATGCTGCTCGAGTCGTAGCGCGCCGTCTCGAGCTCGATCGAAAACCACCTAGTTGCAGGCGGGTAGCTGTAAGTCAGCCGCTGGTAGGCGTGGTGTGGCTCGTTCTGGTGGTACACGCGGTCATCGGTGATCTGCTCGCCGTTGGGGCTCTGCGGGTTGCCCAGACCGCGGAACCGCTCTGTCACGTGATCCTCGGACCCGTCCCAGAAGGCCCAGCCCAACCGGAACTCGCCGGCGCGATCGGAAAGGCCGGCGATGCCGTCGTCCCCGGAGCGATAGGCGGTCTTGATCGCGGTATTCCACAGCAAGCCCCAGCCGCTGCCGTGGAGCGCCTCACGCGGCGTGCCCCACTCCCGCTCGGACAGGTAGGAGCCCCAGCGATCGTCGAGCTCGTCGCGCGGGACCAGGCTGATCTGGGGCGACGACGGTGCCAGCACTGACACCGCGAGGGCGCCGAGAGCGACGACGGCGAGCAACCCGGCAACGACCCCCAGCGTCAGCCACCAGGGCTGACGGGCGGGTCGCGGGACGCGTGCGGTCCACCCGGGCCGGGGCGGCGGTGCGGCCACCTCGGTAGGCGGAGCGGGGTCGCTCACCGCGCGAGGTTAGCAGTGCGCCCCGGCTATGATCGCCAACGGGCCATGCGGCCATGAGGGGTTGCTGCGACTAGAGGGAGTTTTCGCCGTGTTCGCTGCCTGGGGCAGGTTCGTCTACCGCCGCCGTCGGCTCGTGCTGGCGCTGTCGCTCATCGTCGCGGCGATCAGCTTCCCGTTAGCGGGTCAAGCGGCCGGCGTCCTGAGTTCAGGCGGATGGCTGGTGACAGGCTCCGAGTCAGCTGTTGTCAATCGGCGCCTCGCGGACGATTTCCACCAGGGCCAGAGCAGCCTGATCGTCGTGTTCCATTCGACCGACGGGACGCCGGTCGCCACGCCCGCCCATCTCGACGCCATCGACGCAACGGCTGCCGCATACCTCGATGATCCCAACGTCCAGGGCGTCTACGGCTATCGCAGTGGCGGCAATGACGAGCGCTTCCTGAGCTTCGATGGCAGCGCCACATATCTCGTGGTGCTGCTCAAGGTCACCGACGAGCAGTCGATCGACCTGGTGCCCGAGCTGCGCGATCGCGTGACGGTTGGGCCCTCGGCGGGCTTGAGCTTTGAGCTCACCGGGTACGGGCCGATTGCCGGCGATGCCAACGTCCAATCGGAGGAGGACCTGAGCCGCGCGGAGATCGTCTCGCTTCCGCTGGCACTCCTGATCCTGCTCGTGGTGTTCGGCTCGCTGCTCGCGGCCGGGTTGCCGCTGCTCGTTGCTGGTTTGGCGATCCCCAGCACCCTCGCGCTGGTCTTCCTCGTGGCGCAGCAGACCGAGATGAGCATCTACGTCAGCAGCGTCGCGACGATGCTCGGCCTCGCGCTGGCGATCGACTATTCGCTCTTCCTGGTGAGCCGCTTCCGCGAGGAGATGCGCCGCGGCCGACCGGTGGGCGAGGCCGTGGAAGTAGCTGTCGGCACCGCCGGCAAGGCCGTGACGTTCTCCGGCATCGCGGTGGCGATCGGTCTGCTGGGCCTGCTGTTCTTCGAATCGTCGGCAATCAGCTCGATCGGCATAGCCGGCTCGCTTGTCGTCCTGTGCTCGGTGCTCTACGGCCTGACATTCCTGCCCGCGTTGCTGGGCATGCTTGGCCCGCGCGTCGACGTGCTCAGCACCGCGAGCGCGATGGCACTCATCCGCCGGCGCGTGGGCCTGCCAGAGGCGCCGCGCGTCAAGAGCGAGAGCCGCTGGGAGCGCGTCGCCCACTGGGTGATGCGTCACCCGATCGCCGTGCTACTGCCCACGCTGGCTTTGCTGCTGCTCCTGGGGTCGCCGTTCCTGCGCATTAACCAGGCCGTGCCGGACGCGTCAGTGCTGCCCGCGGGACGCGAAAGTCGCGACGCCTATGTCTACCTGCGCAACGAGTTTCCGGGCGGAGCCACTTCGCCATTCGAAGCGCTGGCCACTGTTCAAGGCGATCCGTTCAGCGAAACGAACATCGGCGCGATCCTCGACTACGGCCAGCGGCTGGGCGCGCTCGACAAGGTGACGCTCGTCGAAAGCCCGTTCGTGCTGCGCAACCCGCTGACCGGGACGAACATGTCTGCGGCCGAAGTCGCGCACATTTACGCCAACCCGCCTGATCCGGCGAGCGATCCGCTCGATATCAATAACGTCCTTGCCCAGCTCAAGGCGCGCTACATCAGCGGCTCGAGCGTCCGCCTGGTTGTGCACACAACCGCTGATCCGGCGCAGCAGGACGGGTTGAACGTCACCCGTACGTTGCGCGCGGTCGATCCCGGTAGCGGCATCACGACTCAGGTCGGCGGGTTCATCGCCGGCAACTACGACACCCTCACGGCAATGCGCGAGCGCACGCCACTCGCTGTGGGCATGACGCTGCTCGTGAGCGCCCTCGTGTTGTTCCTGCTCTTTGGCTCTGTCGTGCTGCCCATCAAGGCGGTGTTCATGACGCTGCTCTCGATCAGTGCCAGCTTTGGCGCGCTCGTCTGGATTTTCCAGGAGGGCAACCTGCACGAGTTTCTGAACTTCGTGCCGCTCGGCTACACCGTCGCCGGCAACCCGATCATCATGTTCGCGGTCATCTTCGGTCTGTCGATGGACTACGAGGTGCTGCTCCTGTCACGCATCCAGGAGGCGTACCGCAGGAGCGCCGACAACACCGCTTCAGTCGCCGAAGGTTTGGCGCGGACAGCCGCAGTCATCACCGGCGCGGCGATGATCATGGTCTGCGTCTTCGCCGCGTTCGCGCTCGCCCAGACGATCGTCATCAAGAGCATTGGCGTGGGCATGGCCATTGCCGTGTTCCTCGACGCGACCATCATCCGCATCCTGCTCGTGCCCGCGACCATGCGGCTGCTGGGCCGCTGGAACTGGTGGGCCCCAGGTCCGCTTGGAAGATTGGCCGACCGACTGGGCTTCAGCCACGTCGAGGACGAGGTTGCGCCCGCGGAGGTTGAGGTCACCCAGGCGACGTGAAACCCGTTCCGACCAATCCAATTGTGGCGCGCTACGACGCGGACGCCACCGACTATGCGCGCTACTGGGCACCCGTCCTGGAAGCGACCGCGCAGCGATTGCTGGACTACGTCGACCCCTTCGTTGCGCGACGCGGTGGTGCCGTACGGATCCTCGAGGTTGGCGCAGGCACCGGGACGCTGCTGCTGGCCGCCCTCGAGCGCTGGCCGCGGGCGCAGTTCGTGGCCACGGAGCCGGCCCGGCGCATGCTCAAGCTGGCGCAGGACCGCGTCCGCGCGGCGCGGCCGGACGAGTCACGCGTCAGATTTGTCCAGTCCGCCGCAGACGAACTCGCGGTAGACGCCAATTCGGTTGACCTCGTCGTATCGAGCTTCGTGCTGCAGCTCGTGCCAGATCGGCTGGCCGCGCTGCGCGAGGCCGCTCGAGTCCTGAAACCGGCCGGGATGGTCAGCTATTTGACGTGGCTCGACGGTGACTCCCGCCCACCTTTCATTCCGGCCGACGAATTCGACGAAGCGGTCTCCGAGCTCGAGCTCGACGAGCCCGAGGGCACGCCTCAAGCGCATGCCGGCGATGTGCGCTCAGGGCGGGTCGCGACGAACGAGCTGCGGACCGCTGGCTTCAAGCGCGCGTCAGCTACCGAGGAAGAGTTGATCCACGGCTGGACCCACACCTCTTACCTCGAGTACAAGCTCGCCTACGACGAGCGTTCCCTCATGGAATCGCTCGACCCCGCCCAGAAGCAGCGACTTGAAAAGTCTGCGCGCGAACGGCTCGCCCGCCTGAAGGAGCGCGATTTCCGCTGGCACGCCCCGGTTGTTTTCGCGCGGGCGATCAAGCCCTAATCGAGCACTGCGTAAGCGCGGACCGGCCAGGTGGCCATCCCGGCGACGCGCGCCGGCACAGCCGTGAACCTGAAGCCCGTCAAGGGCAGTTGCTCGAGCCCCGTGAGGTGCTCCACGATCGGGATGCCGGCGCGCAGCAGCGTCGTGTGCGCGGGCCGCGCTCCATCGGCGCCGTCATCGATGTTGAGCGAGTCGATGCCCACCAGGGCCGCGCCGTTCGCGACGAGCCAGGCCGCGCCTTCGGCGGTCAGAAACGGGTGGCCCTCGCCGTAGGCGGGCGTGGCCCAGTTCCGATCCCAGCCGGTGTGGAAGATGACCGCCTTCGCGCGGACATCCAAGCCGTCCAATCGGGCGGTCCCGATCCGTCGCCCTGGTTCACCGACCACCCGTACCAGCACCCCGGGAAGGTCGGCGATCTGCTCCAACTTGAGACCAGCCAGGTCGAAGCCGTCGGCAAAGCGGTGGAACGGCGTATCAAGGTATGTGCCGGTGTTGGCGACCATCGTGATCCGGCCGATGCTGAATTCCGTTCCGGGCGCGTAACGAGCACGAGACGCTTCCCGCGTCAGGTATTCGTCTATCTGCGGCGCGGGCAGACCGGGATAGGTAACGAGACCATCGGAAATCTCGTGGCTGAGATCGATCAATCGTCGCGTCATGCCGGTCAGGCTAAGCGACCGCCACGCGGAATGGCGGATCGACCGGCCGGCACACCTTGCACGCGCGGTAGCCGGCATGGCGCGCATCGTCAGCGGAGCGCAGTGAGACACGGTGTTTGCTCGTTATGCGGCGCGCATTGCGGCACGACGGGTAGCAGTAGATGCGCGTCGAGTCGGAGCCGATGAAGCGCACGCCCTTCGCCGGCAGCCGCTCCATCTCTGTCGTGTCCATGCCCTCAGACTCCAGCACCGCCCGCTTGGCTGTTGGCCCGCCCGCACCGTAGTTGCCGATCCGGCCATCGCTGCGCACGACCCGGTGGCAGGGAATAACGAAGGGGATGGGGTTGCGGGCCACGGCATTGCCCACCGCGCGGACGGCGAGCGGCCGACCCAGCTCGGCCGCGACCCAGGCATACGGCCGCACCTCGCCGCGCGGGATCTCCAGCACCTTGCGCAGCACCTGCTGCTCGAAGTCGG
>JBDTUR010000047.1:0-12651 GCA_040007635.1 Chloroflexota bacterium
GCTGGCGGATCGCCTCGAGGAAGGGCAGCGACTCGATGTCGCCCACGGTGCCGCCCACCTCCACGATCACCACGTCGGCCTTGCCGTCGCGCGCGACGCGGACGACGCGCTCCTTGATCTCGTTGGTGATGTGCGGGATGACCTGGACCGTGCCGCCCAGATAGTCGCCGCGGCGCTCCTTGGCGATGACCGCCTGGTAGATACGACCGCTGGTTACGTTCGAGAGCTGGGTCAGGTTCTCGTCGATGAAGCGCTCGTAGTGACCCAGGTCGAGATCGGTCTCAGCGCCGTCATCGGTGACGAACACCTCGCCGTGCTGGTAGGGCGACATGGTGCCCGGGTCAACGTTGATGTACGGGTCGAGCTTGATGATCGAGACAGAGAGGCCGCGGCTCTTGAGCAGCCGGCCGATGCTGGCGGCAGCGATGCCTTTGCCAAGCGAGGAGGTCACGCCTCCGGTCACAAAGACATACTTCGCCATCTGTTCAGACCCTCGTGTCGTGGGTTGGGGCGCGAACTTCGGAGGAACGCGCGAGCACGGACGCCAACGCCACACTCGGGAAGTCACTTTACCTCAAACACCCACCGCTGGCCAGCGGCTGGGACCGACTTAGGGCGTCGCGGCCGCCGTGGCAAGCGGGGTCCAGCCTGGCTCGGGAATGCACAGCACGTCGCCCGGTCGGATGTCGCTGTAGTCCTGTCGGCCCGGGAAGGGCAGGCTGTTGAAATCGGCGATATCAGTTGGGCTGACGCTGTATTTCTCGCCGATCTTGACCAGGAAGTCGCCCGTCTGGACGGTGTACGCCTCGTAATCGCCGCACTTGGAGCCTGGGTTGGGGATGTTCAGGACATCGTCCGCGTGAATGATGTAGTTGGGCGGCAGGAGCTGCGGGTTGGCAGCGATCAAGGCGGCCACTGAGATCCCGTACTTGTTGGCGATGATCGTCAGGTTGTCGCCCGGCTGGACGATGTAGGTGCCGCCCAGGCTGGGCCGGACGGTGGGCGCCGGTGACGGCGTCGCGGTCTCGAGTGGGCTGGGTGTGGGCGTGAACGTGGGCAACGGCCCCGTGTTGGGCGGCGGGGTGGGCGAGGCATTCGCCGCGCCACCGGGTACGGCCAGCAGATTGGTGAACAGGCCTACGCCAATCACCGTTGTTGCGACGGCGACGACGAGCAGCATGTTGACTACGAGGGAAAGGCGCATCAGTTCAGAGTTTAGTCAACGGGGACCCGGGCCGGGTGTCGTGCGGCCAGGGCCCCAGACTTCCGGGCCACAAATGAACGGCCGCGGTGGCTGCGCGTGCTTGGCGCGCCAGCTTGGCAGGTCGGCTGATGAGCGCGGCAGCCGGCCGTCATCAAACATCGCGGCCACCTGCGCGCGCAGGTCGGCAAAGTCACGCCATTCGTGGAAGGGCCAGCCCTCGTTCATGCAGATGCGGACGAGCGCGCCGGTGGCAAACGTGACGTCCGCGTGCGCGGCCGCGTAGCGATCACTTATGCCGTCACCGATGAATACGACCACTCTGCCCGCCTCGTGGTGCAGCCGGACACGCTCGCGCTTGCAGGTGCCGCACACAAAACACGCCGGGTGGCTGTAGGGAAACGACATGCCCGCACCGGCGTCGGCGACAGTGTTTTCATTGGTCGCGACCGGCACGCTGGCAAGGCCCAACGCCGCGAGATTGGATCGAACGTAGAACCCCAGGCCGTCGCTGACCACCTCGACGAGCGCTCCCCGCTCACGCGCGGCCTGCACGAAGGCCGGGAAGGTCACGTCCTGGGGCATCGCGGCCGCTTCTGTGCGCAGCAACTGGGCGTCGCGCGGCAGGACATCCATGTCCCACCGCATCAGCTCGCGCGAGCCGATCAACCCAGCGTCGTACTCCGCGTCCTTGCGCGCGATCTCAGCTGGATCCGGGAAGTGCCGCGCGAGCAGCTCGTCGCCGATATCGACCAGCGAGATGGTTCCGTCGTAATCGACGAGGAAGCTGACGGGCGCTCCGTGTTCCGCCTCCGCCGGCGCTGGTATTCCGGCCCGATCTTGCTGGTCGGCCAGGCCTATTGGGTCAGCTTGCGGCGTCAGCCGAACCCGTCTCTAGCTCGATCGCGTCGTCGTCGGCTTCCTCGGTCAGCTTCAGCCAAATGAAGAGTCCGGCGAGAGCCACGAGGGGTATGACGACGACCGCTGCAAGGAGCAGCAGGATCAGCGTGAAAAGCAGCCTTATCAGTTGCATGAGGACCTCCTGTCACTGGGCATTGCCAGCGTAGCGCATGCGGGGTTACAGACCGATTAACAGCCTCCGCTCAGCGACCTCTGGCGCGCAATCCAGCGGTGATCATTGCGCTGATCTCTTCGCGCGTGAACTCCACGAGCATGTGCCGTAACCCAGCACGCGTCTGCATCAACAGCCGCACCACGAACTGCTGGTCCTGTTCGAGGAAGAAAACATCGCTCGGCTGCTGCTGGTCGAGGTACACCCCCAGGGCGCGCAATGCCGGCTCATAGAACGCCGGTGCGTTGCCGGATGTTGGTGCCTCTCCCCGGGATTGGCGGCGCGCGACGGCCTCTTCCATGAAGCGCGCGATGTCGTCCTCGCGCAGCACCATCGTCTCCTTATGCAGCCGTGCCGCTGGATCGTTCCACGGCCGCTCTTCGTCCGCGATGCGGGTCAGTCCCTGGACGATGAAACCGTCCTCGGTCTGGTTGAGCGTTATCTCGCGAATGCCGCGCTGATCAAGCAGCGCGCCGATAGAACGCAGCACATCCTCGTAGTTCTGGCGCGGCGCGCCCTCGTAGATGCGCATCAGCGGCTCAACACGGATTGACTGAGCTCGACGGCTCAGGGCTGATTGACGGCAGTTCCACGGGGCTGGCGGAGGGAACGCTGCCGCCACTCTTGTACAAACTTTTTGTGCCGAATACCTGGATCGACAGCGCCGCGACGGCATCGAGCTTCAGCACCTGGATGGAACGTCCGTTGGTCTGGTCGATGGGCGGATGCGTGGCCCACAGCGGCGGCTGAAACACGTACTGGCCAGCCGGGTCGTCCTGCACCTTGCTGGCCAACGCGAGCAGCTGGTCGATGTTGTCGGACGGAAAGTTCGTGTGTACCAAAGCCCCCACGGTGCTGACGATATCTGGAAGCCGAGCCAGATTCTGTGGCGACAGTATGGCCGAGCGCACGGCGGACAAGAGCTGTTGCTGGCGCTTGGCGCGGGCGAAGTCACTGCTGCCATGGCGCGACCGGGCAAAAGCAAGCGCGTTTTCACCGTCGAGATGGACTTCCCCCGGCGCGAGCGTGTAACCCACACGCCCGTCGCCCCAGTGATAGCCGGGATCGGCGATCAACTTGGAGTTGCAGACGTCCACGCCACCCACTTCGTCGATCAGCTGCGGGAAGCCACAGAGGTTGATTGAGGCGTAGTAGTCGATCGGGATGCCGAGCAGAAAGCCCACCTGGTATGCCAGGGCAGGCTGGCCGGGGTCGGAGAACGTCTCGGGGTGCTGCTTGGTGTATCCGGCGAAAGTGTTGAGCTTCCAGTACCCAGGCATCGTGCCGCCCACGTACAGCGGAAAGCCGGTCAGGTCGCGCGGGAAGCTGAATTCGTATAGCTCACCAGTAGCGGCGTTCGCGCTGACGACGATCATCGTGTCCGTGTTGGCACCCGTCACCATGCCGCCGGCGCAGCGGGTGTCGAGGCCCAATAGCAGCACGTTGAGCCAGCCGTCGCTCTGGGCGTCGATCTCTCTTATGTCGAAGGAGGGTGAGGGCCCGGGTTCAATGGTCGCCGGCGGCTCGGTCGGCTCGGGGGTGTCGTCGGGTGGGTTGGTCGGCCCCGACGGTGGGACGCTGGGCGTGTGGCTGGGTGCGCCAGTGCCCGGGGTCGGTGTAGGCAGTTGCGGGCAACCCAGCGTGGGGTCGCAATTCGCTCCGAAATTGCGGTCCGCAACGGACAGGCGGTACATCCAATCGGCGCCATAGAGCGTGCCCGCGGCGACGGCGAGGATCAGGACTGCCGGGACGAGCGCCCTGTTGGCGCCGCGGCGGCGCGTGCCTGAGCGCCACGCGTTCAGCACGTTGACGATCCACCAGACGCCGCCCAGCAACACCACTAACGCCGCGACCAGGGCGATCGTCGGATTGAGCAGCTTGGCGCCGACGCGATTGACGCCGTCGAGGGCAACGAGGAGCAGCACGCCACCGATCACTAGGAGAACAGGCAGGGCGAAGGTGAGCGCGGCGCGGCGATGGCGAAGGTATGCCTGGCCCAAGCCCGGGAACAGGAAGCTCAATGCCGCTGCCAGGACCCCTGAGCGGTCCGACCTGCCGGACGGGTCAAAGCGAAGCGGGCGGTTGTAGCGATTCAAACCTGCGCGGGGCCTCCTGCGGTCGGTCTAACTCTATTGGTGACTCGATTGACGCGTGACGTGCGAGCCGCGTTCCGGTGTGACGAACGCACATCGTTCCCTGCTGGCAACGGCCGATCGTACGGTCGGCCATGGGGCGCCGGTGCGGGTGGCCTGAACGCTTATTGTGGGCGAAGATGGCGGCGATGAACGCCGTGTGTTCGTCCAGCCGCAGCCGGGCAACCCCGCTCGTGCTCGGCTTGGCCTTATTGGTGTCTCTGAGCCTCGCATGGCCGGTCGCGGCCGCCTCCGCACCTTTTTTGCCTGAGGCGCCCAACTGCCCCATGTTCCCGGCTGACAACGTCTGGAACAAGCCGGTCGACCGACTGGGGGTGAGGACCGACTCGGACGCCTTGATCGCGAGCATCGGCCTCAACGCCTACCTCCACCCCGACTTCTCGTCCTACTCGGGCGGCGGCTACGGCATCCCCTACAACGTGGTGGGTGGCGGCCGAAAGAAGGTCCGCGTCAGATTTGGGTACGCGTCTGAATCGGATCGCGGGCCGTACCCGATCCCGCGGCGGCCCAAGATCGAGGGCGGCAGTGATCGCCACATGCTGATCGTCGACCGCGACAACTGCGACCTGTACGAGTTGTACGCCGCGCGCAAGACGTCGACCGGCTGGAAGGCCGGCTCCGGCGCGATCTGGGATCTGCGGTCGAACGCGCTGCGGCCCGCGGGCTGGACGTCAGCCGATGCGGCCGGATTGCCCATCCTGCCCGGCCTGGTGCGCTACGACGAGGTGGCGGCAGGCGTCATTGCGCATGCGCTGCGGTTCACCGCGCCGGTCACGCGGCGCCAGTACATCTACCCGGCGCGCCACTTTGCCGCGGATTCGAACAACGCGTCGCTGCCGCCGATGGGCCTGCGCGTCCGACTGAAGGCGTCCGTGAACATCTCGCGCTTTGGACCACAGGCCCAGGTGCTGCTGCGGGCCCTCCAGACGTACGGCATGATCCTGGCCGACAACGGCTCGCCCTGGTTCGTCACTGGGGCACCCAACGCAGGCTGGGACGACGACGACATGCACCAGCTGCAGACGCTCCACGGGTCTGACTTCGAGGCAGTCGACACCTCGTCGCTGACGAGCGGCTAGCGCGGCGCTCTGCAGCCGCGCGACTTCCAGTCAAATGGACGCCTTAGCGTCCGGCCGATCGCCCCGCCACCGCCGAACCCAGCCAGTGGGATGCGCGGGCATCCGTGTGGGTGGAGATTCGGCTGAATCGGCCGCCATTTCGCAGTGTCAGCGGTTTGGCCGATCGCTGCGGCGTCCAATTGGGAGGAACCACAGGCCACGCAGCGGCTCGCGCGGTGCGCGTAGCCAGCCCCGGATCTCATTGTTCCGAGCAGGAAAGGCGTTGAGGCCCTCCAACTCGCCCCCATCGTTTCCCGCCAAATGCAGAACTGGTCTGCGCGGAAGCGGCGTTGTCTGACACGTGCCTACCCAGTTCTGCAGTTGGCTGGAGTTCAGCCCGTTCCGGTAGTTCGGTGCCTGACCGTTGCTGCATTTGACAGGAACCAGATGCCGCCAAGGTTGTCAGATGGCCCTTGGAGCCAGGCCCGAATCTCGCGCCCACGGGCGGGATAGCCCGCGAGAGTGGCCTCGAAGCGCTGGGCGGTTCGCCGCGCGGTGCTGTCATCGGGAAATATGAGAACGCTGGCGACGAGATTGGCTCGCCAGCCAAACGCCTCCTCAGCCAGTTTCGGCGCAAGACATCGCTTCATGTCCTGGCGACGCAGGGTTTCTTCCATCGAGCCCCACTCGCTCTTCGCTTCACCAACGAAGACGGCGCGGACGTCATCGCGACCGCCGAAGATGTCAATTGAGCCGCGCTCGCCAAACTCGTTGAACGAGTACTCACTGAGAACGCGGAAATGGAAACGCGGCAGTTGACCAGCTAATCGATCGACGACCCACGCGTGGCGGTCGTCGAGCAGCCGATCGATACCTGCGCCGTTCCACCAGATCCCCAGTTGGGCTCGTGCGCCCAAAGCCGCGAAGTGACCGCGCACCACGTCAACTCGCAACTGGCCAATGCGGCCAGCTTCGATTTGCTGGGTTACGAACCGTGATGTGCCCAGATCCACCTGACGCAGGCCAGCTTGGCGTCGGAGGAGGCGCGATGCTCTCGCCAAGCGTTCGTCTTCAGGCGTCACCTCCTGATCGTGAGGCGGTGCGCTTATCGCGGGCTTATTCGGCCAGGGCGGCGGCGATTTGGGCGGCGATTGAGCAGTTGTTCTCGATCAGCGCGAGGTTCGCGGCAACTGAGCGGCCGTTCGTGAGCACGGCGACGCGGGCGAGCACGAATGGGGTCGTGGCGGGGCCGTGGATGCCCGCGTCGGCAGCGTCCTGTGTGGCCTGGGCAATCGCGGCTTCCGCCTCGTCGGCGGGGAGTGCCGCAGCTTCGGGGAGCGGCGCGGCGATGATCAAGCCGCTGCCCAGGCCCAGCGACCAGTGCGTCTGCGCCACGCGTGCGGCGCCAGCAGCATCAGCGACTGAGCCCGCGAGGATGCGGCCGCTCGATCGGGCGTAGAAGCCGGCCAACTCTGATGTGCCCCAGCCCAGCACGGGCACGCCGCGGGTCTCGAGATACTCCAGCGTCAGATCGATGTCGAGCATCGATTTGGGTCCCGCGCAGACGACCAGCACCGGTGTTCGCGCGAGCTCGTCGAGGTCGGCCGAGACGTCCATTGTTGCCGCGCCACCACGGTGGACGCCGCCAATACCGCCAGTGGCGAAGACGCGGATGCCCGCGAGGTTGGCGGCGATCATCGTTGCCGAAACGGTCGTGCCCGCCCAGCCGCCTTCGGCCAGCGCCACGGCCAGCGTCGCGCGCGACGCCTTGCGCGGCGCCTGGGCGCGAGCGATCTCATCAAGCTGCGGGTCGGTGAGGCCCACGAGCAATCTGCCGTCGTGAACGGCGACCGTCGCGGGCTCAGCACTACCGGCACGGACCGCGGCCTCCGCCCGCCGGGCGGCCTCCAAATTCAAGGGCGCGGCGAAACCGTGCGTGATGAGCGTTGACTCCAGTGCCACGACAGGTCGCCCGGCGGCCAGGGCGACGGCCACGGCCGGAGAGATGTGCAACTGGTTCACAGGGCAAGCTCCTTGCGTGGTCCACGAATGAAGGACGCCGCGGCCTTGCCGCCGTCATAGGCCGCGTGGCGAAGATCGAGCTGACGTAGCGAACCCAACGCGCGACCGGTTGCGATGAGCGAATACATGAAACCAGCATCGAAGCCGTCACCGGCCCCAGTCGTGTCACTCGCCTTGAACGGCCGCGCCGCGATTTCCATCTCGACGTCTCCCCAAAGGACGGTGCAGCCGGCGGCACCCGCCTTGACCACCACGATGGGCGCCAACTCGAGCAGTTGGGGCAGGTTGCGCGGACCGACAAGCGCGGCCGCCTCAGCGCTGTTCGCGAACAGGACATCCGCGCCCACGGCGGCGATGGTCGCCCGGGCCGCGACCGACCCTCCGGCAAGCAACGGCCGGCGCGACGCCAGATCCACGGACACCCACGCACCTGCCTTCCGCGCCAGCTGTGCTGCGCGCAACGAGGTCTGGGCGAGCGGCTTCGTCAGGAGGGAGTAGGCCGGCAAATGCAATGCGTCCGTCGCCGCGAGCAACGCGAGGAAAGTCGGTTGCCAACGCAGGGAGTCGGCCACCCCCCGGTCCGTCAGAAAGGATCGCTCGCCGTTGGCTGTGACTGACACGACGAGCCGCGCGGTGCGGCCGCGCGTTCTTGTCAAATGGGCGCGGACGCCTTCGGCTTTCAACGCGGAAGCGAGGGCAGCGGCAAGGCGATCGTCGCCCACGGCGCCCACGAACACAGAAGCGCCACCCAGTCGGGCGAATGCGCGCGCCGTGTTGGCCGCCGAACCGCCGACGCGAAACGAAATGGCAGCAGGCACGTCCGTGCCGCTCTCGATCCCCGCCGACTGGCGCACGACGATGTCGAGCGTCAGGTCGCCAATCGTGACAAGTCGGGGTCGTACAGGGGCCACGCGGGCATGATATGTACGCTTAACCCCGCTCGAAGGTTGAGCCGCTAGCCTAGGCACAGCCGATGACCGAGACAGCAGCGGACCGTCACGCCTGGCAGGAGCTGGCACAGCAACTAAGGGTCGATTCGGTGCGCTCATCCAGCGCAGCCGGCTCCGGCCACCCAACCTCCTCGATGTCTGCCGCGGAGTTGATGGCGGTCCTCGTCAGCAAATACCTGCGCTACGACATCAATGCGCCGCACGCCGCGAACAACGACCACCTGATCTTCTCCAAGGGCCACGCGTCGCCGCTGTATTACGCGATCCTCCTGGCGATCGGCGCGATCGGCGAAGAGGAGTTCGAGACCTACCGCCGGCTGGGTAGTCGGCTGCAAGGCCACCCCACGCCTGTGCTGCCGTACGTCGACGTCGCCACCGGGTCATTGGGCCAGGGGCTGCCTATTGGTGTTGGCGTCGCCATGGCCGCCAAGTCGCTCGACAAGCTGCCCTACCGCGTCTGGGTGCTGTGCGGCGACGGCGAGATGGCCGAAGGCTCGATCTGGGAGGCCGCCGCCCAGGCGTCGTTCGACAAGCTCGACAACCTGATCGCCATCATCGACGTCAACCGGCTGGGCCAGACGGGCCCCACGCGCTACGGCTGGGACCTCGACGTCTATAGCGACCGCTTCCGGGCGTTCGGCTGGCAGGCGATCGAAGTGGACGGCCACGACGTCGCCGCGGTCGATCAGGCCTACGCCACAGCGATCGCGACCACCGGCAAGCCCACGGTCATCGTCGCCAAGACGGTCAAGGGCAAGGGCGTGGCCGCGGTCGAAAACAAGAACGGCGCGCACGGTAAGCCCGTGCCCGACGAGGCTGAGGCGATCAAGGAGCTGGGCGGGCTGCGCAACATCCGACTCAAGCCCCAGCTGCCTGAAGGCAAACCGACTGCCCACGCCTTTCGGGCAGATGGACCGCTCGCCCTCCCCCGCTACGAAAAGGGCACCCAAGTCGCGACGCGCAAGGCCTACGGCGACGCGCTCCTGGCGATTGGCCGCGCGGATCCCAAGGTCGTCGTGCTCGACGGCGAAGTGGGTAACTCGACCTACACGGAAACCTTCGGCAAAGAAATCCCCGAGCGTTTCTTCCAGATGTACATCGCCGAGCAGCAGCTTCTGAGCGCCGCGGTGGGCATGCAGGTCCGCGGCTGGAAGCCGTTCGCGGCCACTTTCGCCGCGTTCCTGACGCGTGCGTATGACTTCGCGCGCATGGCCGCGGTCTCGCGCGCGAACATCTGCCTGTGTGGCTCGCATGCCGGCGTGTCGATCGGCGAGGACGGGCCGTCGCAGATGGGCCTGGAGGACCTCGCGTGCATGCGCGCAATCTCCGGTTCGACCGTTGTCTATCCGTGCGATGCCAATCAGACTGCCAAGCTGTTGGCCAACCTGGCCGACACACCCGGGGTGACCTACATGCGCACCACCCGCCAAGCGACGCCGGTCATGTACGGGGCCGACGAGGATTTCGAGCTGGGCGGCAGTCGCGTGCTGCGCTCATCCAAGCAAGATGCGCTGACCATCGTCGCCGCGGGCATCACGGTTGCTGAGGCGATGGCCGCCGCAGAGACGCTCGCCGGAGAGGGGACAGCCGCGCGGGTCATCGACCTGTATTCGATCAAGCCACTCGATTTGGCCACCCTGCGCGCCGCCGCAACGGAGACGGGCCGCGTCCTGACCGTGGAGGATCACTGGCCCGAGGGGGGCCTGGGCGAGGCCGTGTTCAGCGCACTCGCTGAGGCAGGCATCGGCGTAAAGGGCGAATTGCTCGCGGTACGCCACATGCCCGATTCGGCGACGCCCGAGCAGGAGCTCGCGGAGGCAGGTATCGACAGCGTCGCGATCGTGGCCGCGGCCACACGGCTGATCGCCGCGTGAAAGACGCCTATGGCCAGGAACGCCGGCTGACCGCAGTACACGAAACGGCGGTCGCGGAGCTGCTGGCCCGCGCCGTCGACGAAGACTGGGCGGGCCGCATGTGGGCGCGCGACACATCGGTTTGGACGAGCGACGAAGCTGTGGCCGCCCTGATCGCCAATCGCCTGGGCTGGCTCGACCTGCCGACGCACTTCGATGATGAAGTCGAGGAACTTGCGGCCTTCGCCCGCGCCGTCAGAGACGAAGGCTTCGACGCGGCCCTGGTGTGCGGCATGGGTGGCTCGTCGCTCGCCCCGGACGTTTTGGCAACGTCGTTCCCAGTAGGCGATGGGGCCATCCCCGTGCGCATCCTGGACTCGACCGACCCGGCGGCAGTTGCCGCGGCGACCGCCGGGTCGGATCCGGCGCGGACCCTGTACCTGATCAGCAGTAAGAGCGGCACCACCACGGAGACGCTGGCCTTCCTGGCGCACTTCTGGCAGGCCGAGGACGACATCCACCCGGACATCCCCCAGGATGCCGCCGCGCAGCACTTTGCGGCCGTCACCGATCCACCGCCCAGCCTGGACCACATCCCCCATCACGACCTGCTGCGCGAGGTGTTCCTTAACCCGGCCGATGTAGGCGGCAGGTACAGCGCGCTGTCATACGTGGGCCTCGTGCCGGGCGCGCTGATGGGCCTCGACCTGCGCGCGCTGCTCGCCGCGGCTGCGCTGATGGCGCAGGACACGCGCAGTCCCAGCGCCGACAACCCCGGCGTGTGGCTGGGCGTCACCCTGGGGACGCTTGCCAAGCATGGCCGCGACAAGCTGACGCTCGTCATCGAGCCGCGCGTCGCGCGCCTGGGAGCGTGGATCGAGCAGCTCGTGGCGGAGAGCACAGGCAAGCACGGCGTCGGCCTCGTCCCGGTTGACGGCGAAACCATGGGCGCGCCCACCGTATACGGCGACGACCGCGTCTTCCTGCGTATCTCATCGGGCGCCGACACCGGCTGGCAGGCAGAAACCAGTGCCGCGCTCGACAAGTTGGCCGCAGCCGGCCATCCGGTCCTCGACCTGACGCTGGGCGATGGCATCGGCGGCCTGGGCGCGGAGTTCTTCCGCTGGGAATTCGCCACCGCGATAGTCGGTGCCGTCCTGGGAATCAACCCATTCGATGAGCCCAACGTGACCGAGTCCAAGGACAACACCAAGCGCGTGCTCGAGCAGTACGGCCGCACCGGCTCCGTAACCCTCCCCGCCGCGATCGATCCCGCCAGCCTCGATCGCCACCTGGGGCGCGCCAAGGACAACGGCTACTACGCGATCCAGGCGTACATCGCCCCCAGCGAGTCGCGCAACCGCGCTCTGCGGGCAGCGGCTGACGCGCTCAGGGACGCGACCAAACGCGCCGTGACCGTGGGGTACGGGCCTCGCTTCCTGCACTCGACCGGCCAGCTGCACAAGGGCGGCACGCCAATCGGTTGTTTCGTCCAGCTGACTGCCGCCCACGCCGAAGACCTGCCGATCCCCGGCTGGAAGGAGTCCTTCGGCACCCTCATTGACGCGCAGGCAGCGGGCGACTTCGCATCACTCGAAGCGCATGACCTGCCTGTCGCGCGCATCGACCTGGGCAGCGACGTCGACCAGGGGCTGGCTGTGTTCATCGCGGCGATCAAGAAGGAGCAATAGAAGTGGAGCTCGCCATCGCTGGTCTGGGTCGCATGGGCGGCAACATGGCCCGCCGGCTGCATAAGGCCGGTATTCGGGTGGTGGCCTTCAATCGGAGCCGCGACAGGACCGACGAGATCATCGGCGAGGGGCTCGAGGGCGGTTTCACGCCGGAAGAAGTGGTCGGGATGCTCACGGCGCCAAGAGTCGTGTGGCTGATGGTGCCCGCGGGCGACGCGACCGAGCAGACGATGGAAGAGTTCGCCACGCTGCTTTCCCCTGGCGACACGATCGTCGACGGCGGCAACGCGAATTTCAAGGACAGCAAGCGGCGGTACGAGCTGCTGAAAGAGCGCGGCATCAACTTCGTCGACGCCGGGGTGAGTGGCGGCATCTGGGGCATGGTCAATGGCTACGGGATCATGGTCGGCGGCGACGACGCGGCGGTGAAGCCACTCGAGCCCATCTTCAAGGCGCTCGCGCCGAGCGATGGTGGCTATGTCCACTGCGGCCCGTCGGGCAGCGGCCACTACGTGAAGATGGTCCACAACGGCATCGAGTACGGCCTCATGCAGGCCTATGCCGAGGGCTTCGAGATCCTGCACAAATCGGCCTATCCGATCGATCTCGCGGCGGTCAGCGAAGCCTGGATGCACGGCACCGTCATCCGCT
>JBDTUR010000048.1:0-12518 GCA_040007635.1 Chloroflexota bacterium
TGGGCGTCGACGCCACCAACCCCACGGGCGCGGTCCGCGTCTACGAAAGCGTGGGATTCGCTATCGCGGAGCGCTCGACGGCCTGGCGCAAGCCCATGTAGGGCCGCGCGGCCCAATCGCGAGGGCTTGATGCGCGCACCGCATCAGCTGCGGGTAATTCCCCCAAGGAAAGGCCCGCTGACGGCCGATTTGACCCTGGTTTGTGCCTGGAATCGGCCGGTTTTGATCCCCTGTGCGCATCAGCCGCACCGCCAGCGGGTTCCAGTCGGGCGGCGACATGGGGCCAGCCCGCTATTGCGTCAAATGGTCCAAATAGGTCCAGCGTTTGGGGATACGGCCGCAAGTTGTGTCAGCTGGGTCGCTGGTGGTCCAGGTGAGACAAGAATCGGAGTTCGGCCCAAGACGCTGGACCGAATACGTCCGGTTGATACATTCGGTTGTCTGAGGACCGCGCCTTAGAACGGCAGGCGGCGGGTTCGGCTGACCTCGGAAAGCCAGGGCTGCTCGGCGGCCATCGTCGTCTGGCGGCCGTGGCCGGGCAGCACCTTGAGGTCATCGGTCAGGTCGGTGAGTCGGCCGAGCGAATCGACCATCTGATCGTCCGACCCACCCGGCAGGTCGGTCCGCCCCCAGCTCCCTGCGAACAAGGTGTCGCCGGTGAGCAGGAGCTTCTCGGACGAAGCGAGAAGGCAGACCGAGCCTTCGGTGTGGCCGGGCGTGTGCAGCACATCGAGCGTGATATCGCCAAAACGGATCTTTGAGCCCTCGGCGAGGTCGATCGCGGGCACGCTGGGCGGGATGGGGAAGGGCGCCATGATCGGCTGTGGATCCACCAGCCCGTGGCGATCGGCGATGTGCGCGGCGATCTGCGCACCGGTGGCCGCGCTCACTGCCGCGTTGTCGCCGATGTGATCCCAATGGCGGTGCGTGCTGACGATGAGCTTCAGGCGCCAGCCGCGCTCCGCCAGCGTTGCCGTGAGCCACTCGACGCACGGCGACGCCGTGTCGATCGCGATTGCCTCACCGCTCGATTCGTCACCGAGCACGTAGAGATTGGTCGCGACCGGCCCGACGACGCGCGTCAGCAGCTTCATGCCGCTCCACCGGCGGCGCGGGTCACGGTGCCGGTGTAGGCGTCACCGGCTGAAGCGACGGCAGCGGCAGGATGAAGCTGTTGCCTTCCGGCAGCAGCATGATCTGGACGTTTGGGTTCAGCTTCTGGATCGCCTGCCAGCGAATCAGCTCGTCGGTGAGCGACCCGTTGATCGAGGCATTGGCATCCGCTTGGCCGGCGGCCGTCTCGCGCAGAGCGTCAGCTGCGCCTTGCGCGGTGACAACGACCTGCTGCGCCTGGATGCGCCGCTGCTCGAGGATCTGCTGCTCGCGCTGGACGTTCTGCTGCTCGACCTGCTTGGAGGTGATGGCGTCGTTGTAGGCCTGCGGGTAGCCGATGTCCACGAGGTAGATGTCGTCGACGATGATGTGGTACCGGGCCAGGTTGATGTTGAGCTGGTCCTTGGTCAGCTGGCGGATCTCGTCGCGCTTGTTGAGGATGAAGGTCGGGCTGTTGCTGTCGGCCGAGTAAGCCGGGGTGACCTGCTTGATGTAGTCGCTGAAGGCGGGATCGATGATCTTGCTGGCGAAGTCCGTGCCGACGTTCTGGATGAGCTGCCCGGCGTACGCGGCGTCGAGGTGGTAGTTCATTGTGCCGGTCACGCTGACCTGCAGGTTTTCGGCGGTGGCGGCCGTCAACTGCTGGAAGTTGTGCGGCTGAACGCGGGTGTCGACCTCTTCGACGTTGTTGACGAAAGGCAGGACCCAGCTCGCGCCCGGGTACAGCACGTTGGGCTGGACCTGGCCCAGGAAACGGACGACGCCGACAAAGCCGGCGGGCACGATGATCACGCCCAGGGACAGCACCCACAGCACAAAGAAGGCGAACACGCCGGCGAAGAGCGTGCGTCGGAATGGATAGTGAACCTTCATCTCGGTCGCGTTGGCGTCCGTGCCAAAGCGGCGACTCTGCAGCTCCAGCTGGTGCGCGCGCTGCGACGGCACCATCGTGACGAGAACTGCACCGATCGCGCACAGGATCAGCAGAACGAGAAATATCGCCGGCAGGAAATCCACCTCAACCCTCCTTCGGAAAGTGACGCTGCGCCGATGTTACGGCTTTGACCGGAGCCCAAAGAAGACGCCCGCGGCGCGCACCTGCTTCCGCCCCAGCCGATACACCAGATTGCCCGGGAAGGGGTGCTGGCCCGTGGCGCGAATTGCCTGCTCGCGCTCGTCGCCGGCGGGCAGCCGCGCGGCCGAGAACTGCCACTCCGCGCCATTGGGGTAGCGCAACACTCCCTCGCCGGCGGCTTCCAGGTCGCGCGTCCAACCCACGTCACCATTGGGATGGCCCAGGTACAGGCCGTCACGGCCATGGAGCAAACCCACCAGGCGCGACCGCTCCCCTTTGCCATCGCGGCCGGCCACGCGCAGCTCGAGTATGTTGCCGATCCCGAACCGGTGCCAAACCGCGCGGATGACCGGGTCGAACCAGGCGAGCAGGCGGTATTGCACCTTGAAGGCGCGGCGCCAGAATGACGACATCCGGCGTTGAGCATACGAGAGGGTCTGAGTCGATGAATGCGCGCTTCACTTGGTTCGGCCACTCAGCCGTCGAGCTGCGCACTCCGGGGGACAAGGTCGTGCTGTTCGACCCGTGGTTGGGCAATCCCACATCGCCCCGCTCCCCGGCCGACCTCGTGCAGTGCGACATCATGCTCGTGTCGCACGGCCATTTCGATCACCTGGGCTCCGAGCCACGCCACGTGAGTGACGCCAACGCACTCACGATCGCCCGGCGCACCAAGCCCGTCTGGCCGTGCATACATGAGCTGTCGCTATGGCTCGAGACAGAGCTCGAAGGTGCCGGGGTCGAGATCATCGGCATGAACAAAGGTGGAACCCTCCAGGCCCGCGGCATCGGCGTCAGCATGGTCCACGCCGACCACTCGGCGGGTGACTGGCCGACGCCAAGTGGGGCCTTGGGTGGCCGGGCCGCGGCGGACGCTGGGCCGCTATACCTGGGTGAGCCGGTCGGCTTCGTACTCCAACTGGAGGACGGCAAACGCGTCTACTT
Organism: Chloroflexota bacterium; assembly: GCA_040007635.1. Classification (GTDB taxonomy): domain Bacteria; phylum Chloroflexota; class Limnocylindria; order Limnocylindrales; family CSP1-4; genus JALYGJ01. The sequence continues at coordinate 3,134 of JBDTUR010000048.1, forward strand.
TGCGGGCGACACGGATCTCTTCGGCGACATGGCGATCATCCGTTACCTCTATTCGCCCGATATCGCGTTCCTACCGATCGGCGGCCACTTCACCATGGGTCCCGTCGGCGCGGCGCGGGCGGCACAGCTGCTCGGCGTGAAATCTGTTGTGCCGATCCACTACGGGACTTTCCCGATCCTTGCCGGCACGCCCCAGGAGCTGGCTGCCGAGGGCCGCAGGATCAGCGCCGGGTTCCAGGTCCTCGCGCCCGATCGGGGCGTCGAGACCGCGCTCTACTGATGCTCGTCCGTCTGGCGAACGCGGAACTCGATTCGGCGCGCGTCGCGGAGATCTACAGCCCGGCGGTCGAGGGCAACTTCATCTCATTCGAGGAGTCGGCGCCGACGGCCGATGAGATGGCCGACCGCATGCGCAAGGTGCTGGCCCGCATGCCCTGGCTGGTTGCCGAGGATGAGTCGGGCCGAGTGGTCGGTTATGCCTACGCCAGCCCGCATCGGGAGCGGGCAGCCTACCGCTGGTCGGTCGACATCTCCGTCTACGTGGATATGCACTGGCAGCGCCGCGGGATCGGCCTGCTGCTGTACGACGAGCTGCTCGAGCGGTTGCGCGGCCAGGGCTTCGTCAACGTCTACGCCGGAGTTACGCTGCCCAACCCAGCGAGCGTCGCGCTGCACGAGGCGATTGGCATGCGCCGCATCGGGGTGTACGAGCGCGTCGGCTACAAGCTTGGGCAGTGGCGCGACGTGGCCTGGTTCGGCATGCGCCTTTCAGAGGAGGGCGACCCATCCGTCGCGCCAGCTGAACCCTCAGGCGAGCCGCCCGTGACAGGATGACCTGCGAGTGAGGTGAGTCCCGTTGGGCAGTGGGTCAGGTCACAACGACAACGACCCACCCTCGAGCAGCGCGCGCAACGGCTCGGCGAAGGCGGCACCAATGAGCAGTGCGCCGCTGATACGCATGAGCGGTCCGTGATAGCGGGCCAACACGCCAGCCACCTGCCGGGCGCGAACCGCACCGACGAGCGAGAGCCCTATGAGTGGCAGCCCGAAGCCAAGGCCAAAAGCGACAAATCCAAGCAACCGCGTCGCCGTTTCGGCCAGCCCGATAGAGATGGCCAGCAGGGCTATGACAAAGGGTCCAGCACAAGGCAGAGCGACCGGGCCGAAGACGAGCCCATAAACGTACGCCTGGGCCAGCGGACGGCGGATGATGGGGACACCAATGGTCTGCACACGAGCAAATGGGTTGATGCCCAGCAGCATGACCACGCCCAAGATCAGCAGGATGACCGTGGTCAGTGGCACGATGTAGACGAGCAGGCTGCCGAGTGATACGGAGACGGCCGTGACCGCGGCGCCGACAGCGATCAGCGCAGTGATCACGCCGAGCACAACGGTGAGGCCGAATAGCGCCGTTGCCCGAGCGCTGCCGGCCTGTTCGCGGCGCCCCGCGAGCATGGCCAGAAAGGCGGGGTACAGAGGCAGCAGACACGGGCTGGCCGCGCTGGCAAAACCTAGAACAAACGAAGCGGCCAAGGCTTCCACCTAGGGCAGCAGAGCGATGAGCTCGGCCTCCAGGTCCGCGGCGCTCTTGATGCCATAGCTGACGTCGGCCGTGCCATCCGGTTTGATCACGATCTTGGGTGTCGACGGCGGCGAGAGCACGACGTCGCCGAAGGTTGCGGCCAATGCGCGCGCGAGTTCGCGCGATGCGACCGCGAAGTGCCATGCGTAGCCGCGATCGTCGGCATATCGAGCAAGGTCAGATTCCGTCTCGTTGGGATCCACATCGAGACTGACGTAGACGAGATTGGCGCTGTTGATGTTCGCCAGCGCGGAACGGACCTCGTCCTGCTGGGCCCGGCAATTGGAGCACCACGCCGCCATCGGCTCGATGACGACGAGTTTGCCCAGCAGGTCTGCCGGATGGATGGTTTCGCCCGTCCGCACGTCGCGCAGATCTGTCGCGAGCCACGCGTATTGCGGCGGTACGGCCGTGGGCACCAGGGTAGGAGCCGACGTCGCGGGTGTGGTTGATGCCCATGGCTGAGTCGGCACCACCGGCACTGACGCGTTGGGCGAGCCCTGAGCGGCGGAGGGGACGGGCACATTTGGCGTGCCTCCCGAGTCGCCGTTGGCCGAGCACCCGGCGACGATGATTGCCAGGGCGAGCAGCTGCCCCATCAGGGCGGCCGCGCGGTGGTAGCCGGTCGATCTCCTATTCATCGGTCCAGAGACTGTACGAGCTAGCTTCGCGCTCGGTTCTGGGGCCGCGCGCCACGCACCTCAGCCGCGCGACCAGCTGACGATGCCGATCTTGGTTGGCATCCAATCGAAGGCGAAGTGGCCAGCGCGCTCGGTGGCGGTCTTGTCAACGAGGCGCTTGAGCTCGAGATCCTTGACGCTCCCCTCGTCGAGCCACAGTTGGCGACGGGCCATGGCATGGGCTTCGTCGAGCGACGCGAAAGTCGGGGGCGTGCGATCGACGAGCGTCACCTCTGGGAGGCGGCCGCGAGCGAGGAGGAGGACGAGGAACTCTGGCAGCGCCGGCAGCCTGACGCGCTGCTCACCGTGGATCTGTTGCCAGAAAAGCGTTGCGGTCGTCTGCATCGATGACTCGCCCATGACCGAAACACACAACCGGCGTGATTGCGACTCGAGTTGATCGATGAACGGCCCGATGTGCTCGATGTCGTAGCCGACGTGCGCCATCAGTGCCACGTCACCGCTGGGTGGCGCGTCAATCGGCCAGCGCGCGTCAATCGTCATGACGTTCGTGAGGCCGTTCGCGGCCGCGTCCTCACGCAGCGCGCTCAGCATTGACTCGGACGGGTCGACGGCCACGACCTGGCGGACGCTGAGCGCCAGTGGCAACGCATACCGGCCGCCGCCCGCGCCGACGTCGAGCCACACGTCGTCAGGCTGGGCCAACGTCATCAGGACGTTGAGCGTCGCGTCGTCGGTGCGCCGCGGGTCCATCCGGAAGCGGTCTTTCACCGGAGCGTAGAAGTCGGCTGGATCCGCCACCTCGCGGCAGCGATTGACCTGCTCGAGGTCGGCCAGAACACGCTGGCGCCAGTCTTCCAGGAGGTCGGTCGGGTCGGGGCTGAGAGGGTCATGCATCGGTCGAGACCATAAACTCCTTGAACGATGGACGGAATCAAGCTCGGCGAGGCACGCGCACGGCGCATTGAGCGCCTGCCCGGGCTGCTGCGCGAGCGCATCCTGGTGCTCGACGGCGCGATGGGCACGCTCATCCAAGCGCACAGCCTGGACGAGGCGGGCTTCCGCGGGGAACTCTTCAAGGATCACCCGCGCGATCTCCGGGGCGCGAACGAGACGCTCAACCTGGTGCGGCCGGACATCGTTCGCGCCATTCACATGCAATACCTCGACGCCGGGGCCGACGTGATCAGCACGAACACCTTCAATGGCACGCGGATCTCGATGGCCGATTACGCCCTCGAGCCATACGTCGAGGAGATCAACCGCACCGCGGCGGCGCTCGCCCGGGAGGCGGCGGACGAGGCAACGGCGAAGAACCCAGACAAGCCGCGCTTCGTGGCCGGCTCGTTGGGCCCAACGACCAAGACAGCATCGATCTCGCCCGACGTCAACGATCCCGGCGCACGCAACGTGACGTGGGATGAGCTTGTCGCCGCGTACCACGAGGCGGCGCGCGGCCTGGTCGCGGGTGGCACGGACATCCTGCTGATCGAGACCATCTTTGACACGCTCAATGGCAAGGCGGCGATCTTCGCGGTCGAGACGCTGTTCGACGAGCTGGGCTTCCGCCTGCCGGTCATCGTGAGCGGGACGATCACCGATCAATCGGGTAGGACCCTTTCCGGCCAGACCGTTGGGGCGTTCTGGGATTCAATTCGGCATGCCCGACCGTTGGCAGTCGGCCTCAACTGCGCCCTGGGCGCGCGAATGCTGCGGCCCTACGTCGCTGAACTTGCCCGGATCGCCGACGTTGCCGTCGTGACCTATCCCAACGCCGGGCTGCCGGATGGCTTTGGCGGTTTCCACGACGACCTGCCCGAGACCGCCGCGGTACTGGGCCAGCTCGCGTCCGAAGGCGGGTTGAACCTTGTCGGATCGTGCTGCGGCACGACGCCTGAGCACACGCGCGCCATCGCAGCCGCGGTCTCTGGGATTGCGCCACGCGTCGTGCCGGTCGTGGAGCCACGGACGCGCCTGTCAGGGCTCGAGCCGCTCGACATCGGTCCGGACTCGCTCTTCGCCAACGTCGGCGAGCGGACCAACGTCACCGGCTCGCGGGCTTTTGCGCGGCTCATCAAGGAAGGCCGCATGGAAGACGCGGTCGCCGTCGCCCGCCAACAGGTCGACGCCGGCGCGCAGCTCATCGACATCAACATGGACGAGGCGCTGCTCGACTCGGAGGCGGCCATGGCGCGCTTCCTCGATCTCATCGCGGTCGAGCCGGACATCGCGAAGGTGCCCACCGTCATCGACTCATCCAAGTGGAGCGTGATCGAAGAGGGCCTGAAGCACGTGCAGGGCCGGCCCGTCGTCAACTCTCTCTCCCTCAAAGAAGGCGAGGCCGAGTTCCTGCGCCAGGCGCGCCTCGCGCGGCGTTACGGCGCGGCCGTGATCGTGATGGCGTTCGACGAGCAGGGTCAGGCCGACACGGTCGAACGAAAAGTCGACATCGGCAAGAGGGCGCGCCAGCTGCTGATCGAGCAGGCGGGCTTCGATCCGACTGACGTCATCCTCGATCCCAACATCTTTGCCATTGGCACCGGCATCGAGGAGCACGCCGGTTACGGCGTCGCCTATCTCGACGCAGTCCGGCGAATCAAGAGGGAGTTGCCCGGCACGCTGGTCAGCGGCGGCGTGTCCAACGTGTCCTTCTCATTCCGCGGCAATGACGCTGTGCGCGAGGCGATCCACTCCGTCTTCCTGTATCACGCGGTCAAGGCCGGCATGGACATGGGCATCGTCAACGCCGGCGCGCTGCCGGTGTATGACGAAATCGAGCCGCGGCTGCGCGAGGCTGCGGAGGACCTGGTTCTCAACCGCCGACCCGACGCGACCGAGCGCATGCTCGAGCTTGCCACGGAGATCACGAATAGCGGTGGTGCGGGCGGTGCTGTGGTCGGCGGCCGCGACATGACCTGGCGCGAGGCGCCCGTCAACGAGCGCCTACGTCATGCCCTGATCCAGGGCATTGCCGATTACATCGTCGACGACACAGAAGAGGCACGGGCCGCCGCCGCGCGGCCACTTGATGTGATCGAGGGACCGCTCATGGCGGGCATGGACGCGGTAGGCGATCTCTTTGGCAGTGGCCGCATGTTCCTCCCGCAGGTCGTCAAGAGCGCACGCGTCATGAAGCAGGCCGTCGCCTACCTGGTGCCGTTCATCGAGGCCGAAAAGGCAGCCGATTTGGCAGCCGGCAGGACAGGCAACGGCCACGGCCAGCGCGTCGCCGGCACAGTCGTGATGGCCACGGTCAAGGGCGACGTGCACGACATCGGCAAGAACATCGTTGGCGTGGTCCTGGGCTGCAACGGCTACCGCGTGATCGATCTCGGCGTGATGGTCCCGTGGCCCAAGATCCTCGAGACCGCGCGCGAAGTGGACGCGGACTTCATCGGCCTATCGGGTCTCATCACGCCATCGCTCGAAGAGATGCGCACCGTGGCGACGGAGATGGAGCGCGAAGGCATGACGCTGCCGCTGTTGATCGGCGGTGCGACCACGTCGCGCGCCCATACCGCGGTCAAGCTCGAGCCGGTGTACAGCGGCCCCGTGGTGCACGTCGTCGACGCGTCCCGAGCGGTAGGCGTGGTCCGCTCGTTGCTTGATCCCAAGCAGCGCGATGGGTTCGTCACGCAGACGCGCGAGTCCTACGCGGAGCTGCGACGCCAGTTCAGCGAGCGCGACGACAAGGTCAAGCGGCTCACGATCGAAGCGGCGCGCGCCAATCGACTCCAGCTCGATTGGGACAAGGCCACGCCAACAAAGCCAACGTTCCTTGGCGCGCAATCGCTGGGCGAGATCCCGCTCGACGCGCTCGTCAACTTCATCGACTGGACACCGTTCTTCGCCGCCTGGGAGCTGCCTGGCCACTACCCGGAGATCCTGCGCGACGAGAAGCGCGGCGAAGCCGCGCGCGCCCTGTTCGACGACGCTCAGCATCTGCTTGACCGTGCTGTCAACGAGAAACTGCTGCACGCCAGTGCCGCGGTTGGCTTCTGGCCGGCCAACTCTTCGAATGACGACGACATCGTCCTCTTCACCGACGACGAGCGCACCACCGAGCTCGACCGACTGCACACCCTCCGCCAGCAAATGGCCAAGCCGGACAGTCGGCCGAATCTGGCCCTGGCCGATTTCAGCGCACCGGTCGAATCGGGCGTCCGCGACTACATCGGTGGCTTCGCTGTCACTTCCGGCGGCGGGCTCGAGGAGGCCAAGAAGCTCTTCACCGACAAGAACGACGACTACAGCGCGATTTTGCTGACCTCGCTCGCCGACCGCCTCGCGGAGGCAGCGACCGAGTGGCTCCATGCCAAGGTCCGGCGTGATCTCTGGGGTTACGCGCGCGACGAAAAGCTTGACAACGACGGACTCATAGGCGAGGCATACCAGGGCATCCGCCCCGCGCCGGGCTATCCCGCGCAGCCCGACCACACGGAGAAACGAACGATCTTTCGCCTGCTCGATGCGGGCAAGAACGCGGGTATCCACCTGACCGAGTCGATGGCGATGGTGCCCGGCGCCAGCGTTAGTGGCCTGTACTTCTGGCATCCCGACGCGCACTACTTTGGCCTGGGCCGGATGGGCGCCGACCAGCTCGCGGACTACGCGGCGCGCAAGGGCTGGTCGATCGCCGAAGCCGACCGTTGGCTGGCGCTCAATGTCGCCGAGGAGCGCGCCCCAGTTTGAGTGTGGGCGCCTGATGCGCACAGCGCTTGCGCTGAGGCCAATTCCTCGCGCGTGAGGCTCCGATTCGCCGCCTGGAAGACCTGTTCGGGCAGACATACGCCGCTTCGTTATCCGGTGTGCGCATCAGCCGTTAAGTGCGCGATAAGCAGACGGTGAGTGGCATTGGCTATCAATGGCCGCATGTCTGTCACTGGGAAGGCCTTCCTTATCGATGTCGCGCGCACAGTGCGCGACGTGCGCGAGGCATTGGGGCTGGTCGCAGCGCGATTTGGGAGACCGCACCAACCTGGCCCAGTCAACGATCAGCCGTATTGAGCGCGCCCTCCTGGCGGATCTGACCTTCGCGACGGCGGCAACGATCTTCGATGCGCTCGGAGTCCGTGCTGCGCTTGATCTGCGAGCGCCCTTCATCGCGGATCGCGGGCGTCAGCGCGATGCCGGCCATGCACGCTGCGTGGCATATGTCGCGCGTCGCTTGAGACGCCTTGGCTGGACGACGCTGACCGAAGTCGAATTGCTCAACGGAAACTCGCATGGTTGGATCGACATCCTCGCCTTTCGGCCGGGCGACGAAACACTCCTGGTGATCGAAGTCAAGACCGAGCTGGCCGACACTGGCCAGACGCTGCGCCAGCTGACGTGGTACGAGCGCGGTGCGATCGATGCCGCGCGCAGGCAGGGCTGGCTACCGCGCCGATCGCTGGGGGTGCTCCTGGTTCTTGCAACGCAAGCTGCGATTGACCGAATTGGGGCAAATCGCGAGTTGCTTCGTCAATCGTTTCCAAGCAGCGCCAAGGAACTGGGATCCCTGGTAGCGGTAGAAGGTCGTTCGCCGGTGAGCAATCGGGCAATCGCGCTGGTCGATCCCTTCAATCGATCGAAGCGCTGGCTTATGGATACCCCGCTGTCAGGTCGCGTCCGCTTGGCGCGTTACGCCGACTATGCCGCGTTCATGAGCCGCGTGCGTCGGGGCTGATGCGGGTCCGGCGCGGCTGATGCGGGTAGCGGCTCACCGGTCATCAAAACCTTGCGCGAAGCCGTTTTGGCCCGCCTCTGTCGGGGAATGTCACGCTGAGAATCGGCGGTATCTGATGCGCTGCGCGCATGAGCCGTGGCGACCGTGCGCCGCCTCAGATCCGGACTGGGGCCGGGTATACTCCGGGCGGCCGGTCGCGCCGCGCTCAACGACCTGCGCGGCTGGCCAATCCCTTGATCGAGGCTCTCATACGGGGTTACCGACTTGACCTCCAACGTGTCCCAGAGTTACCCGTATTCGAGCGAGACTGAAGATCAGCGGTCCTCCGCGATCGCGGCAGCGACGGGCAAGTTCACGGGCCTGGCCGACACGATCAGCGCCGACAGCCAGCCTCTGCCCGACGAGGGCCCGGCCCAGCCCGGCCAGCCGCATCGAACCTGGGTCTTCGTCTGCCCCAAGCACGTCACCGGCCGGCTGCACGTTGCCGGATACGCCCGCGAGAAGCACGCGCTGTTCACCGTGTGTGATGAGGGCGGCGAGACCTACCTGCGCTGAGCGGCGAGATGGCGGACCTGATCAAGTGCAGCCAGTGCGGCAACGAGGTGCCGCGCCTCAAGTTCTGCATCCGCTGCGGTGATCCGCTGACCGACGAGTACGCCGCGGAGTCGGTCAAGGAGGACAGTCGCCGGTTCGCGGCTGCGCCGGATGAGCGGGTCAACGCGGTCGCGCTCGTGAGCACGCTCTTCCCGCAGCTGCCGCGGGCCGACATGCGCTCCTTCCGCCTGGCCTTTGGAGCGGGCGTGGCGATCATGGTCGGGCTCGCATTGATCGGGTTCTACGCCATCGCGCTCGCAGCATCGGCTGTGCTGGTGCCGCTCCTGATGGTGCTCTACCTGTGGGACGTAGACATCTACGAGGATGAGCCACTCACAACGCTGGGCGCGACCATGTTGTGGGGCGCGCTCGCGGGCATCCTCTACGGCTCGTTGGTGGGCGGCGTGTCCGCGTCAACGGGCTTCGGTCGCGCGGACATCGCGGACACACTCATCTCGGCCGTGGGCCTGCCGATCGTCGAGGGCGTACTGATGATCGCCGGGCCGCTGCTCCTTCTGCGCTGGAAGAGATTCAACGACGTGCTCGATGGCGCGACATTTGGCGTCGCATCCGCCGTGTCATTCAGCGGTGCACACCTGATCGTGCAGGTCTTGCCCATTTTCGGCGCTGGGCTGCGAACCGCGGGCGACCCGTTGCCGTGGATCGTCCAGCTGCTGTCTCTGGGTGTCCTCCAGCCGGTCATCGCGGCGGGCGCGGTCGGATCCTTCGCCGCCGCCCTGTGGCTGCGCTACCGCTCCCCGGTAAATGACCGCAGCGCACTGGGCATTCTGGGCCAGCCGGCTGGCGCGCTGGCTGGTGCCCTGGTGCTGCTCATCAGCGCCGGGCTGGCCAAGACGCTCCTCACGCTGATCCCGCAAACGCTCGTTCTCGCCGTTA
>JBDTUR010000049.1:0-12275 GCA_040007635.1 Chloroflexota bacterium
CGATGATCAGAGCCGCGCAACCCGCGACGCACGGCTTGCCAATCTGGCGCGCGACCACCGCGGCGTGCGACGTGGCGCCGCCGCGGGCCGTGAGGACGCCCTGTGCCGCGGCCATGCCGTGGAAGTCGTCGGGCGATGTCTCGATGCGCACTAGGATGACCTTCTCGCCCTTGGCGGCCATCGCCGCTGCGCGGTCTGCGTCAAACACGGCCTTGCCCACCGCCGCACCGGGCGAGGCGTTGAGGCCGGCCGTGAGCTTCTTCGCGGAAGTCTTCGCGGCAGGATCGAACTGGTCGCGCAAAAGCTGGTCGACGTGCGCCGGCTCGATGCGTGACAGCGCCTCGCGCTCGGTGATGATCCCCTCGGTGACAAGGTCCGCCGCAATCTGCACGGCCGCAGCCGCCGTCCGCTTCGCGGATCGCGTCTGGAGCATGTACAAGCGGCCGCGCTCAATCGTGAACTCGAGGTCCTGGACGTCCTTGTAGTGCTTCTCGAGGCGCTGGCCAATCCGCTCGAACTCGGCGTACGCCTCGGGCAGCTCCTGCTTCATGTGTGAAATCGGCTGTGGCGTGCGGATGCCGGCGACGACGTCCTCGCCCTGGGCGTTAGTCAGGTACTCGCCAAAGAGCACCTTCTCGCCGGTGTTGGGGTCGCGCGTGAAGGCGACGCCCGTGCCCGAGTCGTCGCCCATGTTGCCGAAGACCATCGTCACGACATTGACCGCGGTGCCCAGGTCGTGGGCGATGTGGTTGTACTCGCGATAGTCGTGGGCGCGCTTGCCGAACCACGACGCGAAGACGGCCTTGATGGCCAGGTCAAGTTGCTCCTGTGGGTCGGTCGGAAAATCCCGGCCGGTTGACTCTTTGACCACCCGCAGGAATGTGCCCACCAGCTCGCGCAGTGCGTCCGCGTCAAGGTCGGTGTCCTGCTTTACTCCGCGGGCGTCCTTCGCAGCCTGCAGCGCGTGCTCGAACTTCTCGCCGTCAACGCCCATGACGATGCGCCCAAACATCTGGATGAAGCGCCGATACGAGTCCCAACCGAAGCGCTCGTTACCCGTCAATGCGACTAGGCCTTGCAGCGTTTCGGTGTTGAGACCCAGGTTGAGGACCGTGTCCATCATGCCGGGCATCGAGAACTTCGCGCCGGAGCGGACGCTCACGAGCAGCGGATTCGACGCGTTGCCAAGACTCTTGCCCGTCTCCTCCTCGACCTGGGCAACGGCAGCGAGAACGTCCTCCCACAGGCCGTCGGGCAGCTTCTCGCCCGCGGCGAAGTAGTCGTTGCACGCCTCGGTCGTGATGGTGAAACCTGGCGGCACCGGCAGACCGGCATTGGTCATCTCGGCGAGGCCCGCGCCCTTACCGCCGAGCTGGTCGCGCATTTGTGCGTCGCCCTCCGCGCGGCCGCCGCCGAAGGCATAGATGTAGCGCTTGGCCGCGCGATGCGCGCGGGCGGCAACAGGCTGAGACGTCTGGGTCATCGAGAAACCTCAGGGGCTTAGGAAGCGCCGATCAGGCGGTTTGTGTATGTCGGCGGATTGTACGCGCGGGTAACGAACGGGCCGGGCGGCACGCGTGGCCCGTCGCCCGTCGCCCATCGCCAAAACCATTGGTGGCGGATTATTCCCGGAGGGACTCGTAACCGGAGATCGGGACCAGTACCGGCACTCTTCGCGGCCGCGCGGCCCGCGTTCAAGCGTGCGCGTCGGTGGGTGCCGAAGGTCGCACCCTCCAACGCGCCCTTTCTTATCGGATAACAGTCCCCGGACGAATAAATCGCCATGAGCCGGTGCAACCGGGGACCGTGCCGTGGGCTGGGAGCGGCGCAAACACCGAGACGCCCGCCGCGCGGTGTGACAGCATCCGCGTGGGATGTACGAGAACTACGGCAAACCCATGCTCCCGCGGCGCGCTTTCTTGGTGCGCCTGGCGAAGCACTTTCTGCTCACCCTGGGGATTCTCTTCGTGTGGCTGGCCGTTGGCGTCGCGGGCTATGCGTTTTTCGCGCACCTCAAGCCCGTCGACGCATTCCTCAACGCGGCCATGATTGCCGGCGGGATGGGTCCGGTGGACAAACTCACGGACGACACCGCAAAAGTGTTCGCGGGCATCTACGCCATCCTGAGCGGCGTCGTGATCATCGGTGCTGCGGGGGTAGTGCTCGCCCCCGTGCTGCACAGGGTCCTGCACGCGCTGAATCTCGACGTCCCCGACGACGACGGGGCGCCGAGTTGAAGCCGCGTACCATGCGCGACGCATGACACACCACGACGACGACTCGCGCGTAATCGAGTATGAGAATGAGCAGTACAACGCCCGACTGATCGCCCGGGTGGATCACACGCCGGAGCTGGCTACCTTCTGGGTGCGCTTCGAAGGCGAGCCCACCCATTTCGACCCCGGCCAGTACATGACGATCGGCGTCTACACCGACGGCAAGATCGTCCAGCGGCCGTACTCGGTGGCGTCGCCGCCCGAGGTTGCGGGCAGCGAGGGCTACGAGTTCTACGTGCGCCTCGTGCCCGTCCTGCGCTTCACGACGCTGCTCTGGCGCCTGCCAATGGACCACCCGATGCGGATGATCGGTCCCAAGGGTCGCTTCCTGGTCGAGCCCAACGATCATCGGACGCACCTATTTGTGTCGACCGGCACCGGCATCGCGCCGTTCATCGCGATGATGCGCCAGGGCCTCATCAAGGGCGACAAGCGGCGCACGGTGCTCGTCAACGGCTCGTCCTACGCCGACGAGCTGGGCTACCGCGATTTGCTCGAAGACTGGCAGCGCGACCAGACCTATCCCCTGACGTACGTGCCCACGATCTCGCGTCCGTCTGACCCACGTAACGCCGGCTGGGAGGGCCGTACCGGTCGCGTCGAAGGCGTCGTGCTCGACGTGTGCAAGGACCTGCATCTCAAGCCGGAGAAGACGGTCGTCTACATCTGCGGCAACCCGGACATGATCCTCAACGTCGAGGGGCTGCTGATGAACGCCGGCTTCCCCGAGTTCCACGTCAAGAAGGAGCTCTACTGGCCCAAGGGCAAGACCGCCGACACGGCGCCCGCGGCCGCCGCCAGCTGAGCGCTCTTTACGCGGTCGCTGGACCGGGCGGCACATTGCGGAGTGACATTTGGCCCGCCGAATAGGGCCACGCCGATATGTCGGCCGAAAGGCTCACCCACCCACTATGTATTTGTCCGAGCTGCGAGTTGGAGGACAGATGCACCCGATCGTCGGGAAATCCCAGCTATCACCTAATGTCACGCGCCTCGTCATCGAAGCACCGCGCATCGCGCAGATTCGCCAGGCAGGCCAGTTCGTCATCGTTCGCGCGGCGGAGGGCGCGGAGCGAATCCCACTGACGATCGCGGACGCCGACGCGGAAGCGGGCACGATCACGCTCATCATCCAGGCCGTTGGCAAGAGCACCGAGGATCTCGTCTCGCTCCAACCGGGCGAGGCCATTCGCGACGTTGTAGGGCCACTCGGCCAAGCGACCGAGCTGCTCGAACACGGCCGCGCGGTATGCGTTGGTGGCGGCGTGGGAACGGCGGTCATGCTGCCGCTGGTCCAGGGACTGTCGCGCAACGGCGTTCGCGTCACGAGCATCATTGGCGGACGCTCGCGCGAGTGGGTCATCCTCGAAGAGGAGCTGAGCCGCTACGGCGAGGTCATCACCTGCACCGACGACGGGTCATACGGACGGCCGGGCTTCGTCACCCAGGCGTTGGCCGAAGTCATTGCAGATGGACCCATCGACGTCGTGTACGCCGTCGGCCCTGTGCCGATGATGCGCGCGGTCGCGGAGATGACCCGACCCAGCGCGATCCCCACGGTGGTGTCACTCAACCCGATCATGATCGACGGCACCGGCATGTGCGGCGGCTGCCGGGTCAGCGTGGGTGGCAAGACGCTCTACGCGTGTGTCGACGGACCGGAGTTCGACGCGCACGAGGTCGATTTCGCGCTGCTGTCCGACCGGCTCAGCCCGTACCGCGATTTTGAGAAGGTCGCGCTCGAGAAGCGCCATTGCCAGCTTGGACCCAGCATTGCCGAAGTCCAAGCCGCGGCTGCGACACGAGCTGGAGCCGCGCGATGAGCGACCAGGCCACTCCCCCGGCGGCGGACGAGCCCGTCGTGCCCATCGAGGACCGACTTATCCACCCCATCGGCGAGCGCGCCCCCGTGTCGCCCAAAGAGCGGATGACCATCCTGCGCCAGTTGATGCCCGAGCAGGATGCGCAGGCACGAGCGCGCAACTTCGAAGAGGTCAACCTGGGCCTGCCCGAACACCTGGCGATGCTCGAGGCCGAGCGCTGCTTGCAGTGCAAGAACCCGGTGTGCATTACCGGTTGCCCGGTAGGCGTCAATATCCCGCGCTTCATCGACCTCCTGGCGCGCGGCGACATGCGCGCCGCGGCTGATTCGCTGCTCGACGACAACGCCCTGCCGTGCGTGACCGGTCGGGTCTGTCCGCAGGAGTCCCAGTGTGAGGCGGTCTGCCTGCGGGGCAAGAAGGGCGACGCGGTCGCAATCGGCTACCTCGAGCGTTTCGTCGCCGACTGGGCCAACCACCATCGCGACAGCGCACCGGCCCTGCCCGCCTCGAGCGGCAAGAGCGTCGCCATCGTCGGCTCCGGCCCCGCCGGTCTGACCGCCGCGGGCGAGCTCGCCAAGCGCGGTCACACGGTGACCGTATTCGAGGCGTTCCACGCCGCCGGCGGCGTGCTGATCTACGGCATCCCCGAGTTCCGGCTGCCCAAGGACATCGTCCACGACGAGGTCACGCGCCTTGAGCAGATGGGCGTCAAGATCGAGCCAAATGCGATCATCGGCAAGACATACACGCTCGATGAGCTGCGCGCCCAGTTCGACGCCATCTTCATTGCCGTGGGCGCAGGACTGCCGGTGTTCATGGACATCCCAGGCGAGAATCTCAAAGGCGTCTATTCGGCCAACGAATACCTGACGCGCGTCAACCTCATGGGCGCGTACCGCGCCGACGCGGACACGCCGGTGCTGCACGGCCAGCGGGTCGCGGTCGTGGGCGGTGGCAACGTCGCCATGGACGCAGTGCGCACGGCGCAACGCCTGGGCGCGGCCGCGGCGACGATCGTGTATCGGCGCGGGATGGACGAGATCCCGGCGCGGCGCGAGGAGGTCCATCACGCTCAACAGGAAGGTATCGCGTTCGAGATGCTGGTGGCGCCAGTCGAGGTCATCGGCGAGAACGGCTGGGTCACCGGGCTCCGCTGCGTACGCATGGAGCTGGGCGAGCCCGACGCGTCCGGTCGCCGCCGACCGGTGCCGGTGCCGGGCTCAGAGTTCGTGATCGAGTGCGACATGGTCGTCGTGGCGATCGGCACGCGCAGCAACCCCATCCTGACGACCGCCGCGGTCGGCCTGAAAGTCAACCAGTGGGGCTACATCGAAGTTGATGGTGCGGGCATGACTTCACTGCCCGGCGTGTTCGCCGGCGGCGACATCGTGCGCGGCGCCGCGACAGTCATCCTGGCGATGGGCGATGGCAAGCGGGCTGCTGCGGCAATCGACGCCTATGTGTCCGGCGCTCTGCCTGCGACCCCGCCGGCGGGCGAAACCGTCAGCGCTGCCTCAGCGGTCGCAACCCGGGCCTAGAGACTCAGACGGGGAGCGACTCCGCCAGCCGATCGAGGATGAGTCGCTTCACGCCTTCAACGGGCACGCGCTCCTGGGTCATCGAGTCGCGGTCCCGCACCGTGACCGCGCCGTCCTCGAGCGATTCGACGTCGACGGTGACGCACCACGGCGTGCCGATCTCGTCCTGGCGGCGGTACAGCTTGCCGATGGACGCCGTGTCGTCGTAGACGGCCATGACGTCCTTGCGCAGGTCCCCGACCAGTTTCTGGCACAGATCGACGATCTCCGGCCGCTTTTTGAGTAGCGGCAGCACGGCCACCTTGTACGGCGCCAATTGTGGGTGGAGCGCCAGCGAGACGCGCGTCTCACCGCGCACTTCCTCCTCGCGGTAGGCGTCGATCAGGAAGGTGAACGCGGCGCGGTCCGGGCCGCCGGCGGTCTCGACGATCCACGGGATGAAGCTCTCGTTCGTGACCGGGTCGAAGTACTCCAGGTTCTGGCCGCTTTCCTTCTGGTGACGCGACAGGTCCCAGTCGCCGCGGTTGTGGATGCCCTCGAGCTCCTTCCAGCCAAATGGGAAGCGGTATTCGACGTCGATCGCCTTCTTGGCGTAGTGCGCCAACTCATCGGGCGCATGCTCGCGGAAGCGCAGCCGCGACTCGGTCACGCCGTAGCTCTTATACCAATCCCAACGGCGCGGCAGCCACTCCTCGAAGATGCGCGCGGCGTCCGCAGGCGGGACGAAGTACTGCATCTCCATCTGCTCGAACTCGCGCATCCGGAATACGAAGTTGCCCGGCGAGATCTCGTTGCGAAAGCTCTTGCCGATCTGGGCGATGCCGAACGGCAGCTTCTTGCGCGTCGACTGCTGGACGTTCTTGAAGTTCACGTACGAGCCCTGCGCCGTCTCGGGCCGCAGGTAGATCACGGCGGCGTCTTCCTCGACTGGGCCCATGAACGTCCTGAACATCAGGTTGAAGCGCCGCGGCGGGCCGAGCTTCGATCCGTCGGTGGGGCAGCGCAGGTTGAGCCGCTCGACGATGCCCGGGTCGCGCTTATCGGTTTCAGTCAGGTCGTCAGTGCCGGGCAGCTCATCGAGCCGGAAACGATGGCTGTTTTCCGCGCACTCGACCAACGGGTCGCTGAACGACGCGACGTGGCCGCTGGTCACCCAGACCTGCGGGTGCATCAGGATGCCCGCGTCCAGGCCGACGATGTCGTCACGCTCCTGGATCATCGCGCGCCACCAGGCGCGCTTGACGTTGTTCTTGAGCTCGACGCCCAGTGGGCCGTAATCCCACACCGCGTTGATGCCGCCGTAGATCTCGGACGAGGGAAAGACGAAGCCGCGCCGTTTGGCGAGTGACACGATCGTGTCGAGGCTGGCGACCGACGGCCCTGGGTCAGAGGCAAGTGTCAAAGGGAATTCTCCGTTGGCGCCGGCGCGTGGCATGGCCGATCGCAGGACCGCGATTCTCGCATGAACCGTGACCCCCAACTAAAAGGGCCCGACCGTTGCCGGCCAGGCCCTGTCGCTACCAAACCTGACTCGAGTCCTACCAGTCCTGGATGCAGTGGTCGTCGCGCTGATCGGTGTTGCCATTCCACTTGCCCTGGTAGTAGTCGTACTCGACCTTGGCATTGCCGACCGTGTTGCCCCCAGCGTTCTTCCAGCGCAGCAGGATGCGCACCTTGAAATAGCCCATCGGGTTGGGGTCGGATGCATACCAGGTCCGGGCAGTGAAGTTATTTGCAGCGCCGCCGGTCCAGGCCATGCCGTTCTGCCACGAGCTGTTGTAGATGCCCGTGTAAGAGCCGCCGAAGTTGGTCGAACGCAGGATATTGAACTTCCACTGGACCTTGGTATTGGTCGCATACGGACCGAACATCTTGGGTGGGCTGACCTTGATCCAGTCAAGGTCATAGCTGCCCGTCTCGTACTTGCAGATCGCGCCGTAGGGACCCCCGTTGGCGTCATACGTGACGTAGCCCCCGCACGTGCCGCTGCACGCGATGATCGGCGTAGCCGCCGTCACCGGCGCGGCAACGAAGGTACCGACCACCAGCGCGAAGCCCAGCGCGGCGAGGAAACGACTGCGCAGCATCAAACCAACCCTCCACTTACTAGATTTCAAGAAACCCTACACGGCTGCGGCCATCATGACTGACTCGCTAGCCGGTAGGAAGTACCTCGCGCGCGGCCACTTCCACGGGAATCGCCACGCGGGCGCGGCGCGCGCGGACCTCGTCGAGAAACGCCAGGGAACGCGCCTCGCGTTCCAGCACTGCGCGGATGAAGCGGCGCAGCGCCACCTCGACCTCCGCCTCAACCGCGACCGGCAGGCGCAGCCCGGCAATGGCCTCGATGTCGAGCCGACGGTAGGCGCGGAGCAATTTGAGCGCGGCCAGCGAAAGCGGCGCTACTTCGGTCGCGGGAGTGGGGTGGTTTGCGCACAGCGTCCCGCCCAGGGTCGGTACCCAGCGGAAGTCTTCATCCGGCTCGAGCGGGCGATCGCACTCAACGCAGCGCTCCACCTCGGGCCGCATGCCCAGGGCGTCGGCCAAGCCGTACTCGAACCAACGCGCAACCCGGCTCGGCGCCATGCCATCATCGAGCAGTTGGTAGGCGCGTTTGATCAATGCGTATACCGGGTAAGCGAAGGCGCGCTCCTCGACGGCGCGCTCGGCCAGCTCGGCCAGGTACCACGCGGTCGCGGTCGACTCGAGCCGCTCCCTCAGCGATAGCCAGGGATGGGCCACGCTGGCCGATGTGATGACGTCGAACGTTCGCCCGCGCGCCAACACGAGATATAGCTCGGCAAAGGGCTCAACCGCTCCACCCAGGCGGCTGCGCGGCCGGCGAACGCCCTTGGCAATCGCCTTGAGCTTGCCGTCGTGCGGCGTGAGCAGGGTCAGGACGCGGTCGGCCTCGCCCAACTCGAAGCGGGACAGGACGATCGCTTCGGTGTGGTAGATCCGCGGCACCGGCACGCGTCAAGCCTACGCGAGATGGGCTTGCGCGCGGGGCGTCCCAGACATACTTGTTACCGGCATGTATCATGTATTTCATGAGTGGCCCAACGGACACGCACTATCCTCCGCCCGTGCTCAAATCGCCCGACCTGGACGGTCTCATTGTCGACACGGAAACCGAGATACTCGGAGTGATCCGGCTCGCGCAGGACGAGCACACGGGCCCCCTGTACGAGATGGTGCGCTACCACCTCGGACTCGATGAAGAGAGCCAGGCGCACACCCGCGGCAAGCGGCTGCGCCCGCTGCTGGGCCTGCTCGCGTACGAGTCGCTCACCGGTGACCACCGCGCGGCGCTGCCTGGTGCGGCGGCCGTGGAGCTGGGCCACAACTTCAGCCTCGTCCATGACGACATCGAGGATCGCGACGTGGAGCGGCGCCATCGCGCGACGCTCTGGACGGTCTACGGCGTCGCCCAGGCGATCAACGCCGGTGACACGCTGTTCACCCTGTCGCGCATGGCGCTGCACCGGCTGAGTGAGCTCGGCTTCAGCGACTCGAAGGTCCTGGCGCTGATGCGCA
This sequence comes from Chloroflexota bacterium, assembly GCA_040007635.1. Classification (GTDB taxonomy): domain Bacteria; phylum Chloroflexota; class Limnocylindria; order Limnocylindrales; family CSP1-4; genus JALYGJ01. The sequence goes on from JBDTUR010000049.1 coordinate 9,175, forward strand.
TCTACGACGAGACGTGCCTCGCGCTGTGCGAAGGCCAATTCATGGACATCTGGAGCGCCGAGCACGACGAGCACCTGTCGGTCGACTTCTACTTTGACATGATCGGCCGCAAGACGGCCGCGCTCATCGCCGCGTCCGTCCAGGCGGGCGCGATGCTGGCCACCGATGATCAGGCGGTGATCGATGCCTATCGCGGCTTCGGCTGGTCATTGGGCATCGCTTTCCAGCTCAACGATGACCTGCTGGGCATCTGGGGCGACGAGCAGACGACCGGCAAAGAGCCCTCCGACCTGGCCAAGCACAAGAAGACCCTGCCTGTCATCTATGCGCTCGAGCGCGCGCCCGCAGCCGATCAGCAGCGCTTGCGCGAGATCCTTGCATTAACCGATGCGGAGGGCGCGACGATCGAAGAGGCGCGCGCCATCATCGAGCGCTGCGGCGCGCGCGAGTACACGCGCGACCGAGCGCGGCGCGAGCGTGACGCGGCCCTTGAGAAGATCGAATCAGCGGGCGTCGTCGGTCAAGAAGCGCTGGAACGATTGCGCCTGATAGTGGTGTCGGCGATCAGCGCCTGACTGCCCTTACGAGGTCTCCGGTTGGTCGGCTTCGTCAGCGCCAACCGGCTGCCTGCGAACGACCAGGACCTTGCCCACCCGCCGGCCATCGGTCGATTCGACAGTCAAGGTCAGCCCCTCGACTTCGACCGTGTCACCCACGCGGGGCACGCCGCCGAACTCATGGAACACGAGGCCACCTACCGTGTCGTATTGCTCCCTGTCAGCATCATCGAGCTCTATCCCGAAATGATTCGTCAGGTCGTCGACGCTCGCCCGGCCGTCGAGCCTGGCCCGGTCGTCATCGAGCGGCTCGAGCATGGGCTCCTCGACGTCGTACTCATCCTGGATCTCGCCCACGATCTCTTCGATCAGGTCCTCGATAGTGACGAGACCGGCGGTGCCGCCGTACTCGTCAAGCACGATGGCGATGTGCACTTTCTGGCGCTGGAGCTGATGGAGCAGGTCATCGATCAAGATTGATTCAGGGACGAACAAGGGCGGCCGGACGATCTTGCGCAAGTCAGGTTGGCGGCCGCCCTTGAGCAACGGCAGCAGGTCCTTGGCGTAGAGAATGCCGATGATCTTGTCGACCGACCCCTCGTAGACCGGGATGCGCGAGTGGCCTTCCTTTACGATGGTTGAGATCATCTCGTCGAGCGTCGCGGTTACAGGCAGCGCCGCCATATCAATGCGTGGCACCATCACCTCGTGCACGTGCTGCTCGGCCAGCTCGAGCACCGCGCCGATCATCTGCTGCTCCTCGGCCTCGATCGTGCCCTGCTCGGAGCCGCGCTCGACGAGGATCATCAGCTCCTCGGTGGTCACCTGGTCCTGTTGCTTGTCGGGCACGCCGAAGAGCCGCGTGATGACCTGCGTGAGCGAGGTCATCAACCAGACGAGCGGTGCCAACACGCGACCCAGGACGTCGATCGGCACGGCAAAGATGAACGCCAGCCGCTCGGCGTGGGCGTAGGCAATGGCCTTGGGCACCAACTCGCCGAAAAGGATCGTGAACAGGCTCACGAGGGCGGTGACAAGCAGCAGCGCGATCAGCTCCGCCTGACCCGGAATGATCCCGCGCAGCACCTCGGCGACGCCGTCCACGAGGCTCGCGCCGGCGAACGTCGCGGCGAGGAAGCCGACGAAAGTCAGGCCGATCTGGATGGTCGCGAGGAAGCGACCCGGCTGCGACACCAGGCGCTCGACGCGTCGCGCGCCACGATTGCCCTCCTCGACGAGCTGTTCGATGCGCGTGCGGCGGACGCGGACGAGCGAGAACTCGGCGGCAACGAACAGCGCGTTGAGCAGGATGAGCAGCGCAATGATCACGATTTCCATGGGTCAGCCCTTGCGGGGCAGGCGCTCCCGGATCCGCGCCGGCACGCCCACCGCGAGCTTGCCTGGCGGTACGTCCCTGGTGACAACGGATCCGGCGCCCGTGTACGCGCCCTCCCCCACGGTGAGCGGCGCGCGCAGGATCGTGTCGCTGCCGATGAACGCGCCATCGCCGATGACGGTCTTGTGCTTGCGCTCGCCGTCGTAGTTGGCGGTGATCGTCCCCGCGCCGATGTTCACTCGCTTGCCCACCTCGGCGTCGCCCAGGTATGAGAAGTGATGTTGCTTGGAGCCGGCGCCAAAGCGCGTGTTCTTCTGCTCGGCGAAGTTGCCGATTTCCGCGCCGTCGCCAACCAGGCAGCCACCGCGCAGATGGGCGAACGGCCCGAGCTTGACGTCGTTGCCGATTTCCGACTGCTCGATCACGCTGGCCCAGATCTGGCACCGCTCCCCCACTGTCGCGTCGATCAGCTGGCTGCCCGCCTTGATGACCGTGTCGCGGCCGATCTTGGTCGCGCCACGAAGGATGACGTTCGACTCGATCGTTACGTCCGCAGCGATCTCCACCGTCGCCTCGATGGTCATGGAACCCGGGTCGTGCAGCGTGACGCCATCCTCCATGAGGCGCTGCAGGATGGTGTACTGCAGGTAGAGCTGCATCTCGGCCAGGTCGGCCCTGTCATTGATGCCCGCGAGCTCGGATTCCCAATCCGACTCGGCTGGTTGGTCGACCGCGATCGCTGGGCTGTTGTCGGCGGCCGCCAGCTCGACCAGCTGGGTGAGATAGAGCTCGCCCGTAGCGGGTGACTTTGTAAGTCTTGGTAGGGCGGCGCGCAACCACGCGACATCGAAGGCGTAGAGCCCGGCGTTGATGACGTGGTTGTCGCGTTGGCGCGCGTTCGCGTCCTTCTCTTCGACGATGCGCCTGATCGTGCCGCACGACCCGATCTGGACGCGGCCGTAGCCGGTGGGGTCATCCATCTCCACGACCGCCGCGGCCATGGGCGCGGCGTGTTCGCGGCGCGCTTCGAGCATGTGACCGACTGACGCCGCCTCGATCAGCGGCACGTCACCGCTGAGCACAACGATCTCCGCCACATCCTTGGGCAGCGCGGTGACGGCTGCCACGAGCGCGTCGCCGGTGCCGTTGGGCTTCTTCTGGAGCGCGAAGTCGGCCTGGTCCGCGAAGGCCTCTCTGATGGCGTCTGT
>JBDTUR010000050.1:0-12246 GCA_040007635.1 Chloroflexota bacterium
GCGTCGCGCACGACCGGCGGCACGACGATCACCTTCTACTACCGCACGCTCAGCTCGACCAACGTCCTCAATTGGGCGGTCAGCGCCTACAACTTCTACACCAACAACGTGGGCGATTTCCCGGCCAACTACGTCAACATCGCCGAGGTCGGCCCGTGGTACGGCATGGAATCGCCCAACCTGTTCTGGATCCCCAAGAATGCCGGCAGCCTGCTCGCGTACGAGGTCGTGCACGAGATGGCACACGAGTGGTTCTACTCGACGGTCGGCAACGATCAGGCGCTGGAGCCGTTCGCCGACGAGTCCCTGGCCGAGTTCCTGTCGCGCCAGGTGGCGGGCAACTCGTGGACGTCCAGCAGGTGTCCCAATAGCAGGCTTGATCGGACGATCTACACCAGCCCCGGCTCGTGCTACGTCCCGGCCATCTATTACCAGGGTTACCAGTACCTGCAGGCTTACAAGACGCACGTCGGCGCGACTGCGTTCTACCAGGGCCTGCACAACTACTACGTAGCCAACAAGTTCGGCATCGGCGGCACGCGCAAGCTGCTCGATGCGCTGGACGCCGCGTCGGGCTATCACCCGAACCACGCGGCGCGCTTCCCGAGCCTGTATCCCTAGACTCACCGCCGTGGCAGTTGGATCGCCCATCGCGTTCATCCCGGATCCGTACCGCGGCTGGATCACAGTTCGCAATGGCCGGCGCTGGCTGAAGGCCACGCGTGGCGCCGCGCGCCACAACGCGCGCATGCCGGCCGGCGCGCCAACGCTCAATTTCTGGCCGCACCGGCCGCAGCCCATCGCGCCCATCTACCAGATCATGACTCGACTGGGCCTGCGCGCCGGCTTCGCGCCACACTCCGCGGAGCCGTCCATCGCCTGGGAGACGCAGACGTGGCTGTCCTCGCGCCAGGCCGCCCGCTTGCCGGCGAATGCGATCAACGTCAATTGCCGCGACATCTCCAAGGGCCGGGTGGATGCAGTGTGGGCGCAGGTCGCGGGCTATCCGCTGACGATCGATCCGCTGACGACGCAAAGCCAACTCGTCGAAAAGCCGCAGGCGAACGGCCGCCAAGGGGGCAGAATCCTTTTAGGGCCACTCGCGCGCGCGCGGCCCGGCTTCGTCTACCAGCGGCTCGTCGACTGTCGCCTCGACGGTCAGATCCACCAGATGCGCGCGGTGGTGGCGGGCAACCGCCTGGCGATGGCATATGAGAAGTGGCGGCCTGAGCCGGAATGGTTTTCAGGCACGCGGATCTCAGTGCCACGCACCCCCGATGAGCTCTTTTCCAAGGCTGAGCAGGAATTGTTCCTGCGCTTTGCCGCTCAAATGCAGATGGACTATGGCGAGCTCGACATCCTGCGTGATGAGCCGACCGGGCTCATCTACGTCGTCGATGCGAACCGCACGCCCAGCCGGCCGCATCATCTGCCCGAGAAGGAGTGGGTCAAGGTGTACGACATGCAGGCCGAGGCGTTCAAGGCGCTACTCGGGGGGTGGGGTCTCGCCTAGACCGGCAAAGGCCGGACGTGGTCGACAGCGATCTGGAGCGATACCGCAGCTTCCTCTTCGAGCGCTAGAGCAGGTCGGCCGGTCGTGGCGCCTCCCGCGTGACGACGTGTCGCTCGAAGCCGCCTAGTCTCCGCACCGATGGACCAGCCTGTGGACCAACGCGTCGCGATCATCGGCCTCGGCTACGTGGGCCTGCCCCTGGGGCTGGCGTTCATGGACGCGGGCTTGATGGTCGTGGGCTTCGACTCTGATGCCGGGCGACTGGCCCAGCTGCGTGCCGGCCACTCGCCGGTGGACGATGTCGCGGACGACCGACTCAAGGCCTATCTCCGCAACGGCCTGGAACTGCGCGCTCCGGGCGAGGACGGCCTGGCCGACGCCGACGTGGTCTTCGTGTGCGTCGCGACCCCCATCAACGCCGCGCGTGAGCCCGATCTCAGCGCCGTGCTCGACAGCGCTGCGACCATCAGCCGCTCCCTCCGGCGCGGCCAGCTCGTGGTGCTCCAATCGACGACCTGGCCGGGTGCCACGGCCGGGCCCTTTCGAGAGCAGCTCGAGCAGTCCGGTCTTCGCGCTGGTTCCGATTTCGGCCTCGCCTTTGCGCCCGAACGGATCAGTCCGGGCGAGGCCGGCCACGCGTCGGTGGCGCTGCCGCGCGTCGTGGGTGGACTCACACCGGCCGATACCGCGCGCGCGGCGGCGCTGCTGCGGCTCCTGGGTGGCCCCGTGACCGAGCTGTCGTCGGCCGACGCCGCGGAGATGGCGAAGCTCCTCGAGAACGTCTTTCGCAATGTCAATATCGCGCTGGTCAACCAGTTGGCGCTACTTTCGGAGCGAATGGGGCTGGACGTTTGGGAAGTGATCGATGCCGCGGCCACGAAGCCCTTTGGCTTCATGCCCTTCCACCCGGGACCAGGCGTGGGCGGCCACTGCATCCCAGTCGATCCCTATTACCTGGCCTGGCGCGCGCGCCAATTCGGGCTGACCGACCGTTTCATCGAGCTGGCGGGTGACATCAACGCGGCAATGCCGCTGCACGTGGCTGATCTGGTTGTCGATGCGCTCAACGACCGTGGCCTGCCGCTGAAAGGTGCCACAGTCGGCGTGCTGGGCGTAGCTTTCAAGGCCAACGTGGGCGATGCCCGTAATGCGCCGGCCGCAGACCTCGTCGCTGAGCTCGTCCGCCGGGGCGCAACCGTGACCTATCACGACCCCCACGTCGCACGATTCAGCGATGCGACCGGGGCGGCGCACGCCTCGAAGCCAGTCGACGATGTGATTGGCGGCAGCGACGTGGTCGTCGCGCTCGTGGGCCACGCGGCTATCGATTGGTCGCGCGTCTACGCGACGAGCGGCCTCGTCGTTGACGCGGTCAACAGCAGTGCCGGGCGCGCGCTTCGGCCGCGCCAGGTGCTCCTTCTGGGGGCGGGCTGGAAGGCATGACCGATGCCGTGGCAACGTGCCCCGACGAAAACGATCGAGGCTTGGCGCACGGCGCTTGCCAGCGCTGGAATTAAGCAGCCGGTGGCTTGAGCAGCACGAACTGTCGACCGCGCCGTGCCACTAACTGCAGCGCGCCCGACGCGAGAACCTCGTCCACGGCCCGCTTGACCCCGCCGCCATACATGCCCCGGGCGCGGTAGTCGTCACCGGCCAATATTCCGCCGGGGCGGAGCTTTCGAGCAAAGAGCTCGATGTCATTTCGTACAGCTTCGTACGCGTGGTCGCCGTCGACGTATACCCAGTCCAGGCTCGCATCAGGCAGCACGTGGGCCGTCGCGCTCGACGTTGCACGGTGTACCACCACGCGCCCTTGGGCGATATCCGGCGCGAAGCGTGCGGCGACTTCGTCGGCGATGGTGTCCATTGCGGCCTGCGGCCGGTCGAATAACGCGCCGGCGTGCGCGGCGTCGGCCGCGCTGCGCCACGGATCGATCAGGTGCAGTCGTCGGGGGCGTACGGCGGCCAGAATGGCCGCGCTGAAATCGCCTTGCCACACGCCGATCTCGGCGCCCTCGGATCCCGGGGGGAGCAATGCGAACAGCCAGCGCCGGCTTGCCACGGCATCCCAGCGCCAGCCGATCAGTGGCAGATTCGACGCGAGCTGGCGCAATCGGCGCCGCCACGGCAGCCCGCCCATCACGAGTCCGGTCGTTGCGCTGGCCGGCCATGCCACAGGTGGCTCAGGTCGCGCCCGAGAAGATTGCTCAGGCGCGCGACGTCGGGCGCCAGATCCGCTTCGAGCATCCGGCGCAGGCTGGCAGACACCGGCTGCACTGCAACAACCTGTCGAGAGAAACGCCCCTGGCGGAAGCGCTGGGCGAGCCGCGCCCGGCGATCCTCGCCGATAACCGCTGTGGCGAGCCGCTTGGTGAGCAGCCTGCCCGGACTTGACTCGACGATTGCGCGGACCAGCCGGCGTGGCCGATGACGCGGGTTATGAACCGCGAAGGACGGTGGTTGATAGTTGGCGTCTACCTCGAGGAATGTGAGCAACTTACGAAAGGCGGCGGCGGGATCGGCGGCCAGATCGTCGAAGACGATCACATGGACCCGGTCCCGACCCACCACGCCGAACCAGCGTTCGAGCAGATCGGCATACCGGGCGTTGTCGCGGTACGCCGCGCCCAGCGCGTTCGCGCCAGGCGGCAGCGTGCGGCCAAGCCGCCGATCGCCGTCGGCATTGATCGCCTGCTCGAAATCCACGATGTCCTCGTTACCGTTCGCGACGCGCTCGTTGTGGAGCGCCTGCAGCATCGCCACCGGCTCGCGCAATGACACGACGACGAAGGGCTTCGGTGCCAGATCACGCACCAACCGCGGGGCCTCTTCCGACACCAGGTAGCGGGTCGTTGCCTCGCCCACGCGCTGGGCATCGCCTGCACCAGCGAAGAGCCGCAGGTAGCGCTCCTCGTCGGCCGGGTACTCAAGTCGGGGGTGCAGTCCCATGCGCACGTCAGGACAGAGGTAGAAGGGCTCCTTCAGCGCGGACATGAAGACCTGCGGGTGACCGGCAAGGTATTCGTACAGCGAGGTCGTGCCCGATTTGGGCGCCCCAATGATGAATAGGTCCGGCGCGCGCGCGTCGCTCATCTGGCCTCGCGAAGCAGGTCCCGATACGTGTCGTACACGCGGACGAGCACGCGCTCGGCGGTATAGGGCCGGGCAGCTTCGATTGCGGCGGAACTCAATTGCCCCGTGGGTTGATCGAGCACCCACCGCAAACCGGCTGCCGTGGCGAGCGGCGAGTGCTCTTCGATCAGCCAGCCCCCGACCATGTGCGCGACGGTACGCCGCACCTCGCCCACCGGGGTCGCAACCACGGGCAGGCCGCTGGCCAATGCCTCGAGCACGACGCGCGGTCCACCGCCCTCGGAGCGCGACGTCAACAGCAGCACATCCACTGCGCGCATCATCGCCGCTAACCGGCCGCGCGGCACGTCGCCGAGGAAGTGGACGCGATCGCCAACGGCGCGGGTGCGAGCGCGCGCCTCGAGCTCTGCACGCAGCCTGCCGTCGCCGGCGATGAGCAACCGCACTCCGGTGGCGCCGTCATGCGCCATCTCGGCCAATGCGTCGATGGCGAGGTCGGGATTTTTGATGGCATCGAGCCGCCCGGCGAACAGAACCAGCCGGTCGTTGGCCGCCGCCGCGTCCAGTCCCAACTCGATGCCCAGGGTGGCGCGAGCCTGTTCGCGCTCACCTGCTGCTGCGGGTCGGAACGTAGCCGGGTCGTACCACACGGGCAGGAACTCGATCCGCTCGGCCATCGAGGGGTGGTCGGCCCGCAGGATATTGACGCCCGGTTCGTTGACGACGAAGACCCGCGCCATCGCGCGCAGTGCCCGATCCGAGAACTCGCGGTACAGACCGCGCATCTGGCCCCATGCCGCCGGGCCGGGCCAGTCGCGGATGTCGACGTGGACGAACTGCACCCGCGGTCCGCGATGGCCCGTCAGGTACACCGGTCGAAACGGCCGGTGGATTTGCAGCACCGTGCGGCCACGCAACATTGCGACGCGCAGGCGGACCTGCGCCAGGCCAACGGCGATCAGCCCAACCGGGTCACGTGGCAACCCACCGGCCGGCGCCAACGCCAGCATCGAGAGTTGTCGGCCGTCGATCGATACCGTGACGCGTCGGCCGATAGGTCGGGCCTCGCGATCGCGCGTCGTCCCGGCGAACGTGATCTCGAAGTCGGCTGGCGCGTAGCGAATGAAGTCGCGCAAGAACGTCTGAATGCCGCCGATCGTCGGCGCTGCCGGATCGCGCGGGTGGATGATCAGGACCCGAACGGGTCCGTCTTCGGACGTCATTGATGCAGTTCGAATCAGAGGGCGTCGGCGACGATCGGCGATGTTCGATTGGCGATGACCGGCATTCCGTGGACGAAGACGGTCAATCCGGCCTGGGCGGCGGCCTCGATGTCGACTACCTGGCGCAGGTCAAAGATGACTTCGCCGGCCATTCTTGCTCGCGCGGCCATCCAGTCGATGCTGCGATAGAGCGGCCACTCCGTTGCGACGACTACCGCTCGGGCGCCGTTCAGGGCCGCCAGGACATCGGTTGAGCCGCGCACCTCAACGCCGTCGCGGGCGAGTTGGGCCACCCCGGCCGACATGGCCAGCGGGTCGTGCACCGCGACGCTGGCGCCGCGTTCGTGCAGCAGTTGGACGATCGCCACCGACCGCGACTCGCGCAAATCGTCGGTGCCTGACTTGAACGTCAGTCCGAGCACTGCGATCGACACACCGGCCAGAGGACCGACGGCCCGTTCGAGCTGATCGACAACCCACCGGGCGTGGATCTGGTTGGAGTGGTCAATCGCCGCGAGGATGGGCGCAGCCACGCCATGCTCGGCCGCGAGAAGGGGCAGCGCGCGCGACTGCGACGGCAGGCAGGAACCGCCGAACCCAGGCCCGGGAGATAGGAAGTCGCGTCCGATGCGACGGTCGAGGCCAATCGCGTCAGCAACGGCTCCAACATCTGCGCCGATCTCGGCCGCGATGCGGGCAATCTCGTTGGCGTAGCCGATTTTCAGGGCCAGGAAAGCGTTCGCGCCAACCTTGATCAGTTCGGCCGAGGCTGCGTCGGTCACCAGCAGTCGCGCGCCGAGCGATCCGTAAACACGGGCCAAGAGCGCCGCTGCGTGGCTCTCGGTTGGCGCTCGCGTGATGCCTACAACGATTCGGTCGGGGGCGTAGAAATCGCGCACCGCCGAGCCCTGGCGCGTGAATTCAGGATTGAGCGCAAGTTCAACGCGCGGGTCGATCTGGTTCACACGGCGCTGGAGCCGCGCGGTAGTGCCGGGCAACAGTGTGCTGCGGACGATGATCGTGCGTGGCGCCAGGTCGTCGAGAGCCACCGCCATCACGGCTGCCTCGACCTGGTCGCCCGTCCAATCCCCAGCGGTGTCGAGAGTGCCGACAGCCACCAGCACCGCCTCGGTGCCGTGAATCGCGGCCTGCTCATCGGTCAGGGTCAGTCTGCCGCTCGACAGCGCGGTTGCAAATGCGTCGTCGAGGCCGGGTTCGCGGAAAGGCACCACTCCGCCGATCAGACTGGTCAAGCGAGTCCGGTCACGCTCGACGCAGCGAACAATGTGGCCCATGCCGGCCAGGCAAGTTGCGGTGACCAGGCCCACGTAGCCCGAGCCGATGACCGACAGCTGCACCTGCTTGGTCGGATCGTCCATCGCGGCCGATGATACGGCTGATCTCGTGGTCCGCCTCCGCTAGGCTGGCGCCGTGAGCCCTGCCGCCCGGCGCTCAGCGCCACCGCGCCCAAAGCGCTTCGATATGCCCACTCGGACGGAAGCCGACTCACAGGCACCGGCGCTCAGCGAGGAGTTGACGCGCGGCTGGGATGACCCGCCTTACGAAGAGCGGCCGCGCGCCTCTGGCGGCGATGATGTCGCGACGCTTGGCAACGAAGAGCTGGCCCGGATCTTCTACGAGATCGGCGATATGCTCGAGATCCAGGGCGAGGTGGCATTCAAGACGGGCGCCTATCGCCGCGCGGCGGACAACATTGCCCACTCGCCGGTGGACATCGTTCGCGCCTATCGCGAAGGCGCTCCGCCGCGCCTGGCGGGCGTGGGCAAGGCGATCGACGAGAAGCTCGCGGAGCTCGCTGACACTGGCCGTCTGCGCTACTACGAACGTTTGCGCGCGGACGTGCCGCCGAGCGTGGTCACGCTGCTCCAAGTGCCGGGCCTGGGGCCGCGCACGGTGGGCGAGCTGTGGCGCCAGGCCAACATCTCGACGCTTGACCAGCTCGAGGCCGCGGCCGGCAGTGGGCTCCTGCGCGAGCTGAAGGGCATGACCGCCAAGACCGAGCAGCGATTGCTCGCGGCCCTCGCCGACCTGCGCAAGCGGCCGCCCAAGCGCGTCCGACTGGGTATTGCCCAGGACGCGGTCAATCGCGTCGTGCGCTCGCTCAGCGGCGAGCGCGGCGTTCTATCGGTGACGCCGGCCGGTTCCTGGCGCCGCCGGCGCGAGACCATCGCCGACATCGACATCCTGGTCGAGAGCGACGATCCGCAGGCGGTGATCCGACGCGTCGAGAGTCTGCCGTGGGTCGAGCGCGCGAGCGGCGGCACGACCCGAACCACCCTCCAGATGATGCACGGCCCGCAGGTCGACCTTATGACCATGCCGTCGGGTGCGGCGGGCACGTACCTCGTCCATTTCACCGGGTCAGCGGAGCACAATGTCCGGCTGCGCGAGATGGCGCGCGACCAGGGCTGGTCGCTATCCGAACATGGCTTCACCTCGCTCGAAAACCCCGCGGAGAAGCGCACTTTCGCCACCGAGCAGGAGGTCTACGAGTTCCTGGGCATGCCCTACATCGATCCCGCGCTGCGTGAGGACCGCGGCGAGATCGAGGCCGCCCTAAGGGGCCAGCTGCCCACGCTGGTGACGCGCGACGATCTCCAGGGCGATTGCCACACCCATTCGGACTGGTCGGACGGTCACTACACCATCGAACGCATGGCGGCCGAGGCTCGCAGTCGCGGCCTCAAATACCAGGTGTTGACCGACCACAGCCAGTCACTCTCGATCGCCAACGGATTGAGCCCTGAGCGGGTGGATCGGCAGCGGCGGATAGTCGGTGAGCTCAACGAAACCCTGACGAAGGAGGGCGCCGACTTCCGGCTCCTGCACGGCTGCGAGCTGGAGATCACCCCCGACGGTCGGCTCGATTACGACGACAAGCTGCTGGCGCGCTACGACGTCGTGCTGGCGTCGCTCCACGTGGGCCGGCGCCAGCCGCGCGAACAGCTCATGCGCCGCTATCGGGTCGCGCTGCGTAATCCCAATGTCGACATCATCACCCACCCATCCGGACGCAAGATCGGCATTCGCGACGACCTGGATCTCGACTGGGAGGCGTTTTACCGGGAAGCGGCCGACACGCGCACCGCGCTCGAGGTCAATGGCAGCGACGAGCGGCTGGACCTTGACGACCGCCGCGCCCGCGCAGCGCTGGAAGCGGGTAACCGCTTCACTATCGATTCGGACGCGCACTACTTGGGTGAGTTCGACAATCTCGACTGGGGAGTGTCACAGGCTCGCCGCGCGTGGCTCGAGCCGCGCAATGTCCTGAATACGCTTCCTCTCAAGGAGTTCCTCGCCGCTGTGACCGATCACGCCTGAGCCCGTCGGCGCGGCCGGCGTGGTACGCTCACTACTCCCCGAACTTTCGAAGGACTGCATCCGACCATGAGTTTCTCGATGACCGAAGGTGGGCCGACGCCCGCCGTCAACGCGATCCGTCTCAAGCGCCAGCTGACTGAACAGGCGATCGCCGCCGCCACGGCCGCCGACTGGGAAGCCGCTGGCGACCTGAACCGGCGCATCCTCGACCTGGGTCCCGATTCAGCGGCTGAGAACCGTCTCGCGAAGTCGTACTGGGAGCTGGGCGAACTCGCCACGGCGCGCGACCACTACCAGGCCGCTCTCGCGCTGGATCCCACCAACCGCGTCGCCGAGCGCAACATCAACCGCCTGCGCATGCTCCTTGCCGAGGCGGGCAAGAAGACCGTGCCCGCGCAGAAGGGCTCAAAGGCGCCTGTCTCGATCTTCGTCGAGGAAACCGGCAAGACCGGTTTCGCGCACCTGGTGGACCTTGCCGATCCCAAGAAGCTGGCCCAGGTCAACCCGGGTGACTCCGTCGAGCTTTCGGCCGACGGCCCGCGCCTGGCTGCAGCATCGAACGGCATGCCCATCGGCTTCGTCGAGCCGCGCGTGGCGGCGCGCCTGCTCAAGCTCATCGCCGAAGGCAACAAGTACACCGCCGGCGTGACCAGCCTGGGCGAGCAGGACGTGCGCATCATCATCCGCGAGACCTACCAGGACCCGGCCAACTACGGCAAGGTGTCATTCCCGACCGCCGCCAAGGTCTCCGACCTCCGGCCCTACACCAAGGGCACCCTCGTGCGCGAGGAGATGGAGCTCGAGGACGAGCTGGAGGAGGACGAGGACGACGACGAGATCCAGGACATCGGTCGCGTCATCCCGGCCGATGTGACCGAGGACGAGGCATTCGTCGAAGAGGAGCCGGTCGAAGAGTCCGACGGCTCCGAGGAATAGCCCTCGCCGCCCCTGGCTTCGGCCCTCTGTCCGCAGGTGCATGTGCCGACCCGATTAGATATGTCTCGATCCGACCAGACGTCTGGGCCAGCGTCGCGCTGACCAGGTCCGGTTGGCTCCCCATCAGTGGCGTTCAGGCGGTCTTCGGCGTCGCGCCACTCCTCCAGTTAGTCTCTCGGTGGAGGCGGAGCGGGGGCGGGCTGCCATTGGCACCAGTGCTCGTGCGGGCAGAACCCCAGCGGTAAGGCGCAGCCGAGCGCAGCCGCGATATGCACCAGGTGTTCGACTCGCGTCGTTGGTGATAGCCCATGCTCCAACCTGGAAATCCGACCCTGGTCAACGCCGGATAGTTCCTCGAGTCGCGTTTGCGTACCCCGCGCGAGAGATCTGGCGCGTTTGGCGTACATGCCGAACGCGAGCAGCTCGTAACCGGGTTGCCATCCGTCGCGACCGGTGACGCGTTCAGCCCACGCGAACGTCGGCGGAATGAAAGAGTTGGAGCTGCGATCGGTGCCATGGCCGGGGAGTCTGCGTGTCTGGCCTTACTCGTCGCTTACGCGCCTATTCCCGAACGCTTGCGACCATGAAGGCGCCCGTCCTAGTCGGATCGGCGCATATTCAGTCGGGTCGGCGCATCCTCCGCCTGCTAGCAACGAACTGGGCATCGAGCGCACCCCGCCGCGTAGATAGACTCCGAGGCGATGGCGGACCCCCTCTCGTCACTCATCCGGCCCGACGCAGGACCGTTGCTGCCCGCCTTCGAACGGTTCGCGCCGCCGCCGCCGGATAACGTCGTCTCAGCGGCACTCGCCGCGCGCAGCGCGCCGGGCGATATCGTCATTGACATCCACGGCCGCGGCGGCTGGATCGCACGCAATGCCATCAGCGCGCTGCGCCGCGTCTACGTGTGCGAGTCGACGGCCCTGACACGCCTGCTCGCTGAGGTCGTGCTTCGGCCACCTGACCTGCGTCATTTCGACGCCGGCCTGGCCACGCTCGCGACTCTCCCGCGCGGCGACGGTGAGTTCCGGCGCGTGCTCGAGCAGATGTTCGCGTCGCGCTGTCCGACGTGCGGCCGCCCAGTAATCGTTGATGAGTTCCTGTGGGAGATTGGCGCAACCGCGCCCGACCGCAAGATCTTCCGCTGCGCTTTCTGTCGCGACCAGGGCAAACCCGGCGAGCCCCGCGTTGCGCCGGTCGATCACGAGGACCTCGTGCGCTCCGCTGAAGTCGGGCCCCACCCGCCGGCCTACGCCGCACTGCGCGCCCGTTTCCCCGTGCCCGACGGGGGCGCGACTCTCGCGGACGAGCTACTCGCGCTGTTCACGCCGCGCACCCTGGTGGCTCTGGAGGCGTTGATCAGCCGGCTCGAGATCGGCCTGCGTGCGGCGCCGGTCGACGCGGGCCTGCGGCTGGGCCTGGTGCACGCCCTGCTGGCGATGAGCCGGTTGAACGGCTATCCCGGTCGGGTCGCGGCCCTGCGCATTCGTCACGGCCACGTCCAACAGCCGAATTCGCGCGCGTGGCGCGAACGCAACCCGTGGCTCGCGTTCGAAGAAGGCTGCCGAATCATGCGCGGCTTCATAACTCGCATCGAGACCGGCGCGGGCTCGTTCCAGCCCCGTCCGGGCGAGGACATGGAAGCATTGAGCGACGGCACGGCAAACGTCGTGCTGCGCACAGGATCTGCGGCCACAGCCGGCAACGAGCCGCTGTTTTCATCGCGCCGACCGGTGCTTTCGGGAAGGCTCGATCCGCGGTCGCGGGTTCGGCTCGTGCTGACGTCGCCGCCGGTGCGCTGGTCGATTGAAAACGCCTCCTTCGCGTATCTCGCCACGTCACTCGTCGTCGGCCGGCAGGCAGCGACTGATCTGCCGCTCGAATGGATCTTCGGTCCGCCGCCGCGCAACGATCGCGGCCGCGAAGCGACGGCACTCAGGCATTCGCTGATCGCGGTCCGGCCCGTGCTGGCGCGCGACGCAAAGGCAGTGGTCGTGCTCGATCGTGGAGGAGCGTCGGGGCTGGTGGCCGGAGTTCTCGGGGGAATCGGTGCCGGTTTCCGGCTCAATTCGGCCCTTCTATCCGAGTCAAACAACCAGGTCACCGGCGTGCTCGAGTTCGATGTCGCCAGCCCAGCCG
>JBDTUR010000051.1:0-12222 GCA_040007635.1 Chloroflexota bacterium
ACCTCCAGTACAGCGACAAGCAGTTCGTGCGCGGCAAATCGCTCGATACGTTCTGTCCTATGGGGCCGTGGCTCGTCACTGCCGACCACATCGCCGATCCGCAGGCGCTGCGCATCCGTGCGCTCGTGAACGGCGAGGTGATGCAGGACGCGTCCACATCAGAGATGATCTTTGGCGTAGCCGCGCTCGTCAGCTTCTGCTCGCAGGCGTTCACGCTCGAGCCGGGCGACGTGATCGCAACGGGCACCCCGTCAGGCGTCGGCTGGTTCCGCGATCCCAGGCGGATGCTCCACGACGGCGACGAGGTGGCCATCGACATCGAACACGTCGGGCGGCTTGTCAACCGCTGTCGCGAGGAACGGCCGGGCTGATACTGGCTCACACATGCCTGAATTTCCGACCGGGACGGTCACATTTCTCTTCACCGACATAGAGGGCTCAACGAAACTGCTGCAGGAGCTCGGGCCGGACGCCTATGGAGTAGTGCTGGCCGAGCATCGGCGCGTCGTGCGCAATGCGATCGCCAGCCACGGTGGGGTCGAGGTGGACACCCAGGGCGACGCGTTTTTTGTGGCATTCGCGGACGCTATTGCGGCTGCCGCGGCCGCTCGCGACGCGCAGCGCGAGCTGGCCGACAGCCACGTTCGAGTGCGAATGGGCCTCCATACCGGGCAAGCACACCTGACCGACGAGGGCTACGTCGGCAGCGACATCCACCTCGGGGCGCGCATCGCCGCAGCCGGCCACGGGGGACAAGTCTTGGTCTCCAGGGCGACGAGGCAACTCGTAGGCGACGAGCTTTATTTCACCGATCACGGTGAGCACCGCCTGAAGGATTTCGCTGCGCCGGTCTGGCTCTACCAGCTAGGAGCCGATCGCTTCCCGCCACTGCGGACGATTTCGAACACCAACCTGCCTCGCCCGGTGTCCGCCTTCGTTGGCCGCGCGCGCGAAGTGGCCGACATCGGCGCATTGCTGCGCGACGGCGCCCGCCTGGTGACGCTGTCCGGCCCCGGCGGCACTGGGAAGACACGCCTGGCCATCGAGGCCGCAGCAGGGCTGGTGCCCGATTTCCGCAACGGCGTCTTCTGGGTCGACCTCGCCCCACTGCGCGATCCGGCCCTGGTGACTGCCACGATCGGACAGACGCTGGGCGCCCAGGTCGGCCTGGCCGAGCACATCGGCGCGCGCCAGATGTTGCTCGTGCTCGACAACCTCGAGCAGGTCATCCAAGCGGCACCCGACCTGTCGACTCTCCTGTCCACCTGTCCCAACCTGCGCATGCTCGACACGAGCCGCGAGCTATTGCGCGTCAGCGGCGAGGTCGAGTATCCCGTGCCACCACTGGCTACCCAGGAAGCGGTCGAGCTGTTCACTGCTCGCGCGGGCCTGCCACCGACTGAATCGATCGTCGAACTATGCCGCCGGCTGGACAACCTGCCGCTCGCGGTCGAGCTGGCCGCCGCACGCACGAGCGTCCTAGCCCCGGCCCAGATCCTGGATCGGATCGGGAAGCGGCTCGACCTGCTCAAGGGCGGGCGCGACGCCGATCCGCGCCAGCAGACCCTGCGTGCGACGATCGAGTGGAGCCACGACCTGTTGAACACCGAAGAGCAGGCGCTGTTCGCGCGCCTAGCGGTATTCGGCGGCGGCTGCACGCTGGAGGCGGCCGAGCAGGTCGTCGATGCCGACCTGGAGACGCTCCAATCGCTGGTCGACAAGAGCCTCTTACAGCACACGGGCGAGCGCTTCGGGATGCTCGAGACGATCCGTGAGTTCGCGCTCGAGAGATTGGACGACTCGGGTATATCCGACGCTGTCGGCCGCCGCCACGCCGACTTCTTCTTGGCGCTGGCAGAGGAAGCCGAACCAAATCTGCGGGCGTATTCCGCGGAATGCTTAGAACGTCTTGAGCGCGACCACGACAACCTACGAGCTGCGCTGGAGTACTTCAGCGCCGCCGGCGAGTCCCACAGTCACGTCCGTCTGGCGGGTTCATTGACGGATCTGTGGACCTATGGCGGGCACGTCGAGGAGGGCTGGCGGCGCGTCACTGCGGCGCTGACGACCGAGGCCCGCGCGACAGCCGCTCGGGCGCGGGCCTTGGCTGGGGCCGCGGATCTCGCTGACAACAGGGATGACACCGCGAGCATGAGACTGCTTGCCGGAGAGGCCCTCGAGATTTACAGCAAGCTCGGGAATACGTGGTGGATCGCATATGTGCTCGGTCAGCTGGGTCGCGCTGCGATCGAGGAGGCGGACTACGATCGAGCCAAGGAACAGTTATCGCGGGCGGTCGATCTTTACCGCGAGCTAGGTGACGAGCAATGGGCGATTGCCGGCACTCGAGCCCTCGCCTGGGCCTACAAAAGCTCCGGCGATCACGCGACGGCGCGCGCGTTGCACGAGGAGAACCTGGGCCGGGCGATTGCGGCGGGCAACCAGGAAACGGCCGTCGGAACCCTCGGTTCCCTGGCGATGGTCGCCGCCCAGGAGGGTCGCGTCGCAGATGCCGTCTCGCTCGTCCGTGACAACGTAAGGTCCGCGGTGGAGTTGGGATCGCCCCACGAGATCGGCCAGAGCATTTGTCGCGTCGCCGATATCTTCGTCCGGTGCCTGAACAGGCCAGAGGCTGCTGCCCGGTTGCTTGGATGTTTCGACGCGCTCCAAGATCAGATAGGCGTCAGTGAAGCCTGGGTCGCTCGAACAAATAGAGAGACGCTCGTCAGGATCGCCGCCGTTCTTGAGGGGGACGCGCTGACCGCGGCTCGGTTGGCTGGCAAGGCAATGACAATCGAGCAGGGAATTTCGTTCGCCATCGAGCAGTTGGACGCGAGCCAGTGAACGACGCCCCTCCGCAGGCACTGACACTCCTCGTGGTCGATGACGAGCCGGCTTGGGTGGGCGCACTGGGCGCGGTGCTGGGCAAGGCCGGCCACCGGATCGTGGCCGCGTACGACGGCGAGGAGGCGCTGCGCCGGTTCCGCGCCGAGCGCATTGACGCCGTGCTGCTCGACCTGGCCATGCCCGGCCTGGACGGCGCGACGGTATGCCGCGCAATACGCGCCGAGTCGGACGTGCCAATCCTCATCGTGAGTGGCGAGCGCGATCCAGCCGCGCCGGCCGAGCTACTCGACCTGGGGGCCGACGACTACATCCGCAAGAGCATGCCCAACGACGAGAAGTTGGCCCGCATTCGCGCGGTGGTGCGGCGCAAAGCGGCGGCGCAACCAGCGGCCAGCGGCTGGACACTCGACGCGCGCCGCCATGAGATCTCGTGGCGCGGCCAGATCGTGCCGGCGACCGCGATCGAGTTTCGCCTCCTCGAGTCGCTCGTCACTCATCTGGGCGAGCTGCGTTCGCACGGCGAGTTGCTGGCCGCGGGCTGGTCCGACGTGCGCGACCCTGACCCGCTGTGGCTCAAACCCCATCTCGCACGTTTGCGCGACAAGCTCCAGGCGCTGGGCGCCCCGACGCCGATCGCGATGCGTGGCGTGGGCTACCGACTCGACGCCTGAGACGCCTGGACGACCATCTGCCGGCGACGCGCCGGGATCGACAGCGCCAGATAGCCGACGCACAGGATCAAGCCCAGCACGAACGCACCGGCCCACAGCACTCCCCCGCCGTAGTGGCCGAAGACGAAGCCACCGATGACCGGCCCGGCGAAAAAGGCGAGCCCCCACGACGAGCCCCAGATGCCCTGGTAGAGCCCGCGTGAGCCCGGCGGCGACATCTCACTGACAACGGTTGGTGCCACCGCGGCACCGATCACCTCGCCGATCGTCCAGACCACGACGGTCAATGCGTAAAAGCCCAGCGTCGGCGCGAGATTCGCTAGCCCGGCCAGGCCGAAGCCCGTGCCAACGAGGAGAGCGGCCGTGGCCATGATCAGGTAGCGCGGCCAGCGCTCTGCGCGACGACTGACCTGGAGCGTCACGAGGACGATCAGCGCCCCATTGACGGCGAGGGCAAGTCCGTAGTCCGACGGCAGCAATCCGTGCCCCGCCATATCCAACGGCAGGGTCACCTCGGCCTGCGAATAGATGACGCCGAAGCCCAGCGACAACAGCGTGAAAACGAGCAGCATTGGGTCACTCAATGCCTGGCGCAGGCGGCCGCGGCTGGGCCCCTTGGCAGCGGCGGCGTGCTCAGCCGATTGGGTCTCCGGGACCTTGAGCAGCACGATTGCGCCAAATACAGCCGTCGTAATTGCGTCACCCAAGAACAGCAGGAAATAGTCGAAGTTGGCCAGGAACCCCGCGATGATCGGCGCGGCCGCCGCGCCCAGGTTGATCGCCCAGTAGATGTACCCGAAGGCCCGCGTGCGCTTGGCGTCGGGCACTAGGTCGACAACCGCGGCGCTAACCGCCGGCCGGTAGAGGTTGGTGAAAAGGCCCAGGACGATCATGGCCGGCACGAGCAGCAGCGGGTCATGCACCGCGCCCACGAAGACCATCGCCACCGGCGTAACGAAGAAGCTCAGCATCATCACCGGCCGTCGCCCCAGCCGATCGGCGAGCTCCCCGCCAAAGAGTTGCGCGAAGAACGAGCCCGCGCCCAGGATCGACACGAGCAGCGCGGCGTTGGCCGGCGGCAGGTTGAGGCGCGTTGTCAGATAGAGCATCAGGAACGGCACGACGAAGCCGCCCAGCCGATTCACGACGGTGCCCGCCCACAGATACCAGAACGCAGCGGGCATGTCCCGGAACATCAGGCCGCGGACGATAGCAGCGGCGTCGGTACCGATCTGTCACCCAAGGACAACCAACACGGCGCTGATTGACGCGCCACTCAACTCTAGGCTGCGGACATGAGCGATTACTCCGTGAGCCAGTTTTCCGCGCGTGACTCGGCCGGTCCGGTCACGTGTTCAGCATGCGGTTGCCGCCTGGAGGGTCTGACCGGCCTGCTTGATGGCGCGTATCGCCACTTTGCGTCGATGAAGCCCGGGCAGGACGCGCGCGGCTGCAAGCCTGCGTGCGTCGACGCGCTGCACGACCACGAGGGTCGGGCGCTCGTTGAGGCGGCCGCGGCCTGAGGCGTGCCCTGGCGACGGGGGTCGCCAGATGATCACATGCTGGTAATTGCCCTTATCGCGTCGCTGGTGATCGGCGGCTTGCTCTTCCTTAGCTGATGGCCCGGCCCCAGCATCCCGCGCGGCGAGATACGCGCCCGTGCCTTGACGTGCCAGGCACGTCAAACGTCCGGCCGGTCGCGCCTCCTGCTCCCATCGAAGCTGGCCAAGGCCAGCAGGATCAGCGCGACGAGAAATGTGATCGACAGCGCCACCGAATAGAAATCGAGCTGCGGCAGAGCCTCGCCCCGCGGTGGCGTGGGCATCCGCCAAGGCGTAGTTGCCACCAATCCCCAGAACGCGGCGTACACGAGCGCAACGAACGCACCGAGACCAACTGCCCATCGCCACCGCCTCAGGACCGCGTAGCCCGCGGCGACCAATGGCAGGTTCAGGAGGGCGAAACCGAACGAACCCGTAGTAACTGCCTGAGCGATCAGGCCGATTCCAGCCAGGAGAAGAATCAACCCGCCAGCCCGGCCGGACGTTTGACGTGTCACAACGATCAAGCGTCTTGCTAGCGGGCTGCCGGTAGCTCCAGCACGAACTGCGAACCGCGTGGCGCGCGGTCCTCGGCGCGCAGCTCGCCGCCCATCGAACGCGCCAGGTGGCGTGCCGCAAAAAGGCCGATGCCTGAGCCGCGCGGCGAGTCGTCAAGGCGCACAAACGGCTCGAAGATGCGCTCGCGCCAGTCGCCTGGAATGCCCGGCCCGTCGTCGGTGATCGCCAGGAAGGTTCGGCCGTCCTTGCGCCAGCCGTAGATGTCGATCGTGCCCTCCCCGGGCGCGTACTTGGCGGCGTTCTCGAGCAGGTAACCGAGCAGCCGCTTGAGCTGATCGACCGACGCGTACGCCCGGAGCGGCCGCTCCACAAAGGACGCGCTGAGCTTCTGGCGGCGAAACATCGGCGCCATCTCGCGCGCCAGGTCGTCGACGACAGCCGCGAGGTCCAGCGCCGCGACAGGTCCGGTGTCGGGCGTCAGCACGCGCAGGCTGGCCAGGATCGAGTCCACGGTCTGATCGAGTCGATCAACCTGCTCGATCGCGCTCCGCTCCCACGCCGATGCCTCGGACGCCTCGTCGCGGCCAGCCATCCGCCGCGTGGCGTTGCCGAGCAACTCAACATAGGCGCGGACCACCGCGAGGGGCGTGCGCAGAGCATGCGTTACTACGGCGACGAGGTGAGCCCGCGCCTCGTCGATGGCGCGCAGCGCTTCGAGTTGTGCCTCCGCTTCGCGCTGGAGCCGGTTGCGCTCGACGAAACCCGCCAGCAATCCCGCGAGCGCCTCAAGGAAAGCCACGTCCTGGCGGGTGAAACGCCGCCGCCGCTCGGTCTGAACGTTGAGCACGCCAACGACCTGGTCGTTCCAGATGAGAGGCACGCTGCACATCGAATGGAACTTGGGCTCGTCAACGCCGCGGATCCAGTGGAAGCGCTCGTCGGCGTTAACGTCGAGTGACGTCTGCGGCTTGCGCGTTTGGGCGGCGATGCCCGTCATGCCCACGCCCAGCGGCAGCCGGGCGATACCGACCTGCTCCGGATCAAGGCCGTTGGTCGCGGCCAGCGTCACGCCTGCGCCATCGCGGTCGAGCAGGTAGAGCGAGCACACCTCGGCCTGCGCCGCCGCCGTTGCGCGGTCGACGATCGTGCCCATGAGCTCATCCCAGGTGCGCGCCGAGCCCACGAGGTGCGCGACCTCGGCCAGGAACTCAAGCTCGGCCAGTCGCCGCGCGCCCTTGTTCGAGGCATTCGCGCCCTTGATCGCCGCACGCCCAGCACGCCCGATTGCAGTCGCCACGGGGTTACGATAGCCACGATCAATCACAGGAGGCTGCGGACCCGATGACTGACACCCTCACCCGCGGTGCTGCGAACCAGGCCGGGGCGCACATCAACAAGGACGCGTACGCCCAGGCGCAGGACTTCCTGCCCATCAAGGGCGTCGACTACGTCGAGTTCTGGGTTGGCAACGCGCGCCAGGCGTCGGCCTATTACCGCGCTCTGTGGGGCTTCACCCCAGTCGCGTACAGCGGCCTTGAGACCAAGGTGCGCGACCGCGCCTCGTACGTGATGGCTCAGAACGACATCCGCTTCGTCTTCACCGCTCCGTTGACGCCCGACGGCGAGATCGCCGAGCACGTCCGCAAGCACGGCGACGGCGTCCACGACATCGCCTTCCTGGTTGACGACGTGAAGTCGGCCTGGGAAGAAACGACCAAGCGCGGCGCTCGCTCCTACCAGGAGTACGCGGAGGCGACCGATGACGACGGGGCCCTCCGTCGATCGGCCGTCCACACCTACGGCGAGGTCATCCACTCGTTCGTCGATCGCAAGGACTATCACGGCGTCTTTGCCCCCGGATATCGCAAGGTCAAGAAGCCGGCCAAGGCGGCGAATGGCCTGAGCCTATTGGAGGTCGACCATTGCGTCGGCAACGTGGAACTGGGCGATATGAACAAGTACGTCGACTACTACCGCGACGTGTTCGGCTTCAGCCAGCTCATCCACTACGACGACAAGGTCATCCACACCGATTACTCGGCGCTGATGAGCAAGGTCATGACCAACGGCAACGGACGGATCAAGTTCCCGATCAACGAGCCGGCAAGCGGCAAGAAGAAGAGCCAGATCCAGGAGTTCCTGGATTGGTACCTCGATTCAGGCACGCAGCACGTCGCGCTCCGCACGGACGACATCGTGGCCACCGTGACCCAGCTGCGCGAGAACGGGGTCGAGTTCCTGAGCATGCCGCACGAGTACTACGCGGCCCTGCCCGACCGCGTCGGCGACGTGGGCGTGCCCATGGATGTGCTCGAGGACCTGGGCATCGAGGCTGACCGCGACGAAGAGGGCTACCTCCTCCAGATCTTCACGCGGCCGGTGCAGGATCGGCCCACGTTCTTCTTCGAGATCATCGAGCGCCACGGCTCACGTGGGTTTGGAGTGGGCAACTTCAAGGCGCTGTTCGAGGCCATCGAGCGGGAACAGGCACTGAGAGGGAATCTGTAGATGTCCACTGCCAGATGGGCCAGGATCGGCTACAGCCTTGTCGCATGGCTCTTCGCCGTCGCCGCGGTCATCCAAATCTATCTCGCCGGAGAGGCCGTCTTCGCCGACCTTACCCGCCCTGGCAACTTCGAGCTGCACCGCAACGTCGGTTACGGCATCGGCATCCTGGGCCTGATCCTGCTCGTGCTGGCCTTCGCGGCCAAGATGCCGTTGCGCGTTGTTGCCGCGACCGCGCTGCTCTTGGTCCTGATGGTGCTCCAGTCGGTCCTGGTTTTCATGAA
Organism: Chloroflexota bacterium; assembly: GCA_040007635.1. GTDB lineage: Bacteria > Chloroflexota > Limnocylindria > Limnocylindrales > CSP1-4 > JALYGJ01. The sequence continues at coordinate 8,368 of JBDTUR010000051.1, forward strand.
GACCGATCAGCCGAACATCGCGGCACTCCACCCGGTCGTTGGCTTCTTGATCGTTCTGCTAGCCGTCTGGATTGCGTGGCACACCCTTCGCTACATTCGTGCGCCACTTCCCGTGGGGCCGGAGCGGCCTGCGGCGGTACCGGCGCCGGCAAATGGGCCCGCCGCGCCCGTGCCACACGAACCCAAAGAGGACGACCAGATCTAACCTGACGCGATCAGGTTGTCCGGAACCGAGTACTTGACCAGGGCGTGGTTGCGCGTGATTAGCCGCGATCCCAGCCTCGCTCCAGATGCTCTATCCGTGGTCACCTGCCAAAGCTCGTTGTCGCGATAGACCTTGCCGTCGGCCGCGCGCCAGAAACGGTGATTACGCTCCTCCACGATGGTGTCCGTTGGCGGCATTTGGTCACACCGGATCGAGCCGACCAGGTCTGTGTCCGTGAGCAATACGCGGATCTGGCATGTTGCGCCGGTGGTGTTGAGAAGGCGCAGATCACCGTAGTTGTAGAAGACGCTGGCACCGGATCCGAAGGGCTGGATGCGCTCGTCGTCTGGAAATGGGTCGAAGCCGTGGTGGTGCTGCTCCATCACGGTGAGCTGGGTGTGGAGGGCCATCCAATACAGGAGGTTCGACATCTGGCACAGGCCCCCGCCAATATCGATGGCAACCTCGCCGCGGTGTAACACCAAACCTGGCGCAAACCCGCGTCTTGCAGTTGGTTCACCCACGCGGTCCCAAAACGAGAGCACCTCACCTGGGCGAATGAGAATGCCGTCAAGCGCATTCGCGGCAAGGCGGAGATTGACGATCTTTGTTTCCTGGTAGGTGGGATCAAGTCCGGCGAGGCGACGACGCAGGACCGAATGGTGAGTGACCAGACTGAACAGCAAGGACGCCGGCTGCTGAGTTCGAGCAAAGCGCGGTCGCCCGATTAGATCGGACAAGCGACGAGCAGCGACTAATTGGCCCGTCCGGGCGCGCAAGAGTGCGGGATGTAGCTCCGAGAGTCGCCTTGCGCCGCTCACTTGCCCAGCGTAACGCCAGCGGTCTCCGCGCCGGGTTCGCGAACCCTCTCGGTCAGGCGGCCGCGGCCGTAGCTGTGTCCTCGACGCGCTCCAAAACAACGGCCGGGATGACCCGCGTCGTCTTCGTCTCGTATTCGCGGCACGCGCAAGCGCTCACCAGGATCAACGCGGACGCAGATATTGCCGGCGCGGTGGGCATCGCAATCGGCGCCGCGTATGTCGCGCATCTTTCAGGTGCCATCGCCGCAGATTGGCCGGCGCGGACGGCCGCGCTGGTGTGGCGCGCGGTCGGCGGGACGGACTTGCCTTCCTGACTCACACTTAGCAATTGTGAAGATCGCCCACGCGCGCGAGCGCAATGCGCCAGCCGGCGCACCGTTCAGGATCATGGCCGCTCTCGACGGAGCCGGCCGGCAGTGGCTCGACCTGGAGGTTGCGCGACGCCGCGCAGCGAGCGCAGACGAGCGCCTCGCGCACAACTCCGTGCTCTTCCGTCAGCCTCTCACGACACTCGACGAAATCCTGACGCGCGGCCTGCGAGTCGCTGCCCTGGGCGAGTTGCTCGACCACTTCGAATCGCGCGGCGAGGGCGACGAAGCGATTGCGGATGCCACCGACCTGGCCTTTGGGTCACCGATTCTCCGGCCGACCAGCGTCCGTGACTTCTACGCCTTCGAGCAGCATGTGAGCACGATCTGGTCGCGCCGCGGACAGGAGATCCCCGACGCGTGGTTCCGCCTGCCGATCTTCTACTTCAGCAATCTGTCCGAGATCCGCGGCCCTGAAGAGGCCGTTTGGCCGCCTGGCGGCTCGCAGGAGCTTGACTACGAGCTGGAGATCGCGGCGCTCATCGACACACCGGGCAAGAACCTCGACGCGGCGCGCGGCGAGGAGGCGATCGGCGGCTTCATGATCATGAATGACTGGTCGGCACGCGATCTGCAGCGCGACGAGACCGCGGTCCGCCTGGGCCCAGCCAAGGGCAAGGATTTCGCGACGACATTCGGCCCATGGCTGGTGACGCCGGACGAATTGGCCGACAGGCGCTCAGGCAAGGCGTACGACCTCGTCTGCACCGCGGAAGTCAACGGCGAGGTCATCAGCCGGGGCAACCTGGGCAAGATCCATCACTCGTTCGGCGCCATGATCGAACGTGCCTCGGCCGACGTTCGCCTCGTGCCCGGCGACGTGATCGGCTCTGGGACGGTGGGTGGCTGTTGCCTGCTGGAGGTCAAGGATGATTCGGGCTTCGGTCGGTACCTGCAGGCGGGTGATCGGGTGATACTGCGGGTCGATCGGTTGGGCGAGCTTGCGACGCCCATCAGCGAGCGCCCCAGTTCGCATTCGGATGGGAGGTAGAAGCCAATGCACTTGAAGCTGCGCCGGTTTGACGAGCCGGACAAAACGACGCTGTTCCACCTTGGTCGAGTGGACTTGGTCCAGCTCGGCAACTTGACCCTTGGCCGCGCCTGCTACGAGCCCGGCTGGCGCTGGTCTACGCACGTCGGGACGGCCACGGGCGAGCGTTGGTGCCAGACGGCGCACGTGGGTATCGTTCTCTCCGGCCGCAACCGAGTCGAGATGCAGGATGGGCGCGCGGTGGAGATGGGGCCTGGCGACATTTTCGACATCGGACCCGGTCACGACAGCCTCGTCATTGGTGATGAGCCTTACGAGTCGCTGCACCTCGTCGGGGCGGAGCACTACGTGCGCTCTTCCGGCGCCGGCGCCGAGGATTGACGACCGCTCGAAGCGATGCGGCACGCGATCCAGCCAGCTCGGAGCCGCGCCGGGCCGGCCGCTCCACCTCGATACACTGACGTCGCGGCCCGACCGAGGAGCCAGACAGTTCGCGATGTTCTACGTCAGTCGCGGCGACGTGATCGGCTCTCAACCATTGACCAGCCGCCGATCATTGCAGCCATGCCGCTCATCAATGGAATACGCGCCTGGTTCGGCCGGCGAATGTCGGACGCATCCTCATACGGCATGGCAGCGTCCGATGGCGGATCCAGCATGGGCAGCGCTTCGTGGCTGTGGCTGATCGTCTTCATCGTGGCACTGCCGGTGGTCGCGGTGCTCGTGGTGGTCGGGCTCATCTACGAGATCGTCATCCGCATCGACGGACGCCGCGTCGGCAACCAGGTCGAATGGGCAATCTCCGCAGCAGTGGCTGCGGCCCTGTTGGCTGGTGCGTACTGGGTCTTCTTCCGCTGACCTAGACTCTCGCGGTGTTCTATGTCAGCCGCGGCAGCATCCCGCACACGCGCCATACCCAGCACCGCGCGCCGGACGGCTCGCTCTATGCCGAGGAACTGTTCGGCGTGGAGGGCTTCACTGGGCGCAGCTCACTGCTGTATCACCTCGTCCCGCCTACCCAGACCTACAAGATCGAGAAAGTCGGCCCGGTAAAGGTCGAACGCGCCAACCTCGACACACATCAGCACCGGCTGGTCAAGTCGGGCGGGCTCGTACCGCGGGGGCACGTCGCCCAGGGCCGGTACCCGCTGTTCTTCAACAACGACGTGCTGATGGGCGTGATTCGGCCGGCCGACTCGATGCCGGAAAACATGTTCTACCGCAACGGCGACGGCGACGAGATGCTCTTCTTCCACGAAGGCTCGGGCGTTTTCGAGAGCGTCTTTGGCAATCTCGCGTACGGCCCGGGCGACTACATCGTCATCCCGATTGGCACGACCTGGCGCCTTCGGCAAGACGCCGGCGTGGGCCACCGCATTCTCTACGTCGAGTCACCCACGGAGATCGTGGCGCCACAGCGTTACCACAACTATTACGGCCAGCTGCTCGAGCACTCGCCTTACTCCAACC
>JBDTUR010000052.1:0-12045 GCA_040007635.1 Chloroflexota bacterium
CCTATGGCGTGGCGTCAGTGGTCAACGAGACACGCATCGACCTCGTCTTCTCGTACCTCGCGTACATCAACTTCGCGCTGGGCGTGTTCAATCTCGTGCCCGGTTTTCCGCTCGACGGCGGTCGCGTGCTGCGCTCGGTCCTGTGGGGCGCGACCAACAACGTGCGCCGCGCAACCGAGTGGGCGGGCAATGTGGGCAAGATCGTTGCGTGGGGCATGTTCGCGTTCGGCCTGTTCCAGATCCTCAACGGCCAATACATCAACGGCATCTGGCTCGCGGCAATCGCCTGGTTCCTCCAAAACGCAGCGAGCAACAGCGTCCAGCAGATAGTGCTCGAGACCCGATTGCGGCGAGTTCGGGCAAGGGACGTCGTCATGCAGGATGAAGTCACCGTTCCGCCCGGCCTGTCCGTCGCCGAGCTGATCGACCAGTACCTGCTGCCGACCAATCGCCAGGCAGTCGCTGTCACCGACAACGGCCGACTAGTGGGCATCGTTTCGATCCGCGACATCCTCAAGGTTCCGCCCGCCGAACGGACGCGCGTCACCGTTGCCGAGGTGATGGGTGGCCATGACGGCCTGTTAAGCGTCGCCGCGGACGCCCGTGTACAGGACGCCGTCGAGCTGCTTGCCGAGCATGACCTTGAGCAGCTGCCCGTCATGGACGGCGCGCATTACCTGGGAATGCTCACCCGGGCCGATGTGATGCGCCAGCTCCAGCTGCGCGAGGCGCTCGACGTCTGAGGCGCAGCACGCGCCCGCATTCCCGCTACGGACCGTGCTAGCTAATCGGGTCGGCGGTGGCGCTGGTGATCCTTTTCCTGGTCGGCGTCGGCATGCTCGGCGCCCTTGGGGCTGACCAGCGCTTCGACGCGCGCCTCCTCGGCGTTGGCGAAGGCCTCCAGGATCCATTTCGTGGCCTGTTCCGTGTCGTCGGTCATGCGCAGCAGGGACAGGTCCGCGCGCGCGATCATCTGCTCCTTCGCGACCGGGTCAGCCAGCCATTCGAGCAGCCCGCGCCAGTAGTCGGTGCCATAGAGGATCACCGGGAAGTGATCGATCTTGCCCGTCTGGACGAGGGTCAGTGACTCCATCAGCTCGTCGAGCGTGCCGTAACCGCCGGGAAAGATGACGAAGCCCTGGGCGTACTTGACGAACATCGTCTTGCGCGCGAAGAAGTAGCGAAAGTTGAGCGCGACGTTGCACCACTTGTTGATGTCCTGCTCGTGCGGCAGCTCGATTCCCAGTCCAACTGAGACGCCGCCAGCTTCCGCGGCGCCACGATTGGCGGCTTCCATGATTCCCGGCCCGCCGCCCGTGATCACGGTGATGCCCTGCTTCGCGAGCTTCCCCGCCAGATCTTCCGCGGCGACGGCGTAGTGATGGTTCTGCGCGATACGCGCCGACCCGAAGATACTCACCGCCGAGCCCAGTTCCGCTAGCGAGTCGAAGCCCTCCACGAACTCGCCCATGATGCGCAACGCGCGCCACGCGTCGGTGTCCCGGAAGCTCGTGTCGGCGAAGGGCGCGCGCCGCAGGAGCTTGCGGTCCTCGGTGGGCTTGCCTTGTGGGCGGCGCGCCTGGCTCACCGGTTCGCCGTGATCAGCCACGCTTTATCTCCACGGGTCGCAGAATAGAGCCATGGCAATTGAAATCGATCCCGTTTGTGGCATGGAAGTCGACACAGAGAAATCGCAGTTGAGCGTGGAGCACAACGGCAAGACCTACTGGTTCTGCGGCCGCGGCTGCATGCTCGATTTCCAGGAAGACCCCGACAAGTTCACCGACCCCAACTACCAGCCCGAAGGCATGTAATCCCCCCAAGGAGGTCGGCTTTCTAGCTTCGCAGCTGGCCCGCGGGCCGACAGAACCGGAAAGTCCGTGGTCAGATATTGGCCGGGCGGCGTGCGGTTGCCACGCTCGGCCGGACCCCGCCGACCCACGCAACCACGCGTCACGAGGCGGTCACTCACCGTGGGCGAAGCCTAGCCGCAGTGTTGCCTGTGCGCGACACCTCGTTGCGCCCTACTTGACGTGCGTTCTATATTCCCGCCGACCCGTGCCGCCGCAGGGAGGGACCACGGGAGAGGGAAACAACTCGTATCGGTCGGAGGCTTTTTCTAGGGTGTACACGGATCAGACGATCACCTGCGCGGACTGCGGGCAGGAATTCACGTTCACTGCGGGCGAGCAGGAGTTCTACAACCAGCGTGGCTTTACCGAACCGCCCAAGCGGTGCCCTTCGGATCGCGCGCTGCGCAAGTCGCAGCGCTCCGGCGGCGGTGCCCGCGAGGGTGGCAACGGCGACAGGTACGGCGCTTCGTCGTATGACGGCGGCTATTCGTCGTCCTTTGCCGGCGCGCCCCAGGGCTACTCCAGTGGTGGCGGCTACCGCGAGCGACGGCCGCGCGAGCTGTTCGAGGCGGTTTGCGCTGATTGCGGCAAGACCGCGAGCGTGCCGTTCCGACCGACCGGCAACAAGCCGGTCTATTGCAGCGACTGTTTCCAGAACCACCGCTAGATCTTTCGCGACCTTGGGCGCGCTTGTCCACAGCGCGCCCATCTCTCCCGTGATCCTGGCGTAAGCGCCTGGTAAGCGGCTCTGCCTAGAGTCGGGCCTCGTCCCGTCCACCAGGCAGCCATCGGAGAGCTAATGAACGTTGTTGCCACGCACCTGTTTCGCCATGTCTCGATCGCTTTGGCGGCCACTCTGCTGACGCTGATCTTGCTCGCCCTTAGCGTCGCCAGCGGCATGGCCGCAGCCGCGCACGCGATTGCGTTTGCCGACGTGACACCTTTCCGCTGGGCCTAGGGCGCAAACGACCGCGCGGCCGCGGACGCTTACAGTCATTGGGTGACCCGGCCGCGCGAGACTGACGCTCCCCAGACTGCCGGCACGCGGCAGGTGTCACGCCTGCCGGTCATCGTGCTCGTGGTTGGCATGGGCCTGGCGGCGGCGCTGGTTCTGATTGGCGCGAATCTGGCCGCACAACCGGTCGCGTCGCCGCCAATCGGAGAGCCCGGGACCGCCGCACAGCCGCGCGCGGTGACCGTCATCATGCGCGAGTACCACTTCGATCCCACGCCGCTTTACCTATTTCGCGGCGAGACGATCAGGCTCACCGTGGTGAACGCCGGCATGCTCGAGCACGAGCTCGTCCTTGGTGATGAGTCAGTCCAAAGCCAGTGGGCAATCCTTGATGCCGCCGCATCATCCGGGGCGCCGTTCGCGACCGCCCCGCCCCCCTCGGCGCCTGCCGGAATCGGTGGATTGCGCATCGTGCTGCCATCGGGTGGGTCGACGAGCGCCCTGTACGAGGTCCCGGCCCAGGGCAACGTATTGCTGTTGTGCAATTTGCCGGGCCACCAGGAGCGAGGCATGGTGGGAGAGGTAGTGCTGCAGTCGCGCTAAGATGGCGCTCGACCCAGTTAGCCAGATCCACGCTGCGACGCTTCAGGAGATCCATCCTTGACCTACGTCATCGCCGAGCCATGCATCGACGTCATCGATCAGTCGTGCGTGTCGGTCTGCCCGGTCGACTGCATCCACTTTGACCAGGGCACCGATCGGATGCTTTACATCGATCCTGACGAGTGCATCGACTGCGGCGCGTGCGAGCCGGAATGCCCGGTTAACGCCATCTTCCCGGAAGACTCGCTGCCGGCTGAGTGGGCCCAGTACACCGAGCTCAACGCGCGCTGGTTCAAGGACAAGCCGTCCGCGCGGGCGACCGTCGACGAATGGAAGCCTGTCGCCTAGTTCGCTGGCCGCCCCCGCAGCCGGGCGGCGCTCTTAGGCGCGACCGGTCAGCGCCGCAACGATCCGCCCAAGGCTTGGCCTGACGCCGTAAAGCAACACGGTCGCGCGGAAGATCCGCCCGGCAAGCACGACCGCGACGAGCACGAAGAGCAGCTGGGCAACGAACGAGATGCCGATCATCATCCACGGCACCTGCGCGAGTGACAGCAGCTCAAGAGAGGCAGCTGGCGCGGTCAGCGGGAAGATCGCCAGCGCCCAGCAAATCAACGAGTTGGGATCGCTGACGAACACAGGTGTGGCGATCAGCGGCACGACGGCGAAAAAACCGAAGAAGCTCGAGTACTGCTGGCCTTCGCGTGCTCCGGGTGCAATTGCACCCACGGCGGCGAATATCGCACCGTAACCAAGGTAGCCCAGGCAGAAAAAGACCACCGCCAGGATCATCTGGACCGCCGAAAACGAGACGTCGAGCGAGAACTGCTGATTGATCAACGGAATTGCCAGCAGCGCGGTCGCCAGCCATATGGCGACCTGTGTCAGGCCGGCCACCCCCAGCCCCAGCACCTTCCCGGCCATCAACGGCAGCGCCGGGATCGAGCTGAGCACTATCTCGACGACCCGGTTCTCCTTCTCTTCCGTCACGGACTGGAGCAGGTAGCCGCTGGTGATGAAGATGCTCAGTACGAAGATCAAGGTGAAGATGTAGGGCAGGGCGAAGCCTGCCAGGACGGACGCGTCCGTGACCGGCTCGCCGGTTGTCGACACCGACGTGATCTGGGTCGGTGTGAGCAATTGGACGAGGGCTTTGTCGGGCAAGCCGGCGTCACGCAGGATGGATAGCCGCAGTATCAACTCGATCTCCGCCTGCGCGGATTGCTCGAGCGTGAGCGCCTCGATTGAGCTCAATGGCTTGTTGGCGCCCGCCCCCTCCGCGACGATGCGGCGAATGTCAGGCGCGGCTGGCCAACTGACGGGCACCAGGTAGTAGTCGCGCGCGCTGCCGGCCACGAGCTGGGCGTCAGCGTCGGCGCGGTCGACCAGAACGACATGCGGCGTGAGCGTCGGATCGGTAGTCAAGGTAACGGGCGACTCGTTCACGACCAGGACTTGCCCGAGTGGCTGCTGACTGCCAGTGGTCGAGAAGAACGCGGAGATGCCGAACATGAGCGCCATTGCCGCCGGCAGGAGCAGCGTGCCGGCGATGAAACCGCGCCGCCGCACGGTACGCAGATAGTCGCGCCGCGCGACCAGCAGTACGAGGCGCGCGAACGAGCTGTTCATGCCACAGCCTTGGCGCGGTCGTCGCCGGCAACGGCGCGCACGAAGATCTCGGCCAGGTTGGGCGCCTCCACCGCGAATCGCTCCACCTCAGCATCGGTATCGCCCAGCTCGCGGAACAGCTCCTGCGGGGTTGCGCCGTCGCGCAACAGGTAGCGCACGGAGCTGTCGTAGGCGACCGCATCGCTGGCCGCTTTCAGCTTGTCGGTGCTGGTCGGAAGTTGTTTGCCCACCACCTCAACGGCGCCGTCCGAAAAGGCGCGACGCACGTCATCGACCTTGCCGTACAGCACGCGCTTGCCCGCATTTATCAGCAGGATGCGGTCGCACAAGACCTGCGCGTCCTCCATGTCGTGGGTGCTCATCACCACGGCCGCGCCACGGTCGCGCTGCTCGATCAGCAGGTTCTTGAGCATCGTGGCGTTGACCGGATCAAGACCCTGGAAGGGCTCATCAACGATGAGCAGGTCGGGTGAGTTGATGATCGTGGCAACCAGCTGCGCCTTCTGGTGCATGCCGCGCGATAGTTCGCCCGCTTTCTTGGTGAGCGAGTCGCCCAGGCCCACCTCCACCAGCAGATCCTTCGCCTTCTGCCTTGCCGCGCTCAACGACAGGCCGCGCAACGCACCGAAGTAGGCCAGGGTGTCGAGCGCCGGCACATCGCGATACAGCCCGCGATCCTCCGGCAAATAGCCTGTCCGCGTCTGATGCTGCACGCCGGGTGGCATGCCGAAAACGCGGATCTGGCCGCGATCGGGCCGGATGATGTCCAGGATCATGCGCATCGTCGTGGTCTTGCCGGCGCCATTAGGGCCCAGGAATCCCAGCACCTCGCCCGGGCGAACGTCGAATGACAGGTCGGCCACGACGTCGGTCGACCCAAAACGCTTCCATACCCCATCGACCACGACCGGAGTTGTGGTCGCGCCCTCACTCACTTTGCCAGCGTAGCGAAACGCCGCGCGGGTGGCACAAGTGACACTCGGCATATGCTCGTGGCTATGCGCATCGTCTCGCTCCTGCCCTCGGCCACGGAGATCGTTTATGCCCTCGGGTTGGGCGACGAGCTCGTGGGGCGGACGCACGAATGCGATTTCCCGGCGGAGACGGCCGACGTTCCGGTCATGACCTCCGACCTGGGAGCTGTGCCCAACGCGACCAGCCGCGAGATCAACGATCGCGTTGCCCATTCGATCCACGGCGGATCGTCGATCTACGCGCTGGACCTCGACGCGCTGGCCGCGGCTGATCCCGATCTGATCCTCACCCAGGAGCTCTGTTCGGTGTGCGCCGTGTCGTATCGCGAGGTGTCGGACGCCGTACGTCGACTCGACAGCGACGCCACGGTCATCAGCCTCGAGCCAACCTCGATCGAGGGCATCCTCAACACGATTTCGACTGTCGGAGCCATGTCTGAGGCCGAGGACGAGGCGGTAGGCCTCGTCGAGCTGCTGCGCGAGCGGCTGGGACGGATCGAGAACCGCGTGCTCGAGCGGCGGCTGGCCGGAATTGCCGCGCGGCGCGTTGTCTGCCTCGAGTGGCTCGACCCGCCGTTCGCGTCCGGTCACTGGGTGCCCGACCAGGTCCGTCGAGCAGGCGGCTGGGACCTGTTGGGCGCGATGGGCCAGCCGGCGCGCGAAACGACGTGGATGGACGTGCGCGACGTCGAGCCCGAACAGCTCTTGTTGATGCCCTGCGGCTTTGACGCTCCCCGGACTGCCGACGAGTGGCGCCGTGGCCGAGCCGCGCCACCCGACTGCACGATCTACGCGCTCAACGGCTCCGCGTACTTCTCGCGACCGGGGCCGCGCGTCATCGATGGCATCGCGCTCCTGGCCGAGCTGTTCGATCCGGGCCAATTCAGCGACGAGGTTCCGGCGGATGGCTGGCTGCCGGTCGAGGTGCGCGCTTGACGTTCAAGTCGGACTTCAACTGCCTCTGGTGTGGCCGACCGTACCGAACACGGACTGACTCGGACCTGGAGGGTTATGCACTGCTCTGCCCCGACTGCGTCGGCCGGGCGGGCGAAAACGAGTTCCTGCGGTTCCGACTCAAGGAAGGTCTTCGCCTGCGCGGGGAAGCTGAGCGTGCCCCGCGGATGCCCGATGAAGAGTTGCGCGTCTATTACGCGGCGCGTGCCGGCGAGTACGACGACTGGTTCCTGCGCAAGGGCCGCTATTCACGCGGCGCGATCGCGGACACGGCCTGGGCCGCTGACTTGGACACGGCCACCCTGTGGCTCGACGCGCAAAAGTTGAGCGGCGAGATCGTCGAGCTCGCCGCGGGCACCGGCTGGTGGTCGCCCCTGCTCGCCCAGAAGGCAGCCACTCTGTGGCTGTACGACATCAACGAGGAGCCGCTCCAGTTCGCCCGGCAAAGACTTGTGGCGCACGGGCTCGCGGCGCACATCCACACGCGCGACGCGTGGGCCGAGCCAGACCGCCAGGTCGACGGACTCTTCTGCGGTTTCTGGCTAAGTCATGTGCCGCGCGCTCGACTGGCCGACTTCCTTGCCCTCTGCCGGCGTTGGCTTAAACCGGGTGGTCGGATGGCCTTCATCGACTCGCGCCGCGACCGCGAATCGAGCGCCATCGATCATCCCCAGCCGGAAAACGATCTGTCCGTACGCAAGCTCGACGACGGCCAGACGTTCACGATCGTCAAGGTCTATTGGCAGCCCGACGAGCTCGAGGCCGCGCTGCTGGCCGCCGGGTTCGCATCCGCCAAGGTCACCACGACACCGCGTTTCTTCCTGATGGGCGAGGCCACGGCCGCCTGAAACTGCGAGTCATTCGCCCACGGGTTAGTAACCGGAGAGTGGGCGGCTCGGCGACCTGTTTCCGGGTCGCCCCGCCCCGGCCGTGCGGGGGCAGACGCGGCGCAGGGCTACAAGCGATTGAGCCAGGCCGCGAATCCTTTGGATCTACGGTTTACAGCCCGCCCACGCATGTTTCGCACTTTTCGGCCACAGCGTGGCTCAAGTCCTTGCCGACGCTGGCTGCTGTGGGTGGAATCGGGCTGGTCACTCGTCTATCAAGCAACCGTCGTAAGTGGCGGCACTAAACTCGTGGGCATGTCGCTCAGCAAGTCAACGATCGCCACCGTCGGGTCGGGCGTGATGGCCGAGGCGATGATCGCCGGGTTGTTGCGCGGCAAGCAGGTCGCGCCGAACAGGATCATCGCCAGCCACCCGCGCGCCGATCGGCGGAGCGAGCTCATCAGCACCTACGGAATCAGCACGGTCGAAGACAACACGAGCGCCGTCGAGAAGGCGGACGTGATCGTGCTCGCGATCAAGCCGCAGATGCTTGCCCGGGTGGGACGCGAGATCGCACCGGCGCTCGCCAAGGGCAAGCTCGTCATCAGCATCATCGCGGGCGCGACCACGACTGCCCTGTCAAACGCGCTCAAACATGACCAGATCGTGCGCAGCATGCCCAACACACCGGCCCAGCTGGGCCGCGGCATGACCGTCTGGTACGCGACGCCCAAGGTGACGCAGGCCCAACGCGATCAGGCGCGCATCTTGCTGGGCAGCCTGGGCGTCGAGCTCGAGGTCGATGACGAGAAGTACGTGGCGATGGCGACTGCAGTCAGCGGCACCGGCCCCACCTACGTCTTCCTGGTCATGGAAGCGCTGATCGACGCCGCCGTCCACCTGGGCTTCCCGCGCCACATCGCGCACGACCTGGTCATCGAGACGCTCGAGGGATCGACGCTATTCGCAAAATCGTCCGCCATGCATCCCGCCCAATTGCGCAACATGGTCACTTCGCCCGGCGGCACCAGCGCGGCTGCATTGCACGAGCTCGAGTCGGGCCGACTACGTACGGTCCTGTCAGAGGCAGTCTGGGCGGCATATCGGCGGACTGAAGAGCTCGGGCGCACGCTCGAATCGGAAACGGCCAAGGAGTGATCGACCCCGAACCGCGCTGTGCTGCATGCCGACTGGTCGGCTGCATCAGGCCCAATGACCCTGCTGCCATTGGCGCACACGCTGCTCTCATGAGGCGCCTGTGATGCGCGTCGAACTGCTCGCCACTCCGGACTGCCCCCACGTCGAGCGGGCCGAGGAAATCGTCCGCGAGGCCCTGGCCGACAACGGCCATACGCCCCTGATCGAGCGCGTATACGTCAGCGACCTTGATAACGCCGCCGGCCTGGGTTTCCACGGGTCGCCCACACTGCGCATCGACGGCCGGGACGTCGTGCCGCTCCCCGCTGATCTGCCGATCAACATGGGCTGCCGTCTCTACAAGCAGCCCGACGGGACGCTCGACGGCGTCGTGCCGCAACAGACGATTGCCGCTGAAGTCGAACGGCGGCGTGAAGCCGTTGCCCAGGCCAACGCCGCGCGGCTTCGACTCCGCGATGTGCCGGCCCGTTTGACGCGGCTGCTGTTCCTGTGGGCCTCGCATCGCCGCTTTCTGGGCCGAGTTGCCACCGCGATCCCGCTGACGCGCCAGATGGTCCGGCGCTTTGTCCCCGGCGACCGGCTCGAGGACGCGCTCGCCACACTCGTAGCACTGCGCGAGCAGGGGATGAGCTGGACGGTCGACGTCCTGGGCGAATCGGTCGCATCGCGCGCAGACGCGACGGTCGCCGCGGACCGTTATATCGCCACCCTCGACGCGCTCGCTGAGCGGGGACTCGAGGCCAACGTCAGCGTGAAGCTGACCCAGATGGGGCTCGTCATCGATCCCGAGTTCTGTCGCGCCAACGTGGCCCGGATCGTGACGCGGGCGCGGCAGATCGGCGCGTTCGTGCGGATCGATATGGAGGATCACACCAAGACCACCAAGACGCTCGAGATCGTGGCCGACCTGCATGACGACTACCCCGAAGTCGGCGCGGTCATCCAGTCGTACCTGCGCCGCACGGCGGACGACGTCGAGCAGCTGATCGCCTCGCAGACTCGAGTTCGGCTGTGCAAGGGCGCGTACGACGAACCGGCCAGTGTCGCCTTTCAGGGCCGCGCCGAAGTGGACGACTCATACCGCCGATTGATGGAGCGCCTACTGCTCGCCGGTCGGTATCCCGCCCTGGCGACGCACGACGAGAAGCTCGTCAACCACGCCATCGCCTTCGCGGCGGAGCACGGGATCTCGACCGATCGCTATGAGTTCCAGATGCTCTACGGCATCCGGCGCGACCTGCACGAGCGGCTCGTGGCCCAAGGTCAGCGCGTTCGCATCTACGTCCCCTACGGGACGCAGTGGTACCCGTATTACATGCGCCGGCTGGCCGAGCGGCCGCAGAACGTGATCTCCATCCTGGCGAGCGTCCTCAACGAGGGCCGCGGCCAGCGCCCTTGACAACGCTGGGCGCTTAGACCAGGCGGTCCGCGATTTCCCAGGCGTGGTCGAGCGCGTGCCAGGCGGACCGGCGGATGGCATAGGGCGCTGGCCAACGCCTGCCGCCACGCGGCCCAACATCGGCCACTTCGCCTCGCGCCCGCGCCGCCAGCGCCGTCTCAAAATCGCGTTTGATCGCGGCCCAGCGCGCGCCGGCGCCTGGCTTGCCGCCGATCGCCGCGAGATAGCCCGCCTGCGCTTCGATGACGTGATCGACGGTCTTGTCGAGCGTCCGCCCGCCGCCGCGCGGCCCGCTGGGGCCAAGCTCCTTACCGCGCGCCGCGGCCGCGACCACGTCGAATGTCTTCCAGCAGGCCCCGAGTAGTGCGGCCATCTCTTCGAGCCGCGCGGCGCTGATCGGCTCGCGGTCCAGTTCGGGAACTGCGCCGGGCGCCCCGAAGTCGGTCGTGGCATTCCCCTTAAGCCGTTCGACAACCTCGAAGTTTGCCCGCGATCTGGGGCCCAGCTTGCTCGCGGAAACGCCAATCGCCGCGGCATAGCGCCCGGCATACGCCAGCAGGCTGTCGAGCGCCTCGTCCTCTGCCTTGGCGCCGCGGCTCCAGCCCGGCCAGTCGACGGCCGACGCGAACGTCTTCTTGGCCCCGACCTCCAGGTAGACCCGCACGAACGACGGTCAGACCAGGGCTTCGAGCTGGTCGGCGTGCTCCTCGAGGTGGTCAAGCGTGAACGTCTGCACGATCTGCGGCGCGGTCATCTCGCCGCGGCGCGCATGCTGGCCGATGGCCGCCCACTGTTCGGGCGTCATGGTCTTGAGATAGTCCTTGGTGAGCGCGATCGCCTGCTGGACCTGCTCGATCATGTTCGGGATGGGCACGTTCTTGCCCACCTCGATCGCGTCCACGCGCGCCGCGTCCTCCTTGGTCCGGCCGAACGGCACCGGCGAACCGCTGTACTGGGCGATCACGTTCGCCAGCTGCTGCTGCCAGTAGGGCACGAACTCGGCCATGTGCGCCCACACCTGGGCGCCGTTCCATTGTTCGGTCGCGCCAGGATCGGGCTGCGTCCAGCCCGCGGGCGCGGCCCCATAGCCCAAGGCGGAAAGCCGCTGCTCGACCTGCTCGAGTCGCTTCATGATCTCGTTGGCCACGACCGCTGGGTCTTTGCCGGCTGACTCCATTTGGCGTCAAGATAGCGTGTCAGAACAAAGCCACGCATAAGCGCCAGATAAGTGCCGATCGGCATGCTTCCTGGCTATGAGCATCATCGAGCGGTTGACCAGCCCACGACTGCGCCACAGAGTGCGCTTTGTCGCCCACATCGTGAAGGAGCAGCGCGCGATGGCGCGGGCCGCGCGGCGCATGCCCAAGCCGGTACCGTGGGAATGGGCCAAGCCACGACTTCTTCCCCTGCTTTCCGGGCCAGTGATAGATCCGCCGGGTCTCCCAACCGTGCGCACCACGGCTGGACCAGGTTGCGCGGTGGAATTCGGCCTGGATCTGGGCAATGTGTTCCCTGTCGTTGACGCGCTCGTCGCTGAGCGCTGGGAGTGCGACGCCACTCAGCTACTTGACGTGAGCCTGGCCAATCTTCGCCGCCGCGTGAGCATTCTGTCGCCCGCGAGCGTGAGTACGGGCGTCTTGTCGGGTCGCATCACACGCGTGTTCCGCCAACCCGGTTGGGCCGCGTCGCTGGT
>JBDTUR010000053.1:0-11931 GCA_040007635.1 Chloroflexota bacterium
GTCGCGTGCTCGATCGCAGCATTGAGCTGTTCTGCGACAACCTGGGCCGCTTCGCCCGCGGCGAGCCGCTGCTCAACCTGGTCGACCCGGGTGCTGGTTACTAAGTCAGTTTGCGCTGCCCGCCCTAGACTCCCGCGGTGCAGGTAGCGATAGTCGGGCTGGCCCGGAGCGGCAAGACAACCGTTTTCAACACGCTCACTCGCGGAAACGCGGAGACCGGTGGCTTTGGCGGCATGACCGTCAACGTGGGCGTGGTCAAAGTGCCCGACGAGCGGCTGACCAGGCTGACCGAGCTCTTCAAGCCCAAGAAGGAAGTCGCGGCCGACGTTACGTACGTTGACCTGCCCGCACCGCCAACGTCAGTGGACGGCATCGAGGCGGCGGAGATCCCCGCCGATCAACTGGCGCGGCTACGCACTGCTGACGAGCTCCTCCACGTGGTGCGTGCCTTTGAGGATCCGTCGGTGCCGCATCCCGAAGGCTCGGTCGACGTTTGGCGCGACATCGAGCGGTTGGACCTCGAGTTCGTCCTGGCCGACCTGGCACAGGTCGATAAGCGCATTGAGAAGCTGAAGGTCCAAGGTCACCATGGCTCGCCCGCGGAGCGAGAATCCAACGATCGCGAGCTCGCGGTGCTGGAGAAGCTCGCACCCGCGCTGCGCGAAGGGCGCCCAATTCGCGACGTCGAGCTGGCTGATGACGAGGCCAAGCAGGTGCGCGGCTTCCGCTTTCTGACCGAGAAGCCCGTCCTGGTACTGCTCAACATCGGCGAAGCCGACATCGCCAAGGCGGCCGACCTGGCGGCTGGAATTGGCAAGCGCTACGAGCACAAGCAGTCCCAGGTGGAAGCCCTGTCGGCCAAGATCG
Organism: Chloroflexota bacterium; assembly: GCA_040007635.1. Taxonomy (GTDB): domain Bacteria; phylum Chloroflexota; class Limnocylindria; order Limnocylindrales; family CSP1-4; genus JALYGJ01. The sequence goes on from JBDTUR010000053.1 coordinate 868, forward strand.
AGATGGAGATCGGCCAGCTCGACGCGGCGGAAGCGGAGGCGTTTCGCACGGACCTTGGGCTAACCGAGTCGTCGCTCGAGCGGGTCATCCACCTGTCCTATCGGTTGCTTGGGTTGATCTCCTTCTTCACCGCCGGCCCCGACGAGACGCGCGCGTGGACCATCCCCGACGGGTCAACGGCCGTGGACGCTGCCGGCGCGATCCATACGGACATCGCGCGTGGCTTCATCCGCGCCGAGACGGTCTCCGTTGAGGACCTGCTAGCCCTGGGCTCCATGGCCGAGGCGCGTAAGCAGGGCAAGCTGCGCTCCGAAGGCAAGACCTACATCGTCAAGGACGGCGACAGCCTGGAGATTCTGCACTCGTCCTGATCCACTGACCGCCGCGCCCAGTGCGGCTATCGAACAAGTCAGCCATTGGCCTCCAAACGCTTATCTACACTCTCGCGATGGCCGATCGGAAAACTGACCGGTTCCTCACCACTGTGCTGTTCACCGACATCGTCGGCTCGACCGATCTCGCGGCCGAGCTCGGGGACAGGGCGTGGCGGGAGCTGGTGCAAGAGCACCATCGCATCGTTCGCGCCGCGCTCAAGAGGCACAGCGGACGCGAGGTCGACACGGCGGGCGACGGATTTTTTGCGATCTTCGACGCCCCAGCCGCCGCTGTCGACTGCGCGCTGGAGGTCGCCAAGCAGGTACAGCCGCTCGGCCTGCAGATCCGCGCGGGCCTCCATGTAGGCGAAGTTGAGCAGAGCGCTGGCAAAGTCAGTGGACTGAGTGTTCCGATCGGTTCCCGAATCATGTCGCAAGCTGAACCGTCACAGGTGCTGGTCTCCGGGACCGTCCGTGACCTTGCGGTTGGCGCGGGCTTCCGCTTCGAGGATCGTGGCGCACGTGAGCTGAAGGGCGTACCCGGTGAGTGGCGGCTCTACGCAGCGAGCCGCACCCAGGACGCAGACGACCTGGCCATCGCGCCAAGCCAGCCCGACCAGGCGGAGAAGCGCGCCGCGGCGGTCCGCCGTCGACAGGCGAGGCCTATCTGGCTACGCCACCCGCGCGCGGCAGCGGGATTGGTGGCAGGGCTGGCGCTGGTGGTCGGACTCGTGGGGCTGTGGTACTGGCAGCCTTGGCTGCCCCCCGCACTTGCCGGGGTCGCCGAGAACTCGGTGGGGGTGATCGATCCGGCGCGCAACGTCGTGATTGCGACGGCAGCCGTTGGCGCCCTGCCGTCCGCCATCGCCGCTGGCGAAGGCTCGGTCTGGGTCGCAAATTCCGGGGATGACACCGTTTCGCAGATCGACCCGGCGAGCCGATCGGTGATCGACACCATCGAGGTCGGTCACGAGCCGAATGGCATAACTGTCGGCGGGGGTTCGGTCTGGGTGGTCGACAGCGGCGACCGATCGGTGACGCGCATCAACGCGGCTACGCGGCGCGTGGTCGACACGATCGAAGTCGGTAACCGCCCAGTCGCAATCGCCTACGGCGCGAGCGGCGTGTGGGTGGCCAACGCCGGTGATGCGACGGTCAGTCGCATCGACCCCGATTCGGGCCAGGTCAGCGAACCGATCAGCCTGCGCGCCAGCCCCACCGCGATCGCCGCCGATGAGAGCGGTGCCTGGGTTGTCAGCGCAGATGCGGGAACCGTGACCCATCTCGATGCGGCGACAGCCTCGGCGACGACAGCGCCGCTTGCGGTTGGCCAGCGGCCGGCGGCAATAGTGCTGGACGACGGCGCGATCTATATTGCCAATTCGGCCGATGACACCGTGTCGGTCGTCGACCCGGTCGCATTTCGAGTCAGCGCGACCATCGATTTGGCCGGTGCCCCAACCGCGCTGACGCTCGATGGCCGCACGCTCTGGGTGGCCGATCGCGCCGGCGCGGTCGAACGAGTGGAGCTCGGCGACCCAACCAAGAGCCATCCACGGATCGAGCTTGGCTCATCTGCTGAGGCTGTCATCGTCGTCGATGGTCGACCATGGGTGGTGACGCGGGCGTCACTGTCGGCGCATCGCGGCGGAACAATGGAGATCGTTTCGTCGTTTCCAACCGACATAGATCCCGCCGTGTACGCGAACCCCACTTTCGCAGATCTTGCGCTCGATGGCCTTGTTGGCTTCGAGCACGTGGGTGGCGTCGCGGGCTCGCAGCTCTTCGCCGATCTTGCAACCGCACTGCCCCAGCCATCCGACGGTGGCAGGACTTACGCCTTCAAGCTGCGCGATGGGCTCATGTATTCGGACGGCACGCTCGTCCGTGCCTCGGATTTCCGATCCGGCCTGGAACGCGTCTTCCAGTTGCCCGGCAATGAGGACGCCGCTGGTTTTGCGTTTGATCAATACGCCGCGCTGGCGGGCATGGACGCGTGCTCGGATCCACCCGTCGCACGATGCGACCTGTCGTCCGGGATCGTGGTCGACGACGACCGCGCGACCATCACTTTCCACCTTACGCGGCCGGATTCATCCTTCCTGAGTCATTTGGCGCTGTCCTTCGCCACGCCTCTACCGCCCAGCGTCAGCGGCACCGAACAAATCGATGGCGCGTACCCGGTTACTGGTCCATACATGATTTCGAACGCCAATGAGACCAGCTTGGAGCTGAGGCGTAACCCTCACTTCGCACCGCGCGACGGCCGCCCCGATGGATACGTCGATGCGGTGAATTGGACCTCCGGAGTCGAACCGAAGGACGGCCTGCACATGGTCGAGGCGGGCACGGCCGATTACATCGTGGACCAGCTGCCGGCCGACGAATTCCCGTTGCTCCAGACGCAGTACGCCCAGCTCTTGCACATCGCGCCCGGCTCGACAACGTTCGTATTCTTCGACACACAGAAGCCGCCCTTCGATCAGGTCGACGTCCGTCGGGCGGTCAACATGGCGCTGGATCGCGCGCACGTCGTCGGTTTGCGCGGTGGCCCATTCGCGGCGCAGCCAACGTGCCAGGTGTTGCCCCCCAACTTTCCCGGATTCGTGCCGTACTGCCCATATACCAAGGATCCAACTCCGGCTGGGCGGTGGAGCGCCCCGGACCTCGACGGTGCCGCTCAACTGGTAGCGCAATCGGGAACGGCTGGCAGCCACGTTGTCGTCGGTCCGTTCGTGCCGCGTCTGACGCCTGTAGCCGAGTACGTTGCGTCTGTTCTTGCCGATCTTGGCTATGACGTGTCGCTCGAGACTGCTACCGAAGGCGGCCAGGTATTCGAGGCTGTCGGCGAAGGGCGGGTGATGGTGGGTGGGTTCGAGTGGCTACCCGACTTCCCAGCGCCAGACTCTTCATTGGGCCAATTCGGCTGTGGAGTGTCCAACAATCTCACCCACAGCTGTGACGCCGAGCTCGACGCACTCATGGGCCACGCCCGCGACTTGCAGGTGACGGACCCCGCGGCCGCGAACGAGGTTTGGGCACAGGTCGATCGCGCCGTTACCGACCTGGCGCTATGGGCGCCGCTCGTGAACGAAGGCAGCGACCTAGTGTCGAGCCGAGTCGGCAACTACCAGTTCAGTCCAGCCCTGGGGCCCCTGCTTGATCTGATGTGGGTCCAGTAAGGGCAGCGACCGGTCAGTTGTTGTCGCGGTAGGGGCGGTCCTCCGGCTCGACTTCGACCAGCATCGTGCGGAAATCGTCTTCCTCGGTTGGCGTCGTCGCCTGGCGTTCGTCGACTGCCGTGATGACCGTCTCGCCTTCCTCGGCCGAGACACGCACGGCGACGCGCAGGTTCGCCTCAACCTGGAGAAAGCCGTGCTTGCGCTCCAACTCCGCGGCGATGCCCTCGATGAGCGATTCCTCCTCGAACGTCTTGCCGATAGCGCCCTGCGACTCCAGCACCAGCTCGAGGAACTCCTGCTCGTCGTACTCGGCGTCGTGGGCAAGGAAGATGCTCGCGAAGAGCTCGTCGTCCGACTCGTGCAGTTCGTAAAAGTACATGGCCCGAGTATATGTAGCGACGCCCCTCAGGCCGTGCGGCGCAAGGTCCGGCGCGCAAACGACTTGCGCCGCAAGCGGGCCATTCGCCGCGCGAGATCGGCCTCGATCAGGGTCATTGGCCGATCCCACAGTCGCGCCCGCTCGGCGACCGCGGCCGCCTCGTGACACGCGGCAAGCGCGCCCGCCACGTCGCGTTCGCGGTGCTCACGGTGACGCGCAACGTGGAGCCAGGCAAGTGCCGCTCCGGGGCCGCCGCGCAGCGCGATCTCGAGCCACGCGGCGTATGCCTCTGCCGTGCGGCCAAGGCGGGCCAGCAGGCGCGCCCGCTCAGCGGACAGGTGGCGCCGCACGGTCGCGCCGTCAATCACGCCACTCGCCCAGGCCTGGGCCGAGAGCGCAGCCTCAACGCAGCACAGCGCCTCGGCCGTTTGGCGGCGCGCCACATACGCCCGAGCCAACCCGCCCAGATCGCCTGGGTGCAGGCTCGGCCAGACTGTCGCAGAGGCGTAGCCACCCAACTCGCGCAGCAACAGACCAAGCGACACGATGTCCTGGCGATTGTGCTCGACCACGTCGCGCAGGAGCTCGCCGCGGCGCGACCGCAGGTAGCCGAAGTAACGTTCCGGGATAAGCGCGCCGGGCAGGTCCGCGTCACGCACGACGGCGCAGACGGCATCCTCGATCGTGGCCAGTCGGGCGTTGCCGGTCCGGTGCTTCCAGAGCTGCCTGGCCACCGGCAACAGGTCAAGATGTCCGGCGAACGACGGCGCCGCCCGCCGATGCAACCGAAAACGCGCCACCAACAGCGGCCAGTCGAATGTGCGCCCGTTGTAGGTCACCAGCCAGCAGTCGGCCGGCAGGGCATCGACGATCGCATCAAGCAGCGCTTCCTCATCCGCGTGGTCGGGCAGCAACAGCTGGCGGACGGTGAACGCGTCGCCAGCCCAGGTACCCAGTCCTACCAGAAACGCAAGCGTGCCGGCCGCAGTCCCCAGGCCGGTTGTCTCGAGGTCCAGGCAGACCAGCGGCCGGTCTGAGTCGATCGGATAGGGCAGCGTTGCCAGGCCCGCGCGATCGAGCGCGAGATCAACGGTGTAATCGGTGACCACGATGGCGCCTTGAGCAGACCGACTCAATCGCCCGCCGACGGCATCCGCGAGCTCCCTTGCATGGTCTGGTCGCACGGCTGGCCGTGGCGGTGCGAGCGTCCCGTTGCTGGATCTCAGTCGATCCAGCCGGCGGGTGAGCAGATCGGTTGTCCCCAACGCCATGGCCCCAGCTTCGGCCGTCTTAGTGCCAGCTAGCCTGTCACGCTGCTTTCTGGGCTGACGCAGAGCCAACAAGCTCGCGCAGCAACCTGAGCGACCACTCCTTGGCCAGGCCGTTGGCTTCGATGCGCGGCCCCACACAAGCCGGGCAACCCTCAGCGCAGCCGCACGCCTCGACCAGGCCGAGCGCACCAGCGACCAGCTCCGCGTGGCGGTCATAGAGCCGCGCGGCCAAGCCCACGCCACCCGGCACCGCGTCGTACAGGTAGACCACCGGCTTCTCCTGGTGGGGCGAGCGGACCTGGGCGACCAGGCCGATGTCGTGTGGGTCGGCCATCAGCAGCACGCTGGCCACGGTCTGCATCGCCCGCCCGGCGCCAGCGAGTGCGACGTCGAGCTCGTCGCGCCGCCACGGGTCGAACTGTGCGCCCAGGGCGACCCAGTACGAGGTGGTGTGCAGCTCGATCTCGGGCAGATGGATCTTGCCCCAGCCTAGGTTCTCGTGGGTCTCGAGGCGCAATTTCTTGAACAGGGTGGCAATCGACGAAACCATCACTTCGCCATGGGCACGCTCGGCCGCAACAGCCTGCGCTGCTGCGAAGGTCTCGAGCGGCTTGAGCGTCACCGCCAGCAGTGCCTGGGTGTAGTAGTCGACATCGACCGGCGTCACGTACGCCTTGCGCTCGCCCCAGTCGAGATGGTCGACGTGGTACTGGCGCGTCTCGTGGATGTAGATCGCCTGGTCATGGACCAACACGGGCGCCGCGAACAGGTCGACCTGGCCGATCACGATGGGCCGCGGGTGGCCGGTGGTATCGATGATGACCACGTTCTCCGGAGCGCCAACGCGCAACGAAGTTTCAGACGCGGGGAAATTCTCGGAAGCCCAATACCAGCGGTTGTCGTCGGCCAGGCGCACGTGACCCTCTTCGGCGAGGAACGCGAGGAGGTCATCGGTAGGAACACCTGATAGCGAGTCGCCGCTCTCGAACGGCATCTCGAACGCCGCCGCGCGAACGTGGGCGAGGAGAACGTGCAGGTTCGTTGGGTCGAGCCGCGCCTCCTCTGGCGATGACTCGAACAGGAACTCGGGGTGGTTGGCGACGAACTGGTCGAGCGCGCCCGCACCGGCGACCAGGATTGCCACACTTGGCTCCTTGCGCCTACCCGACCGACCCATCTGCTGCCACGTCGCAGCAATGGTGCCGGGGTAGCCAGCGAGGATCGACACGTCGAGCCGACCGATGTCGATGCCCAGCTCAAGCGCGTTGGTGCTGACCACACCCAGCACTTCACCCGAACGTAGGCCCGCTTCGATATCGCGCCGCTCAGTGGGCAAGTAGCCGCCGCGGTAGCCGCGAATCCTTTTGAGTGGGCCGCGGCCCTCGCGGAACGCCTCGCGCAACGAAGTGAGCAGCAGCTCGACCGCGACGCGCGCCTTGGAAAAGACGATCGTCTGGCGACCGGCGCGGAGGAAGCTCAGCGCCGTGTGGTGCGAGAGGCCCAGCGGACCCGGCCGGACGCCGCTGCGCGCATCGATGACCGGCGGATTCAAGATGACGACGTGCTTCTCGCCGGCCGGCGCGCCGTTGCGATCGATGACTGTCATCGCCCGGCCGGTGAGAGTCTCCGCGAGCTCTTTGGGATTGCCGATGGTCGCCGAGCAGCAAATGATCTGGGGATGGCTGCCGTAGTGCGCACACAGCCGGAGCAGTCGCGCGAGGACGTTCGCGACGTGGCTGCCGAAGATGCCGCGGTACATGTGGGTCTCGTCGATGACGATGTAGCGCAGCTGCTCGAAAAGGTGGAACCACTTGGTGTGATGGGGCAGGATCGCGCTGTGGAGCATGTCCGGGTTGGTGACCACCACCTGGCCGGATGTTCGGATGTTGGTCCTGATCGGCCCCGGTGTATCGCCGTCGTAGACGCCGGCCTGGACATCCATGTCCGACTTTTCGGTCAGCTCACGGAAGGCAGCCAGCTGGTCCTGCGATAGCGCTTTGGTGGGGAAGAGGAAGAGCGCCCGCGCGGCAGGATCGTCGGCAACTGCCTGCAGCACGGGCAATCCATAACACAGGGTCTTGCCCGACGCGGTAGGCGTGACAACGACTACGTCCTTGCCGTCGCGCAGCGCATCGAGTGCCTCCCGCTGGTGGGTGTAGAGCATCTCGATGCCCTGCGCGTGCAGGCCGCGGACGAGCCGCTTGTCGAGCCAATCGGGGAAGGGCGCGACCTGCGCTTCGCGCTCAGGCAGGACGCGATGCTCGACGAGGGCGTCGCTGATCCTGGGCTCGGCGAGCAGCCGATCGAGGACCTCGACCGTTCCTGCCGGGGCGTAGATCCGCATGTCGCTCGCCTCCATACCGCTCATCCGTTCTAAATGGAGCGGCAGCATAGCACCGCGATTTGGGTGCGCGCACGGTCGACGCGTTTGAATCGGGCCGGGCATACTCAGGGCGATGGCCAGACCCGCCCCAGCAACAGCAGTTGATTCCGAGCTCGCAGATCGGCTCGATTCGCTCGGCCGCCAGATGGGCTACGGCCGTGGATTGGGTCCGCGCCGGGCCCAGATCCTGGGTATCGCCCTGGTCATCCTGGCGTTCTACCTGGTCGTTGTGTTTGGCCGGGCGCTGGGCCAGTTGAACGATGCCACGCAACGGGAAACCGCCGCGGCCGCCGAGACGCGCACCCTGCAGGCGCAGCTCGAAGCCGGCCGACGCGAACTCGTGCTCGTGCAGACTGACGCGTTCCAGTCGCAACAGGCGCGCGCCCTGGGCATGGGCGAGAACGGTGAGCTGGTCTTTGCGTTGACCGCGGATGCGCCGCCGCCGGCGCCTATCGTGCCGCTGGGCGGCAGCCGCGCGTCAGCCGTGGCGCACAGCCCGCTCGACGCCTGGCTGGAGCTGCTGTTCGGTAACTAACGGGTGCGAGCCCGTCAGGCGACCCGGCGATCCTCACCAGGCTGCGGCGCTGGCTCCCTTGCCTTGAAGCGCAGGTCGTAATAGAGGAAAAGCGTCACGAGCGGTGCGATCGGCGCAAGCAGCGTTGCCACCAAGCCGTCGAACACCGTGCCGATGGCGGCGCCCGTGGAGGTGGCGCCATCGAGCCTCAGGACTGCCTGCGGCACTGCACCAAGGATGGCCGCGACAACCCCGGTGACGATGGCGATGAAGATGATGTAGCCCAGCACGCGCCAACCCGAGCCCGCCACGAGACGCCATGAGCGCGACAGGCCATCGACCGCGCCACACTTCTCCAGCACCACAGTCTGGACAAGCAACGCCCAGCGCACGGCAAGGAACATGAGTGCTGCAAAGGCACCGACTATCACGATGAGCCCAAGGAAGACCGCCCAGCTGCCGCCGGCGATCAAGACGAATCCAAACACGAGACCCAACAGCAACACCCCGAACCCGGCGAGGAACAACAACAGCTGCGCTCCGATGAGTGCCGGCGCGCGCCGCAGTGCGAAGCCCAGCGCGCGACGCACCGACACCGCACGGCCGCGCAATACCGAATCACCGATTTCCACGACGGCCGCGCTCACGATCAACGACGCAAGCACTGACGCTAAAGCCGCTAGCCCCAGGAACAACAGGGGCAGCTTCAGTTCTTCGGGCAGCGCTGGGATGGCGCGCGATGGCCAGGCTTCCTGGTAGGCGGCCACCCACAGGTTGAAGCGGGGCGACACGCTTGCCGCCAGCGGGACCATGAGCGCGTACACGATGAGGTTCGGGATGAGCGCAACCCCCAGGAGCGTGGGCCAGGCGAAGCGAAAAATGCTTGCGGTGTTGCGCGTGATCGAGTCAAAGTCGAGCGGGTAGAAGCCGCGCGGAGTGCCGTAGTCCTGCGGGCCCTCGGGCGCTGGTGGAGAGGCAAACGGACCGCTGCCGGGAGGTGGCGGAGGAGTGATCGGCGGCTGCTCGTCGGTCATTGCGCCAGTGTATGAGTCGGCTAGGCTCGGACGATGAACATCCCGGCGCGCACAGGGCGGCCGCCGCCAGGGCCTTGACTGGGACCTCGACTGAGCCTCCGGCGCGCGGCCGTGGAGGCCGCGCCGGAAGCCCGTTTCACCTGCGGTTGAGGGCCACGCCTACCCCATGGAGCGTCTAGTCGGCGGTAATCGCGCAGAAGAGCCGAGGCTTGTAGAACTTGCCCGGGCCGAAGTAGTCGATGCCGTCGAAATGCCGCTTGGCAAAATAGAGTTGGACCGTAACGGTTCTGGTCTCGCCAACGGCGAACCGCGATAGCCGAGTGCTCCACCACGTGAGCCAGTACTGGCCTTCATCCTCGTAAGACGGAAGGCCCCACCGTGCGGCCGCATGGCGAACCCTCACTCCATCAACCCGAACGACGATCGTGGCTACGTTCAGGAATTGACGCAGTTGCCTCCACGTGTTTGTCGCCCAGCCGAACTTCACGAAGACGTCCTTGGTGTGGTCGACTGTCAATGCACCTTCGGCGAACATTTGGCAGCCGTACAGGTCGACTTGTTGCGGCGGCCCAGGCGCGGCCTGGACAGGGCCAACCACGCCGAGCGCAAACACCGCCCCCAATGCGATCCGCAGAGTCAGAGTTCGCATCGCCATCCACCTCACCCCTACTTGTAAATATGTACGAACGCAGTCCGCCGCTGCCTGCGGCGGATTGTAGGGACACCCAGGGCGCGTACGCGGTCAGTTATTGCGCGCCTGAGGCGTCTGCGCGCCGACGCGAATATCTGCTCCAGCGGCGGAAAGGCCCGGGAGTCTCGTCCATAGGCGAGTTCACGGGTCCGGTAGGCTCGGCCGATGCGTGCGCCGCCACTCGAAGCACTCCCCGCCGATCGAGCCAAGTGGCGTCGGCGGGCGGTGCGCGACGGGCTGATCGTCAGCGGCTGGCTGGCGACGGGTTTCGCGTTGATCGTCGTGACCTCGATCGTCCACAGCTTTGGCCGATTGCAACGCTCACGGACTGGGCATCGGCCAGCCTCAACCCATACAGTCTCAGACCCTGATGACCAACCAAGAACGATGACAACCGACCGACTGCGCCGCCTGCTGGCCGCCAACAATGACTTCGCGGCCGACTTTGATCGCGGCGAGCTGAAGGCACCACCGCGCCAGCAGCTGGCCGTACTGACATGCATGGATTGCCGCATCAGTGTGGAGGAACTGTTTGGCCTGGAGGTCGGTGACGTCGCCGTGGTGCGCAACGCCGGTGCGGTCGCGAGCGACGACGCTATCCGCTCCCTATTGGTGACGCGCCACGTGCTGGGCACGCAGGAGGTCATCGTGATGGCCCACAGCGGATGTGGCTTGCTGCGACTCGATGATGCGGGTCTGGGAGCGCGATTGACGAGCAAGTTCGGTCAGCCCAGTGCGACCACTTTTGGGACGTTTGACGATCTCGATGCGCACGTTCGCGAGCAGGTCGCGCGCATCCGCGCCCACCCCTGGTTCGGCGAGGCACCCGTCCACGGCCTGGTCTACGAAGTCGAGACCGGCCGAGCGCGTTTCGTCGCTTAACTCCCGCCATTCGTGAGCGGATCGCAATATCCAGCCGCTTCCGTTGCATTGGCGCGGCGCACCCTACCCCCCCATAGTCGGCAATACCGGGGCAAGGTTTCCCGGCAAGGTAGGGAGGTAGCGAATGATCAACATCATTGCCTGGATTGTGCTCGGCGCCATCGCCGGTTACATCGCCGGGATGCTCGTCAAGGGTGACGAGAGGTGGGGCGTCATCGGACACATCGTGCTCGGCATCGTAGGCGCCTTCGTTGGCGGCTTCATCGCCCTGCAGCTGGGTCTCGATCCCGGTGCCGCGTTCGGCGGGGACAAGATCAGCATCTACTCGATCGTGGTCGCGGTCATCGGTGCGGT
>JBDTUR010000054.1:0-11816 GCA_040007635.1 Chloroflexota bacterium
ACCACAAGCGCTGGTTCGCATACGACCCCAAGGACAAGAGCGAGCACCGGATCGTGGTGACGATCAAGGTCTGGCACAACAAGCAGGTGCTTGCGTCCAAGACTTTGACCAGCAAGAGCTGCTGAGCGCGGGCCTGAGCGCTATTGAGCGGGCTGCGTCCCCATGTGGCGCGCCACGAAGTTGATCTCTGCCTCGAGCTGGCGAATGCGCTCGTCCGTGCGCAGCGAACCGTGGCCCGCGTCGTACTTCAGGACTTCGTGGGGTTTGCCCAGCTCGGTTAGTCGGTCGAGGTAGATCTCGATCTGACGAATGGGGCAGCGCGGGTCGTTGGAGCCGGCGAGCACCATGACAGGGACGCGCACCTCGTCGATGAAGGTCAGCGCGTTGCGGTCGCGGTACACCTGCGGGTTCTCTTCCGGGGAAGCGCCGAACAGTGCGCGGTCGTACGCCTTGAGCGGCTCCATCTCGTCCTCGTACGCCGCGAAATAGTCCGCGACGGGAACGCCGGCAACACCCAGCGACCAGAGATCAGGCTGCTTGCCCAGGCCGAGCAACGTCAGGTAGCCGCCCCACGAGGCGCCGCTCAACACGATGCGGTCGGGCTGGGCGATGCCGTCGGCGAGGACGCGCGCGTGGACTTTGGCGATGTCCGCGAGCTCAGTCAGGCCGGGATTGCCCGTCAACGCATCGCGCCAGGCGCGGCCGTACCCAGAGGAACCACGATAGTTGACCATCACGACACACAGGCCGTGATCGACCCAAGCCTGGACGGGCGGCGAGAAGGTGTCGCGGTCGTGCGCCTCGGGCCCGCCGTGGATCACGAAGATGGTCGGGTGCGGCCGCGCGGCGCCGGCCGGTTCAGCGACGAGCGCGTGAATGCCGTCCACCCACAGATCCTGGTAGCGCACCCCGGCCGGCGCCTGCTCCCCGACCGGCGTCAATACGGTCACGCCGGAGGTGGCGCGGACTTGCGGCGGTGACGCCGAGTCGCTCCACAGGTACCAGACGTCCCCATCGGGCCGCGCGGCGGCAGCGGAGATCACACCCGGCGGCGTGGGCAGCTCGACCAGGCGCTCAGGCTCCAGCTCGAGTCGGAACAGTGCTGAGCGGCCGGCATGCTCGTGCACGAGCAGCAGGGCGGATCCGTCGGGATACCACGACGGTTCGATTTCGCCGGGCAGGTCCAGCTCGAAGGTGCGCGTCCGGCCGTCGCGTGGCCGCCACAGCATGGGTCGGGACAGGTCTTGTCTTTCGTGGCTCACCAGGACCCGCTCGTCGCCAGCGATCTGCGAAAAGCCACTCGACGTGAGGCCGACGCCCGGCCCGTCCCACAGATCGCCGATCACGTTGCCGTCGAGATCCACCACGCGCAGCGCCGCGTGGCGCGAATCGCCGTGCTCCGAATGATGGAAGCAGAGCAGGGCTCCGTCGGCCGACAGCCCGCCCAGCCACGACTCATTCGCGTTTTGGTAGATACGACGAATGCCGTCTCCGACTACGTCGATCGAGGTGCCACCCTCGCGTGAGCCACCGATGACCGCCAACTCGCGGCCAAGCTCGATGCCGGTGCTGTAGAACCGACCGAGCTCATCTGCGGCCACGCTCGCCTCGCTGGCGTTGAATGACTGGAACATCCAGCGCCCGAACTCATCGCCGTCCGTGTCGTCGAACCACCACACCGTCCCGCCGCGCGGCCCGATATGGCCGTTGAGCGTCCCCTCGCGCCGATCGGTCAGCTGGCGCGTCGCCCCTACCGCGCGGTCCCACGCGAATAGCTCCCATTTGCCGCCCAGATGATTCGAGGCGTAGATCAGACGCTCAGGCGCGTCCGTGGCCCACTCGGGCAAAGTCATGCGCGGCGCGCGAAAACGAGCGCGCCATTCAGCCTCGTCAGTCTGCATCAGTAGGATTATCGTTGGCCTTCACTTGAAACGATGAGGGAGCTGCGATGAAGAAGCGACTTGTTCTGCTGTGGACGCCGGTGGTCATGGCGCTGGCGCTCACGCTGGCTCCGGTGACCGCGGCTACGACTGGCTACACCTTCGTGAAGGTCGATCAGCACTGCTACGGGGCCCAAGGCCAGAACGTCTACTTCCGCGTGCGACTCACTGCTGCCGGATCGACCGCTGCCAACAAGCTGACCATCAATTCGCAGTCGCAGTACTTCAGCGGCGCCAAGTGGCACAAGTTCTACGTCTGGGGCCAGAACAAAACCACGTTCACGCCGAACGGCCAGCAGCACTCCATCGACTACTCGTACACGCATGAGGGCACCAACGCCAATAACTGGCGCATCGTCTCCAAGCTGCGTGCCTGGAACGGCACTCACCTGCTCGCAAGCAAGACCCTCAAGAGCCTCGCCTGCTGAACCACTAGCGGGGGCGGGGGCCGGCGCCGCGGATGGCGTCTGTGACGCGTTCCTCGTACTGCTTGAAGTTGTCGACGAACATGTTCGCAAGCTTGCCCGCCTGGGCGTCGTAGGCGTCCTTGTCGGCCCAGGTGTCGCGCGCCCAGAGCACTTCGGTCGGGACGTCCGGGCAGCTCTTCGGCACTTCGAAGCCGAACGTGGGATCGGTTCGAGTCTGGACGTCGTTGAGGCGGCCGCCCAGCACCGCGCGCACCATCTGCCGCGTCCAGGTGATGTTCATCCGCTCGCCCGTTCCGTACGGGCCGCCCGTCCAGCCGGTGTTGATCAGCCAGACCGGCACGTTGTAGCGATCCATCCGCTCGCCCAGCATCTCGGCATAGACGCTCGGGTGGCGCGGCATGAATGGCGCACCAAAACACGTTGAGAACGTCGCGGTGGGCTCCTTGACGCCTACCTCTGTGCCGGCGAGCTTTGCGGTGTAGCCACTGATGAAGTGGTACATCGCCTGGTCGCGCGTCAGGCGCGAAATCGGCGGCAGAACGCCAAACGCGTCGGCGGTCAGAAAGATGATCGTGGAAGGGTGGCCCGCCATGCCCACATCGGAGCTGTTGCCGATGAAGTTCAGCGGAAAGGCGGCCCGCGTGTTCTCGGTGAACTTCTCCGAATCGAGGTTCAGCTCGCGCGTCTCCGGATCCACATCGACGTTCTCGAGGATCGTCCCGAAACGCTGCGTGGTGGTGTAGATGTCGGGCTCGTAGATGTGCGAGAGGCGGATCGTCTTGGCATAGCAGCCGCCCTCGAAGTTGAAGACGCCGTCGTCCGACCAGCCATGCTCGTCGTCGCCAATGAGCACCCGCTCCGGGTCGGCCGATAGGGTCGTCTTGCCCGTGCCCGACAGGCCGAAGAAGATCGCCACGTCGCCGTCCTTGCCGACGTTGACGCTCGAGTGCATGGGCAGCACGCCTTCCGCCGGGAGGCGGTAATTCATGATGCCGAAGGCGCCCTTCTTGATCTCGCCGGCGTATTCCGTGCCGCCGATCAGGATCTCCTGCTTGGCGAGATTGACCAGGATCACGGTCTCGCTGCGAATGCCGTCCTGCTCCGGATCCGCACGGAACGAGGGTGCGTCGATGATCGTGAAGTTGGGCTCGAAGCCAACCAGGTCTTCGGCCTTGGGCCGGATGAAGAGGTTGTCGCAGAAGATGCTTGCCCACGCGCTCTCGGTGTAGACGCGCAGCGAGCGGCGATAGCGTGGATCCGCGCCGACGAAGCCCTCCTGGACGAAGACCTCGCGCTCGTTCATGTGGGCCATGAAGCGCGCCCGCAGATCGGCGTACTTCTCTTCGCTGATCGGAGTGTTGAAACCGCCCCACCAGACGTTGGCGTGAGCGTCCGGCTCATCGACCAGGTACTTGTCCTTGGGGGAGCGGCCGGTGTGTTTGCCGGTGCGCACCACGAGCGGGCCGTTAGCCGCCAGGGTGCCCTCGTCGCGCCGCACGGCGTGCTCGTAGAGCTCTGCGGGAGATAGGTTGGCGTGGCGCGGATTGCCCAGCAGCGGCATGTCGCTGGTGCGCAACACGCGCTTGGTGGGTTTGTCGAGAGTCGTCGCCACTGGCCGGTTCTCCTTGCTCAGCGGAGCGCGAGTTGGTGGGCGCGCTCGTCTACTGGCGGACCGGCCGCGCGTCCCGGGTCAGATGACTTATCTGACGCCGCGAGTCGGCTTTCACGGTTCGTTGGCTGGGAATTGTACGCCCGGTGTCCACAGTCAAAAAGCAACCGGTGCGAACATGCGCGGGTTACATGAGCGTGAAGGCTGCGAACTCAAGAGTCGACTGGTTGTTGTTCCTGCTGCTGGGCGCGATGTGGGGCAGCAGCTACCTCTTCATCAAGATCGGCGTCACGGCAGGGTTGCCGCCGTTGACGCTGGTCATGGGCCGCCTCTTCATCGGCGGGCTGCTGCTCTTCCTCGTGGTGCGGCTGGCGAAGGAGCCCATGCCCCGGACTGTGCGCGAGTACGCCAAGCTCAGCGTGCTGGGCTTTTTCGGCATCGCCCTGCCCTTCTATCTCATCACCGTTGCTGAGGCGAGCACCGACTCGGCCCTCGCGTCCGTGCTCGTGTCGCCCGTGCCGCTGTTCGTCATCCCGATGAGCGCTTTCTTCCTGCATGACGAGCGACTCACGCCAGCGCGGATCGCCGGCGTGGTAATCGGCCTGATTGGCGTCGCAATCCTCGTCGGCTTCGATCCGGCGTCGCTCACGAAGAACGACTTTGGCGCCGAGCTGCTCCTGGTCGCGTCGGCCATCTCGTATGCGATCGCCGGCGTCTACGCGAAGAAATACATCGTGGGCTACCGGCCCATGATCCCGGCGTTGTTTGAGGTCACAGCTGCGTTCGTGATGATCGCCGTCGCCGCGTTCATATTCGAGCGGCCGTGGGAAGCGCCCATCAACTTCGATTCGGTCGTGTCGGTTGCGTGGCTGGGGCTGTTCGGGTCGGGCTTTGCGTTCCTCATCTTCTTCCGGCTCATCAACAACTGGGGCGCCACGCGAACTTCGACGGTGGCGTACCTGATGCCGGTCGTGGGCATCATCCTGGGCGCGCTGGTCCTGAGCGAACCCGTCACGTGGGACCGCGTCGGTGGTACCGCGCTGGTTATTGGTGGCGTCGCTCTCGTTAACGTCAAGCGCGAACAGATCGCCGCGCGCATCGGCGGGATGCGCGGTCGCGAGCCTGCGATTAAGGCCGACTGACCCGGCCACCACGCCGTTTGGCGGAAACTTGGTATCTGGACAGAACTAGTTTCCGCTGCTAGCCTTTCGAGCCATGAGCACCACCTCGCCTGCCCAAGGCAGCGCCACCCAAGCCATCACGCTGCGCGACCGTTTCTCGGCCTGGACCGAGATCATGCAGACCGCGAACGCGCCCATCGACAAGCCGCTCGACAGCCTCGGCAAGTGGCTGGTCATGACCCGCGCGGCCGTCTTCCCCATGACGCTCTGGTCGGGCACGATCGGCGCCCTACTCGCCGTCGAGCAGGCGCGCCTCGCACCGGCCGGCACGATCACGATCGACTGGATCGCCGTGGTGCTCGCGGTCGTGGGCATCGTGCTCGCCCACGCGGCCAACAACCTGATCAACGACTACTTTGACATGAGCCAGGGCATCGACACGGAGGGCTACGTCCGCGCCCTGTACGCGCCGCACCCCGTCCTGTCGGGCTGGGTCACGAAGCAGACGCTGCGCAACGTAATGATCGGCCTCACCGTGCTGGGCGGCCTGATCATGCTGCTGCTCGCCTACTGGCACGGCCCGCTCGTGATCGTCTTTGCGCTCGCCGGCCTTTTCCTGTCCGTCTTCTACGTCGCCCCGCCGTTCAGCCTCAAGCGCCACGGGTTGGGTGAGCTCGACGTCTTCCTGACCTGGGGCCCGCTGATGATCGGCGGCACGTACCTCGTCGCGGTCACGCCGCTCGACACCGCCAAGCTCATCCAGGTGATGCTCTTCTCGATGCCCTACGCGCTGCTGGTCACGAGCGTGCTGTTCGGCAAGCACATCGACAAGATCGAGCCCGACACCAAGCTCGGCATTCACACTGTGCCAGTCATCCTGGGCGAGAAGCTCGCGCGCCGCACCAACCAGGTGCTGATGATCGCCTTCTACCCACTCGTCCTGGCCGCGGTGCTCGCCGGCTGGGTCGGCCCGTGGGTGCTACTCGTGGTGGTGGCGATCCCCACCCTGTGGAGCGTCCTTAAGATCTACAACTCGCCCAAGCCCGCGGGTCCGCCAGCGTGGTACCCGGCGCGCGGTTGGCCGCTGTGGTTCGTGGGCTTCGCCTTCCGCCACGTCCGACTCGCCGGCTTCCTGCTGACGATCGGCCTGGTGCTTAACGTCCTCGTACCGGTGAAGCTGCCGCTCCCCTGGCTCTAGCCGCTCTTGGGTGCACCGAATGCACCTACGGTCCGTCGGCAGACGATTGCGCCGCCGAA
The DNA here is from genome assembly GCA_040007635.1 of Chloroflexota bacterium. GTDB lineage: Bacteria > Chloroflexota > Limnocylindria > Limnocylindrales > CSP1-4 > JALYGJ01. The sequence goes on from JBDTUR010000054.1 coordinate 6,356, forward strand.
TCGGCCTCTGACCGTGGGTCGCCACGCTCAGAGAGGCGACCGCTCGGACTGAGAGCGTTGGTTCCGAGGCCAATTCGGGCGTTCCGCGAACGGTAGGTGCACTGAACGCACCACCAGGGCTCGACCCGGCGCTAGTTGAAGGGCCACGCGCCTTGCTTCCAGGTGCAGTCGCCGCGGTGGGGCCAATCGGCGTAGTAAGTGACATCGTCCCCCGCCGCGAGCGAGAAGTCGAGGGAGCACTCCGCCAATGGTCGTGGCGAGGCCAGTATTGCCCCGGAATTGCCCCACGCAGTGAGCGAGTAGTCGCCTGGCTCCAGCGCGAAGGGCGACGAGGAAGAGTTGAGTACTCCGTTCGCGAGTACAAACCCGCTCCTCGTGAGTAGGAAGTGGGCCTCGCCGAATTTGTCCGAGACCTGGCCGTTCGTATCCAGTGTCACGCGGGCAGGACTGTAGGCCGGGTCAACCTCGAGCGGCAAGGTCGCGATGACCGCGCCGGTGGCATCGTCGAGGAGCACGTCTTTGCCCGGGGCCATGCCGTCGGCGCCGGGCGCGGCCGTCATTAGCCGCACGTACCAGACGTTGCCCAGCCCCTGGCCGATGAAGCGTGGGTCGACGTCGTTCAAGGCGCCGGCCTTAAGCGGCCAGGCGAGAACCTCTGTTTCGCCAACCCCGGCGGCCGCGCCGATGACCTGGTCGAGCGTCATCTGCAGACCGTCCGACAGCTGATCCAAAACAACCTCCGCGTCATTTGCCCAGACAACGCGGTCGATCACGAGTCGCGCGGCGCAGGCTGATTGCTGCGCCGGATCGCACTGCCAGGATCGTGGGTCACCGGCGTGAACAATCAAGGCAACGCGCGAGGAGTCTCCGCCAAATGGACCTGTGGATGAGTTCCATAGAGAACGCGCGCCTGACGTTTCAGTCACGGCGAGCGGCGCGCTATACATGCCGCTCGTACCCTCTACGGACTCGGGCGTGTCCCCGAACCTACCGCCGTAGCAGAAGCCCGACAGCGGCGGTTGGTGCGGCATGAACGGACAGGGCAGCGCGTACTGCCGCAAATAACCGGCGACCGCGGCGAACCGGCCGTCGAGCGCGCCACTGGCCGCGAGCCGGTTGATCCCGGCGACGGTGTAGACCGGCAAGCCCAGGATGGTAGTAGGCAGGCCCGTGTCCGTGGTCGGGCCAACTGTCGGCGAAGGCCCCAGGGTTGGTGGATTGCTTGAGCCCGGGCTGGGGCTGGGGCTGGGAGTCGGTACCTGCGTCCCGCAGCCCACGATGAAAATGGCGCACGCAACAACGACGGATGCGACCCTCACGTCTACTCAGACGCGGGGCGCGGTCATTCCGTTTCGAGGCCTCGTGGGGCTACGGACAATCGGCGCCGGGGTTCCAGACGAGGATGTTCGCGCGGAGCGGTCCGGGGGTGTCGTTGCCGTGACCGCCAAGATTGGTAGTCGTGGTGTAGGTGTGCTTGGTATCAACCAGGTGCATGTGCACCGTCCCGTCGGACATAAGAGTGACATCGGCATCACCTTCGGCCTTGCCAGTGACGTAGACAGTGATGCCCAAAGTCGTCACCAGCCTGGCAGTGTCGGTGTAGGTGTAGTGACCCGTCCCTCCCTGGCCGATGGTCACCTCCCACAGCTCGTCGCCCTTCTGCTCACCTGTGGGCGATCGCTGGGTGTAGTTGCCTTGCATCACCCAATCGCCATCGAGGCTCTGGCTGGGGCTGAAGGCGGGGTCGTAGCACTTGATGCCTTCACTGTGCTGGCCGTTGCCCGTCGTGTCGATGAACCAGCCATGACTCCAGTCGATGACAAGGAAGCCCTGCTCGCCAAGGTCATAGCGGATCGTCTTGAGGATGTCGATGATCGGGGCGATGGCGCCCGGAATACCGCCGAACGGGGCAACCACGCTGTCCCAGAAGGTGCTGGCGATGCTGCGCTCGTTAACCGCCTCAGGGGTGGCGGCGATGTCCATCGTTGCCTGCCGATCCCACTCGGGAGCATCGGGAGCGATCTGGTCGATTTGAATCTTCCCCGTGAGATTGACGAGTACGACGCCATTCGAGTCGGTTGTCTGCTCCAGCTGCGACGCGCTATCGAAGAGCCAATAATCGTTGATGCCCTCACGACCATCGAACTTGATGGTCGCGCCGGGTACAGCACCGTTCGCCGGGAGGGCGGCCTGGATGCCCAACGCGTTGAGGTAGACCAGCAGGCAGTTCTTGATGCCTTCGCCGCCATCGAGCAGGCTGCCTTCCAGGTCATACGTCAGGGTTACTGTTGCCTGCCCCGGGTCCCCGTGGTGCGCCGCGCTGTGTGTTCTGACCAGGCCGCCCGGAACGTCGATCGCAACGGTGAGCGCTGACATCTGCAGCGCAAAGAGAAGAGCGCCAATGGCCCCTGACGCCCAGGCCGCTGCTTGGCCAACTGCCGCCGCCGCATTCGCGCTCCTGACGACAAGTGACGCAGCCGAGCGCGTGGCAGCCTGCATGCCCGGCAGCTGGACTCCGCCCGCGATCTTGGATGCCACCCACTGCACCCAGAAGGCAATCTGCTCGAGCATGTCCGTCGGGTTGCACGGATTGCCGGGCGGCGCCGCCTGGGCCTGGGCTGTGCCCGTCCCCGTCCGGGGGACCGCGCGCGCAGCTACAACCTCAAATCGAGGCGCGACGGCGCTCTGGAGAGGGACCAGCTCGGCCATGGCGCCGCGCAGGAAGCCGGAGAGCAGGAACGTGGCGGTAATCGAGTCGAGCATGACCGAGTCGACAGTCGCAGAGGGATCGAGCGGGTCAACGCCATCGTTCGCAGCCGCGGCAGCCACGAAGCGGGCGAAGAAGCGACTGGCAGTGTCGTCGGCTTCCGCCATGTCGCGCAGGTCATCGAGCAGCGCTGCTGCCAGCTCGCCCGCGTCGACAACGAATGCGTCCGGCGTGGCGTTCGCCAGCTTGGCCGTATCGGCGAGCGACATATGGATCGTGGGATTGCTGCCTGCGCTGGACCAGACGAGCCACCACGGCGGACCGAGCGGATCTTCCTCCCCCGTGCCGCTGACCGACTCACCATCGGCATCGATCACCGGGAGACCGGCGGCGCCATAAGCGGCGAGCAACGGGGCAAGCGCGGACTGGCCGCTCGCTGCCACAGCTTCCGCCAAGGTGACTGCCTGCTCGTCGACGGAGCCGTCCGGCATGGCTGCCGGCGCCGGGGCGGCAGGGATGTTCAGATCTGGTGGCCCAGAGGGCACACCTGGTGTCGCGCTGGGTACCTCGCTGGGTGTCGTGCTATGCCCTGGGCCGCTGGTCGCGGATGGCCCCGGGGTGCCGGGCGTCTGACCTGGCCCGTTCGTGCTTATCGAGCTCGTCGGAGTCGGGGTCGCCGGGGCGCCGCAACCGGCCAGGATCATGAGCGTCAGGCTCAAGCTGAGCGCGCGCAGCCTCATAGCGGTGAATACTGACACGCCGCCGGCGGAAAACAACCGTTAGTCGTGGCCGAGCCTCAGGCTGGTTGCGGCCAATCCGTTTCGAAGACGTATTCCAGGCCATCGATGTCGTCCATCTGCTCGCCCACCTTGTGGAAACCGTATGCGGCGGTCAGGTTGAGCGAGGCCTCGTTGTGGGGCGAGACGGACGCGACGAATCGCGTGATGCCGTGCTCGCGGAACGCCCAGTCAAAGAGCGCTCTGACCGATTCGCTGGCGTAGCCCCTCCGACGGAATGGTGGGTCGACCGAATAACCGACTTCCAGCCTGCCCTGTGCGTCGGGCGGGCCATGAAAGCCGATGGAACCGACTACCCGCCTGCTGCCATCCCCTTCTGTCAGGACCATCGCGCGGCCCAGCCAGACGCGGATCGTGGGGTCGACGCGCAGCTGGCCCAGCCGATATTTCAGGAAGTTCTCGAGCTCGTCGGCGACCCATATCGGAACGGATGCGCCGATATCCGTTGAGGCAGTCGCGAGGTCCTTGGCGGCGAGGGCCTCCATGAAAGGCATGGACATCGACACGAGTTGGAGATGCGGCGTTGCGATCGGCTCGATATCGCCGCCGTCACGCATCAGGACTGAGTGCCGGCGATCGCGTCGATCGAGATCAGCAGGCCGCGTGGCAAGCCAACGATCGGCGTCGAGCGCGCCGGTGGCCGCGTGGCGAAGAACTCGCCGAAGAGCTCGTTCAGTTGGCCGAAGTTGTTCGCGTCGGTCAAGAACACGGTGACCTTGGCGACTCGATCCATCGAGCTGCCCGCAGCCTCGAGCACGGTCTTGAGGTTGGTGAAGGCCTGGCGCGCCTCCGCGCCGAAGCCACTTGGCGGCTGGCCAGTCGCGGGGTCAATACCCGGTTGGCCCGAGATGTAGAGCGTGTCGCCCAGGCGCACGACGTGGGAGTACGGCCCCAGCGCTTTGGGCATGCCTGGGCCGGTGATGACTTCAGGCTCCATGCGTCCTCCCCCGCGACAGGTATTCAAGTAAGTCGAGCTTGGTGATGACGCCCAGCGGCTCGTCATTGGCCACCGCCACCAGGGCCGGCGCGCCCGCGGCAAGCAGGTCGAACGCCTCGTCAACCGTCGCGTCGCCGCGAATGATGGGGAGCGGCTTGTCCATGACCTCGCCCACCGTCCGATCAACGGTCTCTGGCTTGCGGTAGGCGCGCTCGAGCAATCCTTTCTCGTTGATCGAGCCCACGATGCCCTCGATCTGCTGATCGTCGCGCTCAGTGACCGGCATCTGGCTGATGCCGTAGCGCTCGAGCGTGGCAATCGCGTCAGCGACCTTGTCGGTTGTTCGCGCGAGGACGACCGCCGGGATCTCCGTTGGCTGGTGGCCGTTACGCAGGACATCGGTGACGCTGACGCGCGACGGCGACCCTGAAAGGCCGTTGATGCGCAGCCACTCGTCGTTATAGAGCTTGGACATGTAGTTGCGGCCGCCGTCCGAAAAGAGCACCACGATCACCTTGTCGGTCGCGTCGCCGGCGGCCATCAGGTCCTGGGCCACTGCGAGAGTCGCGACCAGGGCGGTGCCGCACGACTCGCCTGCGAGGATGCCCTCCTCGCGGGTGATGCGCCGCGCGGCGGCGAACGCGTCGCGATCGCTGACGCGCACCCAGCGGTCCACGACCGCGGGGTCATATGTGCCCGGGAAGAAGTCCTCGCCGATGCCCTCGGTCAGGTATGGCCGCGCCGTATCACCGGACAGGACGCTGCCTTCGGGGTCGCCGCCGACCATCTGGATCTGCGGGTTCTGAGCCTTCAAATAGTGGCCGACGCCACTGATCGTGCCACCGGTGCCGCTGGCGATCACCACATGGGTGACGCGACCGTTGGTTTGGCGCCAGATCTCAGGCCCCGTGGTGCGCTCGTGCGCCTGGGGGTTGTTCATGTTCCAGTACTGGTCGGGCTGGAACGCGCCCGGGATGTCGCGGGCGAGGCGCTTGGCGACCGAGTAGTAGGACTCGGGTG
>JBDTUR010000055.1:0-11418 GCA_040007635.1 Chloroflexota bacterium
TCCGCGGCGTGCACGAGAGCGACTACTTCGGCCACCGTCTGCTCCAACGTGTTGGCGGAGGTGTCGATCACGGTTGCGCCCTCAGGGACGCGCAACGGGCTCGCGGCGCGCGTGCTGTCGACCTCGTCGCGTCGCCTCAGATCGTCTTCGATCTGGGCGAGTGCGGGAGCGTTGTCGGCCAGGCCGCGCTCCGCCGCGCGACGCCGCGCGCGCTCCTCGACTGAAACATCGAGGTACAGCTTGAGATCCGCGTCGGGCAATACGACGGTGCCGACGTCGCGTCCGGCCATGATCAGCTGCCCATCTTTGGCGAGGCTGCGCTGAACCGGCAGGAGCGCCGCGCGGACCTCGGCGTGCTGCGACACACGGCTGACCTCGCGGTCGACGGCCGCGGTGTGCAACTCGTTCGTGACCTCGCGGCCGTCGGCGCGCAGCCGGACGTAGCGCTGTTGCTCGTCGGGTTCGAGCTTCATGTGCGCCACGAGGGCGACCAACTGCTGGGCGTCGTCCATGTCGAGCTTGCCCTGCATGGCGAGATACGTCAGGCCGCGGTACAGAACGCCCGTGTCGCAGAACCGGTAGCCAAGTTGCTCGGCGGCGCGCACACCAACCGTGCTCTTGCCGCTGCCACCAGGGCCGTCGACGCTCACCACCAGGCCGCGCGGCTTGGAGTTCGTCGCGGCGCTGAAATCGCCGACGAGGCGCTCCAGCTGACCGCGCTCCGCCGCAGTCACCGCCCGTGTATCGCCCAGGGACATGTCACCCATGCGCAGCGTGCCGATGCGCGTCCGCGCCAACCGGCGAACGGGCGCGCCGACCGCCCCGAACATGCGCCGCACCTGGCGTTTCATGCCCTGGCCGAGCGTTACCTGGTACCAGTCCAGAGAGCGCGCGTCGCTGCCGATCAGGCGCTCCAGCTGGCGCGTCTCCGCGCTCGTCGCTCTGCGCAGCGCGATGAGTCGCGCCACGCCTTCCTCCAGCTGGATACCGCGCGTCAGCTGGTCGTGCTGGTCGGCATTCAGGGGCTGATCGAGGCCGCAGGCGTATTCGCGCTCAACGCCGTGGCGCGGGTGGAGCATGCGCTGCGCCCACGCACCATCGTTGGTGAGCAGCAGCAGGCCCTCTGACTCGCGGTCCAAGCGACCGACTGGATACAGCCGCGCGGCATCTTTGCGGAGCGCGGCAGGGATCAGGTCGATCACCGTCCTATCGGCATGGCGATCACTGACCGTGCTGGTAACGCCGGCTGGCTTGGCCAGCAGCAGATAGACGCGCGGCTGGCTGGTGGCGGAGATGGGACGACCATCGACCGTGATCGCGTCGGTTGTCGGATCGACGATCTGGCCAACACTGGCCGGCGCACCGTTCACCGTGACCCGGCCGCTGATCACCAGCTGTTCGGACGCACGCCGCGACGCCACCCCGGCGTCCGCCAACGCCTTGTGGATGCGTACGCGCTCAGTCATCGAGCCGAAGCGCGGCCTCCGGTTCGAGCGACGGCAGTTCGTCGAGCGACCTCAACCCGAACCGCTCCAGGAAGTCGAAACCGGTCCCGTATAGGAACGGCCGACCGATCGAATCCGCCCTGCCCTGCTCCACCACCAGCCGCCGATGCATCAAGCTGCGCAGCACGTAGTCGGAATCAACACCGCGGATGCGCTCAATGACGGCGCGCGTCACTGGCTGGCGGTACGCGACGATCGCGAGCGTCTCAAGTGCGGCCGGCGAGAGCCTGCCGCCGTCCGCGCCCACGTAGCGCGCGATGAGCCGCCCGGCTTCAGGCGATGTCACGAGCTGTACATGCTCACCAGCGGACAAGAGGCGCAGCCCACGCTCGAGCAAAACGACTTCAAGATCGCCCAGCAGCGCGTCGACCTGTTCGCGTTCGATACCGGCCAGCACCGCGATCTCGCGCCGCGCGAGCGGCCGCTCGGCAACGAAGAGCAGCGCCTCGAGCTGGGCGACACTGAGCTCGCCGGGGGGCGGCTCGACCGGCGCCATGACGGGCGCCTCGAGAACCTCGTCTTCAATCATCGACCACGACCTTCGCGTTTCCCATGGCCGCGCGCGGCTTTACCGTGATCGGGCCCCACGGCACCTCCTGGTCGACAGTCACCTCGCGTCCCTTGGCGAGCTCCAGGACCGCCAGAAACGTGACCGCGATGACAACACGGTCAGTCACGTCGCGCAACAGCTCCTGGAGGACCAATACGGGCGCGCGGCGGAGCGCGGCGCGAATGACCGCGGCGCGCTCCTCGAGGGTGAGCGTGCGGGCCATGACCTCCGGGGCGATCGGCGCGGGCGGCACGAGGCGCACGCTCGCCATCAAGGCATCAGCCAGGGTCCGCGGGTTGAGCGTCGGACCAGGGTCGGGCCGAGCGCCTTCGCGGCCGGCGGCAAGGGCCGCGGCCGCTTCGCGGTGGTACAGCCACGCCCCCGTGGCGCGGCGGTCACCCAGTACGCGACCCGCGTCGCGGAACATGCGGTACTCGATGAGGCGGCGGCGCAGCTCCTCCTCCGGATCGGCCTCTGCCTCGCCGCCCACCAGTGCCACCTGCGGGGCACGTGGCAACAAAGCGCGCGACTTGATGAGGATGAGCTGCGAGCACACGGTCACGAAGGACGAGATCAGCCCCAATCGGCCATGCTCGATGCGCGCCAGGGCGTCGAGATAGGCCCCCGCCAGGTCGCCCAGCCGCACGGTCAGGATGTCGAGTTGGCGTTGCTCGATCAGCGCCAGCAGCAGCGCCAGTGGGCCATCGAAGACGTCGGTCCGGACATGCGTCGATTCCTCGGGCCGGCGGCCCGTGGCGAAGCTGATTTCGACTGGAGTGGACGGCGCGGTCACAGCGTCAATTGGCCTGGTCGGCCAGCAGCAGCGCTCGCCCGAGCACCGGGTCGGTCGGCTCCGCCTGGTTGCGGATCAGATCAACCGTCGCCGCGCTGCATCCCGCGGCCGCGGCCAGCTCAGCCGATCGCGCCGCGTGGATGCGCAACGTCGCGAACGCCGTGCGGAATGTCGGCAGCCGTGACAGGCCGCCTTCGATCGACGCGCCGTAACGCTCGGTCAGCGACCAACCCACGCGATGCCACACGTGCAGGCTGCGTCCCTTGCCGCAGTCGTGCAGCAGGCCGGCAAGCAGCAGGTCGGAGTGAGAGTGGCCGTCCGCACGCAGGGCGGCGATGACGTCCAGGCCGTGGCGTTGGTCCGCGGTGTGCATCGCGTCGAACAGTGCCATCTGCGGCGGCGTCAGCCAAGTTTTCAACTGGGCCCGCTCACTCGCCGCAATTCGACCGGTGAAGTAGCGAGCGAAGCGCCGGACCCTGCTCGCCCACCACGACGTCATATCGCGAACGGAAGGGCGTTGCCAGTCAAGAGATCGATCGCCGCTTCACCGATCGGCGATATGAATCGCACGCCCACAAAGATGATCAGCACCAGCAGGATGAGGCCGTACCGCTCAAACTGGCGCAGGGTGAAGGCAGTGCGCGCGTTCACCAGGCCCAGCAGCACCTTCCAGCCGTCGAGCGGCGGGATGGGCAGCAGGTTGAAGATCGCCAGGTAGACATTGATCAGCACGAGGAAGTAGCCCACGTCGTAGACGGCGCTGGCAACCGTGTTCGACGCGACAGCATCCGCCAGGGATGGCGTGGCCCAGATCAGCCGGATCGGGACGGCAAAGATGACCGCGAGCACCAGGTTGCTGAGCGGCCCGGAAAGGGCCACGAGCGACGCGCCCCGGCGGCCATAGCGCAGGTTGTACTCGTTGACCGGCGTTGGCTTCGCCCACCCGATGCCGACTCCCGCCAGGCTGCTGATAACGAGCATGAGCCCACCGAACGGATCGAAATGAGCGCGCGGATCGAGCGTCAGTCGACCCTGATACCGAGCGGTCGAGTCACCCAGCCGAAACGCCATCCAGGCATGGCTGAACTCGTGCACCGGAAACGAGATGAGGATGACGAGGGCGGCCGCAGTTAAGGCGAGAACGATGAACGTGGGATCGGTGACGAACACCTCTACAGGCGGCCGAGCAGCTCGTCCTTCTTCTGCTCGAACTCCTCCGCGGTGATCGCGCCCTTGTCGCGCAAGTCAGCCAGCCGGGCAAGCGTCTCGGTCACCTCGCGCGAATCATCCTCGGCGGGCATTGCTGGCGTTGCGGCAGCCGGAGCGGGTGCGGGTGCGACGGGCATCTGCGGCGTGGGCGCAGCCGGCTGAGCGTCAGCGCGCAGCGGCGGCGTGGGCGGCCGGCCATACATGAACTCGGTCTCGAGGTTGTGCTTCTGGGTGAGCATCGTCTTCTTGAATCCCTTGGGGTCCTTGATCATGTGGTATCGATCAACCGCCTGCTCGGCGGCGGTCAAGATCTCGAGATCACCAAAGTTGAACATCCGGCCGAAGACGGACTGGCTCAGCACTGCGTCATTGATCTTCTCGAGCGAGCTGTCGGCCGAGCGCTTGCTGAGCACACCGGTGACCTTGAGCATCCGGCGGTTGGTGATCATGTAGTCCTGCGCCCACCAGATCCAGAAGCGCGCCAGGAACAGGACGAAGCCGATCAACAGCAGGGCAAGGGCGGCCCAGCTCAGCACGTCACGGGTCAAACCTTGGGGCTTGAACCAAGCGATGATGATTAGCAGCGCCAAGCCCAGCACGAACAGCGCGATGCCCGCGCGGGCCCGAGCCAGCAGCGCAAAGAAGTGCTGACGCGTGCGGAGAACGACGACTTCGCCCTCGGCTAGGAGGCTGTCGGCGTAACGGGCCATATCGGTCTCTCTCCTCTACTTTTAGGCGCGGGGGTGGGCCCGCGCGTAGACCTGTCTGATGCGCTCGCCTGTCAGGTGCGTGTACAGCTGCGTGGTGGTGATGCTCGCGTGTCCCAGCAATTCCTGCACGACGCGCAGGTCCGCTCCGCCTTCGAGCAGATGCGTAGCGAAACTATGACGCAACGTGTGCGGCGTGACGTGACCCCTTACGCCACCGACCAGCGCCGCGTGACGAATAAGTCGCCACGCGGCCATGCGACTGAGCCGCTGGCCGCGCGCGTTGACGAACAGCGGACCACCGCGGCGGACGGGGCTCTTGCCTGTGGTCCGTGGGGCCGCACCCAGAAGCGCCGGCCGCGCCGTGTCGACGTACTTCGTCAGGGCCGCCAGCGCGACGTCGCCCACGGGCAGCCGTCGCTCGCGGTCGCCCTTGCCGATGACGCGGACGCTCCCCTCTGAAATGGCGACGTCCTCGAGGTCCAGGTTGAGTGCCTCGCTCACCCGGAGACCGCAGGCGTAGAGCAGCTCGAGCAAGGCGCGGTCGCGGATGCCTAGCCCGGTCCCCGGATCGGGCGCGTCGAGCAATGACTCGACCTGTTGGACGTCGAGCGTGTCGGGCAGCTGGCGCGCCGCCCGCGGCAGATCCAGCAGCGACGCGATGTCCTTATCGATCAGACCTTCCGCGAACGAGAAGCGGTAGAACGCGCGGATGGCCGCGGCCTTGCGCCGGTGGCTCGACGGTTTGAGGACGCGCGGCGGACGGGTGAGCGCCGCGAGGTAGTCGATCGCGGGCTGTGCGCCGCCGGCCCAATTGGGACGCTTTGCCTCGACGGTGCGCGCGAAGGCGCGCAGGTCAGTGCTGTAGGCGCTGACCGTCGCCGGCGAGAGACCGCGTTCAACGCGCAGGAACGTCAGGTAGCCGTCGATCGCGTCGTCGAGGTTCATCGGAGGCCCGAAATTGGCGCTTGTTCGCCGGGGCCGAAATAACGGCCACTCTGGACCTCCGTGAGGCCTTGAATCCCCCGAATCTTGGCCACTTGTTCGGTCGCCGCGAACCGGCGGCCAACTTGCTGCCCCTTCTTGGCCGTTACTTCGCTGGGGGCGAACAAACTCAACGGAGACCCACCGAATCCAATTCCTGGCGCGTCGCTGCGGCCCGAACGAGAAGCTCGTCGGCCGCGGCGAGTGTCGCTTCGGCTCCGGCTGCGCCGCCCAGCATCTGCGCCAGCTCCACGCGCCGCTCCACGGGGTCGAGCGGCGTGATCTGCGTCGTCGTGCGGCCGTCGCGCTCCTGTTTTTCGATGCGCAGGTGGCCGTCGGCGTAGGCGGCGATCTGGGGCAGATGGGTGACGCACACGACCTGGTGGTCGCGCGCGAGGCGCCACAGCAGCCGACCGACCGGATCCGCCGAGCGCCCACCGATGCCCGCATCCACCTCGTCGAAGATCAGCGTGGGCGTCTGGTCGGCCGCGGCCAGAACGGACTTGAGCGCCAGCGCGACACGCGACAGCTCGCCGCCGCTGGCGATCTTGGCGAGCGGCCGGGGCGGCTCGCCCGGGTTGGGGGCAAGTTGGTAGCTCACGGAGTCACTGCCGCTCTCGTCGAGCGCTGCGGCGTCGAGGCGAATTACGAAAGCGGCCGAGGGAAAGCCCAGCTCGACCAACCGCGCGGTCACCTCCCCCGCCAGGTGGGTCGCGGTCTTCGCGCGTGCCTCGTGGAGCTTGGCCGCGGCGGCGCGTGCGGCGGCGCTCAAACGATCCGCGTCTGCCTGACGGCGCTCGCGCTCAACCTCCGTGCCACGCAATCGTTCGACCTCGGCGCGCTGCTTCGCGCCGTATTCGACGAGCACCGCTTCGTCCTCGCCGTACTTGCGCAGCAGCCCGTAGAGGACACCCAGCCGCGCTTCGATCTGCTCCGAGCTGCCTACGGACTCACTCATCTGCTCGCTCCGGCGGCGCAACTCCAGCGCCACGTCGTCGACCTCAGCCTCAAGGCCATTCATGCGTTCAGCTAGGGGCGCCGCGCTGGGATCCAGGCGTGCGAGCTCAGCGACCGCCCGCGACGCGCGCGCCAGCCCATCGTGCGCGCCACGACCTTCGCTGCTGAGCGCCTCATGCGCATCGGCAAGAACGGCCGCGATGCGCTGGGCGTTGCCGGCCACGGCAAGCTGCGACTTGAGCTCGTCAATCTCTCCGACAGTTGGCGCCGCGGCCTCGATCTCGTCCGCGGCGAATTCGGCCAGCTCCAGGCGGCGCTGCAATTCGGCCGGGTCGGTGGCCAGCTCTCTGAGCGCGGCATCATTCGAGCGCAGCGCCTGAACCGCGTCAGCCACCTCAAGACGCAACGGGCTATGTCCGCCGTACGCGTCGAGCACGTCGCGTTGCCACGCACCCTGGAGCAGCCGCTGCTGGTCATGCTGGCCGTGGATCTCGACGAGCGGATCGACCGTCGCCCCGAGGCGCGCGGCCGTGACCGTCTCGTCGTCGATACGCGCCACGCTCCGGCCCTCTGCCGACACCTCGCGCACGCAGATGAGCGGATCGTCGGTCGCGCCATCGTTATCAGCTGAGCTCGGCCGGTCGAACAGCGCCTCCACCCGCGCGCCCGACGCACCGTGACGGACAAGCCCGCTGTCTGCCCGGGCGCCCATCACCAGGCCCAGCGCGTCGATCAGCAAAGACTTGCCCGCGCCCGTCTCGCCGGTGATTACCGTCAGCCCGGCGCCCAGCTCCACGCGAGCGCGCTCGATCAGGGCCAGATCGCGGACGGCGAGCTCACGCAGCACGGGGTCAATCTAGCGCCCCGGCGGGCGGCCGACTGTTTCTCGTGGCACGGTCGAATGCGCCGGATCCGGGAACGTGCCGCGCCGTTGCTGCCTGGATTCCGATCGTTTGTGCCGCACCACGACCGCACCGACCGCAATAAGGCTGATCGGGGGCGTATTCGAACGATGGGGCGCCGGTTTTCCGGTGAATTCAACCGTGGGGCGAGAAACTAGGGCTAGGCCGGGAGGAGTGCGGCCTTTTGGCGCAGCAGATCCCAGAAGCGCAGCGCGCCGGGCGGCTCGATGAAGCGCATCGGCCGGTCCATGGCGCGCACTTCGACCGAGTCGCCGACCTCGATCGGATAGTCGTCGCGGCCATCAATGCTGACGATCCCCGGCGGCCCATCGACGAGCCTGACGCGCACCACGTGCGACGAGCCCACGACAACACTGCGGATCGACGAGAGATAAGCGGCGATTGGCGTCACGATGAGATTGCGAGCCGTCGGGTCGAGGATCGGGCCGCCGGCACTGAATGAATATGCAGTCGAGCCCGTAGGCGTCGCGACCACCACACCGTCAGCCACATACGTCGCGAGATGGGAGTCGTCGACATCGACCGCAAGGTGCATGACGCGCGCCTCTGCGCCGCGCACGATGGCAGCGTCGTTGAGTGCCGCGAAGCGACCAGACGCTGCGCCCGAATCGGGGTGAGCGCCGCGCATCAGCACGGCCTCGAGCATCATCCGCGGCTCGATCTCGAAGTTTTCGGCGAGCAGGTTCTCGAGTGTCTCCTCGAGCCCCTCGGGGTCCACCTTCGTGAGGAAGCCAACATGGCCCGAGTTGACGCCCAGCACGGGCACGTCAACTTTGGCCAGCGCCCGGGTGGCGCGCAGGAACGTGCCGTCGCCGCCCAAGACGATCAGGGCTTCCGAGTCGGCCAGTCCGCGCACCAAAGCGTCGGTGTCCTGCGATTCGGCCGACCAAGCGTCCGCACCATGGGCCTTGCACCAGGCCATCGCTCGGTCGCGCAGCTCGACTGCTTCGGGCTTGGTCGGATTGAATGCGAAGCCGATGTTCTTCATTGGAGGTGGACCAGGAACTCGCGATTGCCCTTGGGGCCAAGCAAGGGCGACTCGATCTCACCGGCTGACGCCAGTCCCAGGGTGGCCGCGTACGCCACGACTTTTTCAACAGTGGCGCGGTGGACGGTCGCGTCGCGGACAACACCGTGCGGAACGTCGGCGGGCGCGGCCTCGAATTGCGGCTTAACCAGCGCCACGATCTCGCCTGTGGTTTCGAGCGCCGCCTTGACGCCGGCCAGGACGCGGGTCAGCGAGATGAACGAGACATCGATCACTGCGAGAGACGCTTTGTCGGGGAGCGCGACGTGGTCGGCCGCGGCCGGATCGAGCCGCGCGGCATGAGTGCGCTCCATCGAAACGACGCGCGGGTCCTGACGCAGGACCTCGGCCAGCTGTCCACGACCCACATCGAGAGCATAGACGCGCGCGGCACCGCGCCGCAGCAGGACGTCGGTGAAGCCGCCCGTCGACGCGCCCACATCGAGGCAGACGCGGCCCGTGACATTGATCGCGAAAGCGTCCAGCGCCGCATCCAGCTTCTCGCCGCCGCGCGACACGAAACGCGGCCGCGCGACCATCTCGATTGGGACATCCACCGCCACCGATTCACCCGGCTTGAGGTTGATCCTGCCGCCGTCACCTTCGCCGACGCGCACCTGACCTGCCAGCAGCAGCCGCGCGGCCTGGTCGCGGTCCGGCGTCAAACCTCGCTCGACCAGCAGATCGTCGAGCCGGATGCGCTTCAGGCGCTCTTGGCCTTTGGGCTCCGTCGGCGGGGCGCAGCTGCGGCTCCGTCGGCCGAGGGAGCACCGGCGGTGTTGGCCAACCCAAGGTCGGCCAAAGCCTCGTGCACCTGGTCGGTGATCCCGGGCACATCAATGCGCAGGTAACGGCGCAGATCGCTTACCGCACCGTGGTCCACGAAGTGGTCGCGCGGCAACCCGATGACGCGCACCGGGATGGAGCGGAGCGACTCATCGGCCAGACCGGCTTCTGCGAGCGCCTCTAGGACGGCCGCGCCAAAGCCACCGGTCGCGACACCTTCCTCGAGGGTCACCACCAACTTCTTGCCGCGCGCCTGGTCGAGGATCGTGGCAGCGTCCAGCGGCTTCGCAAACCGGGCGTTCACAAGCCCCACGGACCAGCCTTCAGCGGTCAGCGTGTCAGCCACTTCCGCGCCACGCATCACGATCGGCCCAAAGCCCACGATCAGGATGTCCGTGCCTGTGCGCATGACCTCGGCCTGGCCGACCGGAATGGCTATGGGCGGAGCGTCGGGCAGGTCGAAGCCCGCGTCACGCGGGTAGTGCAGCGCGAATGGGTGATTCTGGCCGAAGGCCGTGTGCATCAGCTGGCGCAGCTCCTGCTCGTCCTTGGGCGAGGCCACGATCAGGTTGGGCAGCTGGCGTTGCGCGGCCAAGGTGAACATCCCTTGATGCGAAGTGCCGTCCTCGCCAACGAGCCCCGCGCGATCCACACCAATCACCACCGGGGCATCGTTCTGGCACACGTCGTGCACGGTCTGGTCAAAGGCGCGCTGCAGGAACGTCGAGTAGATGGCCACGAAGGGCCTTAAGCCGCCCAGCGCGAGACCCGTCGCCATCGTGACCGCGTGCTGCTCGGAGATGCCCACGTCGTACATTCGCCCCGGGAACGCGTCACTGAACTTGGCGAGCCCGGTGCCGGTGGGCATGCCCGCGGTGATGGCAACGATGCGCGGGTCATCCTTGGCGAGCGCGATCAGCTCAGCCGACGCGATCGCCGTGTAGTTGGGCGCCTTCTTCTTTTCCGCGACAGCCTGCGCCATGGACGGGGTCGCCTCGCCGTCGCCGTTGCCGCTCACCGCGGCCGGCGAGGGCGCGCCCATCTGGCCGCCCGGCACGACCGTCATGGGCGGCAGCGCGGCGCCGTGGAAGCTCACCTGGTCGGCGACGGCCGGCTGATAGCCGCGGCCCTTCTGTGTTCGGACATGGACGATCACCGGGCCATCGATGTCGCGCAGCGCGCGCTTGAAAACGTTGTTCAGCGCGCGCAGGTTGTGACCCGGCACGGGACCGACGTACGAGATACCCAGGTCCTCGAAAAGCTGGCCGGGCTGCGCGAAGGACAGAACGGAGGATCGGATGCGCTTGGACAGCTCGAGCGCCGGCTTGCCGACCAGCGGCAGCGCGCCCACGACGTCCTGGTAGACGCGCTTGCCGCCGCGGTACGTTCGCGAGAGCTTGATGCGCGACAGGTATTGGCTGAGCGCCCCCACCGTGGGTGAGATGCTCATCTCGTTGTCATTCAGGACGATCAGCATCTTGGTCCGGCGCTGACCGATGTCGTTGAGCGCCTCGAGCGACATACCGCTGATCAACGCCGCATCACCCACGACAACGACGATCTTTTCCTTGGTCCCCTTCTGCTCACGCGCCAGGGCGAGCCCCTCAGCGATGCTCAGGCCCGTGCCGGCGTGGCCGCCGTCCATGACGTCGTGCTCGCTCTCTGTGCGGCGCGGGAAGCCACCCACACCACCGATTGAACGCAGGCTGCCAAATTTCTCCAGCCGACCCGTGAGCAGCTTGTGGGCGTAGGCCTGGTGGCCGGTGTCCCAGACGAGTCGGTCGGTGGGTGAATTTAGGTTCCGATGGAGCGCCACGGTCAACTCGATCACGCCCAGGCTGCTGCCCAGGTGGCCGCCGGTCTTGGCGACGGTCGCGATGATCGTGGCGCGCAGCTCGGCGCACAGTTGCTCGAGCTGCTCTTCGTTCATCTTGCGCAGGTCGCGCGGGCCGGACAGGTTGCCCAGTAGGGTCAAGA
>JBDTUR010000056.1:0-11273 GCA_040007635.1 Chloroflexota bacterium
AAGCGGGACACCTGCTCGACGAGAATGACCACGTCCGGCTTGAGATCGAGGCAGCATTCCGGCAAGGGAAACCTGTCATCCCGATCCTGGTCGAGGACGCGCGCATGCCCGCGGCAGGCGCCCTGCCCGAAACGCTTCGGCCGCTGCGGCGGCGGCAGGCCGTCCGGATTGCCCACGCCACCTTCGAGCGCGATCTGGACTCGCTCGTTCGCTCGCTGGGCATCATCGAGAACGCGCGGCCGCCAGTACCGACACCGGCCAATGCAAACCAAGGCGAAGTCCGCACTCAAAGGGGGAGTCCTCGCCGTGAGGCCAGGAAATCCGATTTGTCGGCCCGAAACGAGCTGGGCATCTTCATGAGCTACCGCCGATCGGACACGACTGCCGATGCCGGCCGCCTATATGACGCGCTGCGTCGGCGCTTTGGCCGCGAGAACCTGTTCATGGACGTCGACCACCTCCGGCCGGACCTGGACTCGGTCGATGTCATCGAGGCCGCCGTCGCGCCGTGCGACGTGCTGCTGGCGGTCATTGGTCCTGACTGGGTCAGCGCCACCGACGCCGAAGGCCGCTCGCGACTGGAAAACGAGAACGACCGCGTACGGCTGGAGATCGAGGCGGCGTTGCGCAGCAGCAAGCCGGTCATCCCGGTGCTGTTCGAGGATGCCGCGATGCCGCGGGCCTCAGCGCTGCCCGACTCGTTGCGGCCGCTGCTGCGCCGGCATGCCATCCGGATTGCCCACGCAACCTTCGAGCGCGATCTGAACTCGATCGTGCGAGCCGTGCGGCAGGAAGCGGTACCACGCCGTGAGTCAGCGGAGCGACCTACACCGGCGACTGCGTCCGCGTGGCGAATCGAGACGGATAATCCTCTGCGCGCGCCCGCCGAGCCCGCGATCGGTATTCCTCACGATCCCGTGTCAGCAGTCAACCCAGGGCCCTTGCCGCGCGCTTTCGCGCGATCGTCCCCGTCGCTCCTTAGCCGACTCGGCGACGCGATCAGAGCGTTCCGACCTTTAGACCAAACCAATCCGAAGTCAACGCCGATTCCCACACCGGTCATCCGCGTCCTTGGTCCGGCCGATCGCGATCGGCTGGACGACCTCGTCGATTGCTCGGTTCACTGCCCTCCGCAGATCGCGCCCGGCGCGGCGATCCTTGTGCAGATCTGGGCGAATCGCGAATCGGACGGTGACGAGTCGGCACGGTTAGCCACTCTGTTTGATCCCGCCAGAGAGCTACGCGCGATTAAGACGCTCGGTGTGCGGGTACCAGTCGGCAGCCGCCTCGATTTCGAGCTGCGTGCTCCTCCATTGCGCGTCGAGGCCGGCACTCAATCGATGATCTGGAGAGGTCGCCCGCAGTCGGTAGCATTCGAGTTGCGAGCGCCCGTGTCGACCTCCGCGTCCCCCATCATCGGGACCGTCGCCGTCATGCTGGACACGGTGCCACTGGGTCACCTCAAGTTCAGGATTGACGTGGTTGCCGATCCGCTGCCAGCCACGCAGGGAGATGGGTCGGCCAAGGTCGTCCGCCGTTATCGCTCCGCGTTCGTTTCCTATGCCAGTCCAGATCGCGACCCAGTGTTGGCTCGGGTGCAGATGCTGACGGCGATGGGAGTTCCCTATTTTCAAGACGTTCTCAGTCTCAGGTCGGGCGAGCGATGGGAGTCGAGCCTGTACGAGCGGATCGAAGCGTGCGACCTCTTCTTGCTGTTCTGGTCGAGCCATGCGCGCGAATCAGAGTGGGTAAGGCGCGAAGTCGGATACGCATTGCGCAGACAAGCCGGCGACGAGCTGAATTCGCCTGAGATCCGGCCCGTGATCATCGAAGGCCCTCCTATTCCGCGGCCGTGGCCGGAACTATCGCATCTCCACTTTAACGACATCGTGCTGTCCCAGATGAGCTCCGGGGCAGCTCGGCCCCATGGCTAACAGCCGCTCGTGCTCCCAGCGTCCGGGCGGTTGGCGCACGTGCTAGCGTCTCAATCCCTCGCCGGAGCCGACCGTCACAGGTCCTCGCGCCAAAGCGCCGACGCGTCATGCAGGCGGTCGGCGTCGGCGGCCGGTTCTAACGTCGGCAACATCTTTGCCGGCGGATATTGGACCGAGGCCATCGGGCGTGCAGTTCTGCGGAGCGACGGGCTGCTCGCCGTGACCGGCCGCGACCGGGTGGCAGCGACCAACCAAGCTGGGGACCGCGCGTAGGCCGTAAGTCCACTGGAGGCGTCGCTGGGCTAACCTCTTCAAGAGGGACGGGATCCACGACCACGGCGTTGATCGGTGTGGGCTGCGGGGACCCATCTCGGCGAGGTGTTTGTTTGTTTGTTACTTGCATCGCGGGCAGCCGCGCGGTCGCTATCGCCGTGGAACGGTTCGTCGCGCTGTTCGACCTGCGCCGCCGCGACTGGCTTGCCAGAACGGTCGTTCCGGGCGGGGCCCACGCGGCGCAGTTCATTGGTTCGGCGCAACGGATCGCGGTAGGCGATCACTACGGCGGCGTCCACCTGGGGACGGTGGAGAACATCGATGCGGGCACGGCTGACACGGCCGGCGCGCGATTGGAGGGCGGCCAAGCCCACGGCCGAGCGACGGACGAACCACACGTGACGATGGTCGCGCCGCTGCTGCGCCCAGGTGAGCGGGTGGTGGCTCTTGCCGAGGTGTTGCTCGGCCTGACACTGGAAGAATGGTTGGCCAGCATCTACAACGCCGACGCGTTCCAGTCGGCCGAGGAGCGCCGAGTGCCAGGTGTCTCGAACAATGCGCCGCTGGCCACGAGCGCGGCGGGTGCCAGTGCGGGGACGCGTGTAACCCCGTGAAGTTTCCGACCGTTTGACAATCGATCCCTTTGACAGGATGAGGTGAGCAAGGCCTTAAGGCGCGGGGCGAAGTAATACAGCGGACCGAAAACAATGACGGATGCGGACCGCTCTCGCCCCGAGTCGGGCTGAGCCGGCGGCTTGCGAGCTACTTAACCGCCCGTCCGCCCGTCGTCGTTGACGCCCGCGACGCATCGGAGATTGCACTCAAGTGCTTTGGCCGTGGCTAAGATGCGGTCGTGGGCTATAACCCGCGGCCCGAGCTCTCGATATTCATTATTCATTTGCTATCGGCGCGCCGATACGGGTGCCGATGACCGGTTTACCCCCCCACCCGAGCCACGCGCGCAGCCTATGGGATGGATCCGCCGGGGTGGAGCCGCAAATGCCGCGAAAAGGTATTGCGTGAAACGAGACTGCACACGATCATCACGCCAACAGCCCGCGCCAACACGAGAGAGCGCGCCGGCAGGGGAGAGGTATCACGCTTGGCCACGTGGCTGATCGCCGCACTCGCTGCCGTGCTTGTGTCGCTGGTGTACGTGATCCTCTTGCGCTTCATCGACCGCTACGAGCCGGACCCCTGGCGTTGGGTCCTCACGGCGTTCGCACTGGGCGCCGTCGTGGTCCCGATCGTGGTCATGGGCGGACGCTTGCTCATTGGCCAGGAATTCTCCTTGCCGCTGCCCTACGCCAGCGACAGGCCGTATCCGGGCGTTCGGATCGCAGAACAGGTGACAGTCGGAATCCTTCTGCTGGCCTTCGTCTACGCAATCAGGGCCGAGTTTGACGATGCGTTGGACGGCGTCGTGTACGGAGCAGCAATAGGTGCGGGGTTGGGTGCCGCCCAGACCGTTCTCTACGCGGCCGCGGCATACGGTTCGAGCCAGGGTCTACCGCAGGGAGCGTCTTTCGCAACCATCCTGGTTTCGGGGCTGAACCAGGCCGCTTATGGCGGGATCTTCGGCGCGTTCCTCGGCTATGCATACTGGTACGTGCGCGGCCCCCGCTCCGTGATCGTGGTGATTCTCGGCCTTGCCACGGCGGCCATGGCGAGCGCTTTCCACGACACGTTGCCGTACATGCTCGCCCGCCTTTTCGACCGACCGGACGTAACTGCGGGACTTCTGACGCGAGGCGCCATCTTCGCTATCAACCTGGTTGGACCATTGGCGCTGCTGATAGCCGTGCTTCATTTCATCAGGCACGAATCGCAGATCCTGCGCACCTTCCTGACGCCGGAGGTCGCCAGCGGCACTATCGGCCGGGACGATCTTGACGAGGTGCAGTCCTTCCGATCGCGCCTTGACCGCGAGTTTGGTTTCGTACGCGCTGGTCGGTTCGGTGACCTTCGATTGCTGCGGCGGTTCTATCGGGCTGAAGGGCAGCTCGCCTTCCATCTATGGCACATGCGGCTGGGACGAGCGGGTGACGCCGCCACGGCCCGGGAAGAGGAGCTTCGCGCACGAACTCGCGACCTACGCGTGGGTGTCGAGGCCGCGCGAGCGGTCGACCGAGACGAGGGTCCAGCGCGGTGACTCGCATCGCTGACAATCGCCGGCGCTTCACCGCCGTCGCCTGCGCCCTCGTCGTGCTGTTGTCGGGCTGCCGAACGGATGCGCCGCCAACTGCACCTCCAACCCGTAGTCCTCGGCCAACGGCGGCGCCGGCAACCGCGGCGCCGGCAACCGCGGCGCCGGCAACCTCCACGGCGCGGCCCGCCGGGACCGCCCCCGAACCGACGTTCCCTCCGGTCACGCCTGCGTCATTGGGGCTGGCCACCGTCCATCACACGTTGCTCGCTGCAGGGATCGACCTCCCTTCCGGGACGCTGATCGATGTGGGGACCAGCTTCCCGACAGGGATCAAGAACATCTTCGTGATGCTGGCCTGGGATTTCGCGCCCACCGGCACCGACATTGGAATAAGGATCCTCAGCGGCGACACAATGCTGTACGAAGAGGTCCATTCCGTCGTCCGCGACCAAACGCCGTCCGGCGACAAGGGCGCGTACGGATACGTCATTTCACTGATCGGGCGTCCCGCCTGGCCCGACGACACCTACCAGCTGGACACCACCTACAACAGCCGGGTTGATGAGACGCTGTATTTCAGCGTTGGGGATGAGCCGCCGCCGCCCCCGATCCTGGGCGTGGGCGAGGATTCGGGTCCGATACCATACAAGGACCCATCCGAGGTGCTCGTGGTGACACGTGAGGCCGTCCTCCGTGAGCGCATGGGTGAGGAAGCCGACGAGGTCCTGGCGGCAGCAGAAGCAGTGGGCGAGCTGCACGACCTGGACGAGGGCGGCATCATCCGTAGTACCGCCGAGGAAGCGGCCGAGTTCGTGAAGGATCTCCTGCGGGACGGTGGCTTCCATTATTTGCTCATCCTCGGCAACGACGATGCAGTTCCCTATTTCCGCGTGGACAACCCGTATGGCGACGAAGAAGTGGACGAGTTGGAGGACTGGGACCTTCCAGCGGACTGGTTACCCTCGGACGATCCCTACGCCGACCTGATCGAGGATCCGTACGTGACCCCCGATGTCGCGGTCGCCCGCATTCCCAGCAGCGAGGACGCGGAGCTCCTGCTGACACAGCTTGGCACGAACACGCCACCCGATGGTCATGGCTACGCCATGGTCAACCAGAAGCGACGCGGCCAGGCTGCTGCCGTCGTGGCCGCGATGACGGCTGGATCTGCGGTTGAAGTCCAATACAGCCCGCCGGTCGAGGCGGGCGACTTCGTGGCCGGCAATGGTCCGCTGTCCCGCTACCTCTACTTCTTGCTCCACGGGATCGGGGTTCGAACCGATGCCTGGTACGGCGACGCAGAAGCCTGGCGTTCGCTGGACACGACTGATAACCAGCTGTTCACGACCGAGTGGTCGGTTCAGCCAGATGCCCAGAACCGTGCCGTGACCCTCGAGGACAACCCGGGAAGCACGGGCCTGGTGTCAGTTGGTGCGTGCTACGGGGCCTGGACGCTCGACACGACGAGCCCGTTGGGGCCAACGCATAAGACGGCGGACAACAACCTGGCGCTCCACTACCTCAAGTCGGGAGCACGGGCGTTCGTCGGCGACACGCACCTTTCCTACAGCTGGCGGCTGGGATTGGATTCGATCCCTGCCGGCCGCACCGGATTCGAAATGATCTACTGGCAGGGCGTGAGCGCTGGGCAGGCGCCCATTGACGCGTTCCAGGCGGCAAAGGTTCGGATGTCGCAGGCCATCGACCAGCACATCGCAAACGGCAATCCACTGACCGCTCGAATCGCCGAAAAGACACTCCACTACATGGTGTACCTGGGCCGGCCATGACGAGGTTTGCCGTGCTCATAGTCGGCTGGGCGGTGCTGCTGCTGATCGGCTTTGCTCTGGTCTTCACCTTGGGCCGGCCGCTGCCGACGGCCGCAGAGGAGCTCGAGGCTGCGCTACATCCCGCGATTCCCGTATCAGAGGAAGGGGCGCGGTCGTCGGCGGAAACGATCGTCAGGTTGGAGCACGGACAGCTCACCGGTGTCGAGCCCACGGTCGGGCGGCGAACTGACTATGGTATTGACTACTGGATGATCTCTTACTCGCTGGACACAGCTGCGGGACCAACCGGAGTCGTGATATCCATTGTGGTCGACACAGGAAACGTGCAGGTTCTTTCTTTCCCCTGAACCCGACATTACGACAGGGGGTAACGCAGTTATGGGTGACACGACCGCGCGCATTGCGGCGCCGCCGCAGAAGGTTTTCGATCAGCTGACGCAGCCGGCCGACCAGCTGGAGCCAGGACCGCTCAAGGTTGGTGACACGTTCTACATGCAGCAGCCGAATCAGGTGGCCATTTCGTACGTGGTGACGGTGCTGCAAGCGCCGAATCGGTTCGCCTACACGCTGACTGCGGCCGACAACAGCTACTCGGTCGCGTTCGACTATACGATCCTCCCGGACGGCGATGGATCGCTTTGTTCGTCTCGAATGCGAGCTTGGTTCAGGCACGTCACCGATATTTGGAATGATTATCGGTGCGTTCAAGGAGGGCGCCACGGAGAGGGAGGAGCTGGCAAGGCTGAAGGCCACCTTCGAGGCGCCTCCAACACAGTCCACTGGACCGGCGGCGCCACCGGCGAAAACGCCGACGAGCTAGTTCGCGGGCATTCCAACGAGATAGGGCGCGCCCGTCAAGAGGCGACGGAATGGGGTGGCGACTACCAGAATACGAACCAACAGCACCACGGGCTCCCGAACGAGCGTGCGGCTGCGTGGGCACTGGGGTTCAACAACTATTCGATTGGCCACCTGCAACGTGTACAACGTGCCCAGCGAGTAGCTTTAGAACGTTGACCGCGCCGATCGTAACCACCCGGGACGATGGTGTTGCGCGCGGTCAGCACATATACTCGGGCCCCGTTCGGGGGGGCAGAGTGGGCGCAAAGCTGGAGAAGTGAGGTTGAGATGACTGATGCCTTGGAAGCCCTGCTCGAGCGATGGACCAACGACACGACGTTCAGGGACGAATACGACGCTGATCCGGAGCAGGCCATCCGATCGGCCGGCTTGGAGCTCTCGGACGAGGACTGGCGGGCAATCCGCGAAGCCAAATTCGAGCTAACGGACGGGTTGCTGCCGGCTCGCGTCAACAAGCCACGAGTGCGGTTCTAGTCGCGCCACGAGTGCGGTTCTAGTCGCGGCTTTCTCTCGTCCACTCGACGTCCCAGCCAGGCACAGGAAACCGAATCGAACTTGAGCGACGTGCGCGACTCCTAGCTAGGGTTCCCGCGCTGGCCGACGTGCCGCCATCTGCCCTCGAGGTGGCGGCGAGCCTCGCCGCCGTCGAGGAATATCGCGCGGGCGATGTCGTCGTGGCCGCTTCTGGCCCTGAAGATGCGCTGAAGCTGATCCTCAGTGGGCGTGCTGAGGCGACCGTCGATTCGAACGGCGGTCACATATCTCTGGCGACGCTGGGGCCAGGTGAGCTGCTCGGCGATTTCCAGCCGTTAGCCCCGATGCGCCCGACCATCACCGTTACCGCGGCGAGCGACGTCACGGTGCTACGACTTGATGGCCGGATACTCAGGGACGTATTCGGTCCGTACCCCGCGGTGATCGACGCGCTGACAATTTCTGGTGGCGATCGGCTCGAGGCCGGATTCCTCGGCACGCGCCACCGATTGTCGCGCCTAGGACCATCCGGTCTGCGC
Organism: Chloroflexota bacterium; assembly: GCA_040007635.1. Taxonomy (GTDB): domain Bacteria; phylum Chloroflexota; class Limnocylindria; order Limnocylindrales; family CSP1-4; genus JALYGJ01. The sequence continues at coordinate 8,021 of JBDTUR010000056.1, forward strand.
GATCTTGCCAAACGCCTGGAATCGACAACGTTCCCAACCGGCAGCGTGCTCTATCGAGTCGGAGAATCAGGGTCCACCAGCTACTACCTTCGGGCTGGCCAGATCGAGCTCATCGCGAATGGCGACGGGGATGGCCGGCGGCTTGCCCTGGTTGGCCCCGGCGCACTGATCGGCGAGGAAATCGTCCTGACAGACGGGCCTTATGCGGCTACCGCTCGGACCCTCACGCCGAGTGTCGTCCTGCCCATACCAAGTGCGGAGTTTCTGACCATCCTCAATTCGTCTGCGGAAGTCCGTGAGTCAGTGCTCCGGGCCTACTCGCTGAAGGAGAGGCCTCGCCGCGCCGTTAACGTCCTCGCGCTCGAGCGCATCACAGAGGGCGGACAGGCTGAAACGATCCTCAAGGATGCGCGCCGACATGCGTACTACAGACTGACCGAGCCGGGCCGCTTTCTGTGGGAGCGACTGGACGGCCGCAACAGCGTCAAAGATCTAGTGCTGGCCTACCGGGAAAGGTTCGGCACATTCGCTCCCACCCTCGTCGCGGGCGAAATGGATGAGTTGGCGAGCGCGGGCTTCATCTACCGGTCGCGCCGTACCACGGCCCTGCTCGAGCGCGCTCCTCGCTGGCAGCAACTAAATGATCGACTCGCGCCGCTGATCGAGCACCGGATTCCGCTCGAACGGACATCCCGCGCGATCGACTCGCTATTTCGCATGGGCGCCCGCCATCTGTTCAACAAAGCGGCGCAACTTCTCTTCGCGGGGGTGGCCGTCGGCGGATTCATTCTGTTCATCGTCAGCGGAGGGCTCCCGCAAGCGGACGCGGCCGCCTCCGTACAGCTTTACATTCTGGTCCCGGCTGCGATCGTGGCCATCATCTGTCACGAACTTGGGCACGCCTTGGCAGCACGTGCCTTCGGGCATCAAGTCCAGCTTGGCATTGGGTGGTACTGGTTCGGGCCTTTGCTCTACGTCGATACGAGCGACGTCTGGCTGTCCGGGAAGTGGCCCAGGATCGCCGTCAGCATCGCCGGGCCATACGTCAGCTTCATCCTTGGAAGTCTCGCGGGGATCGCGGCCGCTATCGGCCCCAACGAATGGCAGCCCACCTTGTGGGTGCTTGCGGGGTTCTCGTATTTCTGGTCGCTATGGAACCTGGATCCACTTCTGGAATACGACGGCTACTACATACTGTCGGACCTCACCGATCGTCCGAACCTCAGAAAGGACGCGCTCGGATGGGTCGGAACCAGAATGCTGCCCGAGTTCTTCCGGCGCGGTCCGAGTGCGCTGCGAGGCCATCTCACGGACCTCGCGTACGGTCTCCTGGCCCTGGCCTACGTCGGTTTCATCGGGCTTACCACGCTCACCGTGTATAGATTGCTCTTGGAGGACCTCGCCGCGGCCGTGCTGCCGGCGTCGCTATCGTCGGTACTGGCGTGGGTTCTGGCGCTCATTGCCGTCACCGCAGCAGGCCTAAACGTGATCGGTGATTTACGGACGCCCCCGCGCGGGCGCGAACGTGGACTCGGGTGATACGCCAAGCGACGACAAACTACCCGTCGCTTCTCAAGGGCCGCCCTGTCAGCCAACAGCTCAATTGAGCAATTGAGCCAGGTTCTGGCGTCGCCGGCAAGAGATCGGGATCGACGACGACTTCAAGACTCATCCCGTACGTATCGATCGCCAGGCATCGGAACATACGGTCAGTGAGACGGTTTGTCCTTTCCTCGGCCGCAGCCACCACGCCGTTCATCAGGGCGTAGGCCTGGGGCGGCTCTATCGGTGCGCCACCCGGGCGAAACATTCCGGATGGGATGAATGACTTGGCGGCCATCGTCGAGCCGGACGCGCGCAGGGCCGACTCGTCGCGATAGATCGCGACGCTATGCGCGAAACCGGCCAGCGCCACCGAGGCAGTCACAGGTAGCGAAAAACGATCGTGTGTCCGGAAGTCGGGAACCTCGAAGACAAACGGGAACAGCCCACCTCCAGCACCGTCGAGCGCCAAGGCGATGAACGCGCCATCGAGCGGGCTGGCCGGGCTGGCCACGCGGCTGTCCAACCGAACTCGGTTCGGCCGACTCGCGGCGAAGTAGGGAACAAATCCGGCGGATCGCCCCTGTGCGTCCAAGTGACACCAGGCCTCGGACCCGGCGCCCAGATCGAATCGGAGGTACTCGCCATCGGCAGTTGCTTCGCGATCACCGGCTGCTACCTCTTTGATGAATTGGCGGTCCAGCGCGAGGTATTCGGCCTCGGTCCTGATTTCCAATCCGATCGTCGAGAAGTTGTTCGGCAAATGCGCGCCCTACCGACCGACCTCTGCAGTCAGGTACGGCGCACCGGTCCAGCCGCGCCTCCCGCCGGGGGTTTGGGCGAGTAGCCAGTAGCTGCGCGTCTCGGCTACACGGAGCGCCTTCATGCCGTTAGAGCTCGCGCAGGCCGGTGTCGTCGAGTTTCACCGCGTAGCAGCGTACTTGCTCGGTGCCGAAATTGCGCTAAAACCACGCTGAGTTCTTCACCGACGAACTTGGGACACCGGTGCCTCTTGGTCGGGGATGTGCGCCGCAATTGTCGCACGGCGATCCGCAAGCCACGGTCCTCTTTGCGGTCCGCACCGGCGGTTGCTCATAGGCGGCCAAGACGTGCGTGGCAAGAGAGGTTGACAACGGCGAGCTGCGTCCGCTGTGGTGGTCGCGGTAACTACCCGGGAGTCCATCGATGCAGCTTATGGCCGCGGCAGACCTGGGCATGTCTCGTGGTATGGCTCCTCTCCGAGAAAGTGCTTCCACTCGCTTAGGCTTAGGTTCCGATTGGCGATTCGGCATGCGATCGTGACCCAATCGTCGCGATCCAAGCCCCACAGGATCACGTTGTCTTCGCCCCCCGAGGCGAACGTCATGCCGCCGGGGCTGAAGGCGACGTTGGCCACCCCGTCCGTGTCGCCCGTGAGCGGCTCGCCGATCGGCTTCCCGGTCGCGACGTCCCACAGGATCACGTTGCTGTCTTCGCCCCCCGAGGCGAGCGTCCTGCCGTCGGGGCTGAAGGCGACGCTGTGGACGCCGTCCGCGTCCCCGGTGGTCAACTCGCCGATCGGTGTCCGGGTCGCGACGTCCCACAGCATCACGCCGTCCGAGCCGCCCGAAGCGAACGTCATGCCGTCCGGGCTGAATGCGACGCTGTGGACGTCGTCCGCGTGCCCGGTGGTCAACTCGCCGATCGGTGTCCGGGTCGCGACGTCCCACAG
>JBDTUR010000057.1:0-10928 GCA_040007635.1 Chloroflexota bacterium
GGCGGTCACCGGCCCGGACGTCGGAGGGAGCGCGAGCGGGGCGAGCGAATACTCCTGCTCGGCCGCGATCCGCAACAGTGTGCGGCTGGTGACCACGATCCGCAGCTTTGAGCAGCGTTCGACCAGCCGGGCAACCTCCGGAGCGGCTAACACGACCTGCTCGAAGTTGTCGAGGAGCAGAAGCGCCTTCCTGTCGCCGATGAGGGAGACGACGCCATCGCCGAGCGTCCGCTCCTCGGCCTCCTTGACGTCAAGCGCAGCGGCGAGGGCGGTTAGAAACGCCTGAGGCTCGGTGACGTCAGCCAACGGGACGAATGCAACACCGTCCAAGAACTCAGCGGCGAGTGCACGGCCGACCTCGACGATCATCCGCGTCTTCCCGACCCCGCCGGGTCCCGTGATCGTGACGACCCGATGGTCCCGAACCAGGGCGACGAGTGATTCCAGGTCGTCGGCCCGACCGACGAGCGGGGAGGTGGATTCGGGGAGGTTGCTCGGAAGGCTCGCGAACCGCTCCCCCTTTCCCTCCAGCGCCCGTGGGTCGGGCACCACGATGCCGTCGGCGGAGACGGCGAAGAGCTCAAATGGGCGACCGACGTTCTTGAGCCTGAAGCGCCCCAGGCTGACGACTCCGACGTCGGGCCGGTTCTTGAGCTGGTCGCGCACGGTGTCAGACAGCATCACCCCGCCGGGCACCGCGAAGGACTCGATTCGGGAGGCGATGTTGACCGCGTCGCCGGTGAGCGACTCCGGCTCGACGATCACTTCACCGACGTGGATGCCGATGCGCACCGCGACGTCCTCGGCGAGCTCGCGCTGGATCTCGACGGCGGCCTGGACGGCCGCCAGCGAGCTCGAGAACATGCCCATGGTTCCGTCGCCGAGGCGCTGGACGATCGTCCCGCCGAAGGTTTCATGCTGACGCTCGACCGCCCGCATGTACCGATCGCGCTTGTCGACCGCCACGATCTCGTCCGCCTGGATCAGCGCGGTGTAGCCAACCATGTCGGTAAACATCACCGCGACGAGCCGGCGATCGAGCTCAGGCATCACAGAACCCTCCTCGGCAGGATCCGGACATACCAGATCAGCGCGCACACCGGACCATAGCGCTGGCCACAGCACAGCGTGGGTGGCTTCAGTCGCTATCTCTTGTGGCGGCCGAGCTCTCAGCCCTTGAGCGAGCCCGCCAAGAGGCCGCGCATGAAGAACTTGCCCAGTAGCACGTAGATCAAAAGCGTCGGTAAAGCCGCGATCAACGCGCCCGCCATCTGAACATTCCAGGCCACGGAGAAGCTACCCGCGAGGTTGTTCAGCGCGACGGTCACCGGCCAGTTCTGCTGCGTCGTCAGGGTGGCGGCAAAGAGGAAATCGTTCCAGGCCGACGTGAACTGCCAGATCAGGACGACGACGAAGCCCGGCAGCGATAGCGGCAGCAGGACATGGCGGTAGATCCCGACGAAGCCCGCGCCGTCGATGCGCGACGCTTCGACCAGCTCGTCCGGAATGGCCACGTAGTAGTTGCGGAAGATGAGGGTCGTGATCGGAATGCCGTAGATGATGTGGATGAGCACGAGACCCTGGATCGTGCCGTACAGGCCGACGTTGGACTCGAGCTGGACGAGCGGAATGAGGATGGCCTGGTACGGAATGAACATGCCGAACAGGATCAAAGTGAATAGCGTCTCTGAGCCGCGGAAGCGCCACTTGGCGAGCACATAGCCGTTGATGGAGCCGACTACCGACGAGAGCAGTGCGGCCGGAACCGCGACTTTGACGCTGTTAAGGAAGTTGGGTGACAGCGCCGTCCACGCATCGGCAAACGATGCGAAGCCAAACGTCTCGGGCAGCGACCACATGTGGGGCAGCGTCACCTCGGATGAGCCCTTGAGCCCGGTCAGCATCAACAGGTAGACCGGGATCAGGTAGAAGACGGCAGCGACCACAAGCGCGACGTAGACCGCCGGCCGGGCGAGTCTGCGTAGCGGGCTAGGTCCGCGCGGTGCGGCAGGGACGACCGCCGCGCCCTCCCGCGCGGTCATCGCGATACCTCCTGGCGGCGATTCCAGATGAGGTAGGGCACGATCAGCGTCGCGATCAAGACGAGCATGACGATGGCCACGGCGGCTCCGCGTGCAAACTGGTTGGCGAAGAATGAGGTCTGCCACATGTACGTCGCGGGGAAGTCTGTCGCGAAGCCCAAGCCCGTCGGCGACATGGCTACCGTCAGGTCGTAGATTTTGAGGCTGATGTGGCCCAGGATGATGACTGCCGTAACCGTGACCGGCGTGAGCAGCGGCAGCACAACGTGGCGGAAGATGCCCAGCTCGGACGCACCATCGACGCGCGCCGCCTCGCGCAGCTCATCAGGGATGCCGCGCAAGCCCGCCAGGTACAGCGCCATCACGAAGCCCGACATCTGCCACACGGCGGCGATCACGATTGAGAGAAGCGCGATGGGCACGCCCCACTGGTTCGTCGCGAGGAAGCCCAGGCCGATGTCGTTCAGAACCGTCCCCGTGGGCAGGTGTACGACGCTCGGGTCGGTGAGCCATTTGTTCGTGTCAGGGTCGAGCCCAAGCAGCAGGTTGACGCCCGCTGACGGGGTGAGCAACCACTTCCAGACAACGCCCGTAACGATGAAGCTGATCGCCATCGGGAAGAGGAAGATGCTGCGGAAGACTGCCTCACCGCGAATCTTGCGGTCGAGCAGATTGGCCAGGAACAGGCCGATCGCCAGGGACACCCCGACGAAGAAGATCGTGAATACGACCGTGTTGCGCAGGTCAAGCTGGAAGCGCGGGTAGTTGAAGATCGAGACGAAGTTGTCGAGCCCGGTCGAGGTGTAGTCGGGCGACAGGCTGTTCCACTTCGTGGTGGAGACGAATCCCGTCCATGCGATCAGGCCATATACGAAGACGGCGACCGCTATGAGCGACGGGGCGATGAGGCCTATCGAGAGGACGCGGTCTCGAGTCAGTCGGCGCACGGTCCACCCACATTAGTTGAAGAGGCAGCGGCCGTTTGGCCGCTGCCTCTTCGTAGAGCTGGCTAGGTTCGACCTACTGCGTGAAACCGGTGGCAGCCGTCACGAGGGCGGACTGCGCGGCGGCCACGTCGAGGTCGGTCACGAAAGTGGTCAGGACGTCGTTGATGGCGCTTGACCAGGCTGGGTTGGCCGCCGCGCCGTGCTCCATTGAAGGCACGATCGTGTTGGTCTTCCAGTCAGATGCGGCCGACTTCTGGTAGTCGTTGTACTGGAGCTCGCCTGCCGGCGGATCGCCCGCCGTCACGTTGGCCGCGATCGAACCCTTGTAGGGGTTGAAGATCGCCTGTGCCTCGGCCGAGCCGAGCCACGCCAGGAAGAGCTTGGTCTGCTCCGGATGCTGCGCCTTGACAGGCAGACCGAACGAGTCGGAGAGCGCCTGGTAGACGTCGGCATTGCCCGGGGCGGGTGCCCAGCCGTAGTCAGCGAACTGCTTGGCGGTGAACTCGCCGTTGGCCCAGTCGCCCATGATCGTCATGGCCGCAGTGCCGTCGATGAGCTTGTCCGCCGCCTGATCCCAGCTCAGTGAGCTGTGGTCAGTGTTGATCCACCCGTTTGCCGGGTCGAGGATCTTCTTGTACTCGGTGAGCGCCTCGGTGACCTTCGGGTCGTTCCAGGAGGTCGCACCGGTCCACAGGCCTAAGAAGGCGTCCGCACCGAGCGTCCCGATGAGAACGGTCTCGAAGATCATGCCGTTGGCCCAGATGCCACTGTCGCCGATGGCCAGCGGGGTGATCCCGGCAGTCTTGAGCGTCGTTGCCGCAGTCTCGAACTCGGCCCACGTCGTGGGCGGCTGGAGATTGTTGGCAGCGAAGATGGTCTTGTTGTACCAAAGCTCGTTGGCGCGGTGGATGTTCAGCGGGACAGAGTAGATCTTGCCATCAGCGCCGCTGATGATCTTGACCACGCCGGCGGGGAACTGAGCGGGATCGATGACGTCCGTGCCGAGTGGCGCCATGACGGAGCCGCCCGGGATGTTGACGTACGTGTCGAGCAGCTCATGGCCCATGTGGACCTGGAACGTATCGGGCGGCAGGCCGGCCAGGACGGCGGCCTTGATGCGGCCCTGCGCGACCGAGCCGGCGCCGCCGGCGATGGCCGCGTTGTACACGCAGATGGTCGGGTTGGCGTCATTGAACATGGCGATGATCTTGTTAAAGCCGTTGGCCTCACCACCGGTCGTCCACCAGCCCTGAACCTCGACCGGGGTCTTGCTCGCGTCAGACTGACACGAAGCGGCCAAGGTTGGTGCACCGGTCGCGGTTGGCGCGGGGGTTTGCCCGCCGCTCGGCGCCGGGGACGGCGTGGCTGTGGTCCCGCCACAAGCGAGTACGAGAAGCGCTACTACTGCGAGCAGCGCGCTGAACCTCTTGCCCATTGAACCTCCTCTGACTGCCCTGGGCTATCAGCTCGGGCAGATTTCCATGGCGTCGGTGCTGGCAAGAGTCTGTGCGTATGCGCGTGGGGTGGCCAGTCGACTCCGTACGGCCGTGATTATTGGCGCCACCTGGCGCGGTGTCCAATGCCATTCGGCCCGTGCCCTAGCGGAATACTCTCGCGCGGTGACTCTGGGTCTGACCGTGCGGGCGCCCGGCAGGGTGAATCTGATCGGCGAGCACACCGACTACAACGATGGGCTGGTGCTGCCGGCTGCAATCGACCTCGAGATCAGGATCGACCTAGTGCCGCGCGCCGATCGCCTGGTCCGGTTGGAACTGGCCGCTGATGGCAGGCTGGGTCAGCTAGACCTGGATGCGATCGGAGCGCCGACCGGTGGCTGGCTGGACTACGTCGCGGGCGTTGCGCTGGAGCTCACCCGATCAGGACTGCCGACTGGCGGCCTCGACGGCCGGTTGAGCGCCACCTTGCCTGCGTCGGCCGGGCTGTCGTCGTCGGCCGCACTGGAGCTTGCGGCGGCCTGGGCGCTGCTGAGTGCCGCCGATGGTTTCACGCCAAACAGCGTCGAGCGCCTCGCCCTCGCCCGCCTCTGCCAGCGCGCGGAGAACGACTACGTCGGCGTCCGGACGGGGTTGATGGATCAGTTCGCGGCGTCGTGCGGCGAGGCCGGCTGCGCACTGCTGCTCGACTGCCGCTCGCTGGATTACCGGCCGGTGGTCCTGCCGCGCGGCCTCCAGCTTGTTGTCGTCGAGACCGGTGCCAAGCGCCGGCTCGCGGCGTCGGAGTACAACCAGCGCCGGAGCGAATGCGAGCGCGGCGTGGACGTGCTGCGGGCGCGCGGCGAGCAAGTGGCTTCATTGCGCGACGCGACGTTGGACATGCTCGATCGGGCCGCGACCGATCTGGGCGATGTGGTTTATCGCCGGTGTCGCCACGTCGTGGAGGAAAACACCCGCACATTGGCCGCCGTACGGGCGCTCGAGAGCGATGACCGCATCGCCCTGGGTGAGCTATTTGCCGCCAGTCACACCTCGTTGCGCGACCTGTACGAGGTCAGCTCGCCTGCTCTTGACGCCGCGGTCGACGTCGCCACTGCGACGCGTGGAGTGGTCGCTTCGCGCATGACGGGCGGCGGCTTCGGCGGTTGCACGGTGAACCTCGTGGAGCCCGACGTCGTTGATGCGTTGCGCAGCGCGCTGGAGCGGGACTACGTTGCCCGCACCGGCCTGGCGCCCGTCGTGCACCTCGTCACCGCCGCCAGCGGCGCCGGGCTCGTGGAATCGGTGCAACTGCGATGATCGGGAACTTGGATCTGTCGAACGGTTCGCATCGCCGCTACAACCCGCTGACCGACGAGTGGCTGTTGGTGTCACCCGGACGCACCCAGCGACCGTGGACCGGCGCAATCGAGCCCGAGCCAGCGGTCGTGCCGATGGCGTACGACCCCGACTGCTACCTGTGCCCGGGCAACCTGCGGGCCGTCGGAGAGCGCAACCCGATCTATGGGTCAACGTTCGTCTTCGAGAACGACTTCGCGGCCCTGACCCCTGGGCTGCCGACGCCGGCCCAGCAGGAGGGATTGCTCCGCGCCGAGGGCACGGCCGGGACGTGCCGCGTGATGTGCTTCTCACCGCGGCACGATCTCACCCTGGCCACATTGCCCCAACCGGCAGTGCGCGCCGTCGTCGACGTCTGGGCGCAACAGACAACGGAGCTCGGGGCGGACTACCCGTGGGTGCAGGTCTTCGAGAATCGCGGCACGGCCATGGGCGCATCGAATCCGCACCCGCATGGCCAGATCTGGGCTTCTTCGACGCTACCCAACGAGGCCGTCCGCGAGAGCGCGGCCCAGCGCGCACACCTGGAGCGGCACCGCCAAAGACTGCTCGTGGAATACGCCGCCCAAGAGAGCGGCGGCCCGCGCGTCGTGTTCGAGAACGCGGCGTGGCTGGTGGTCGTGCCCTTCTGGGCCGTGTGGCCCTTCGAAACACTGATCCTGCCGCGCGCGGCGGTGTTGCGCCTGGCCGACCTCGAGGCAACCGCGCGCGACCTGCTGGCCGCGGCCCTGGCGGCCTTGCTCGACCGCTACGAGCGCCTTTTCGCGACGGCATTCCCCTACTCAATGGGCTGGCACCAGGCGCCGTTCGATGACTCGGCATCAGAGGCATGGCAGCTCCATGCGCACTACTACCCGCCGCTGCTGCGCTCGGCCACCGTGCGCAAGTTCATGGTCGGTTACGAGCTGCTCGCCGAGCCCCAGCGCGACCTGACAGCAGAGGAAGCCGCCGAACGATTGCGCGCCGAGCTCTAGCTGGCCCGCGCGGCTTCGAAGATGCGATCGATCACGCGCATGTTGGCCACGGCATCTTCAGGGCCAAATGGTGGGTCGACACCGTCGAGCACGGCTGCGGCAAAGACCTCCGCCTGGATCGTGTACTGATCGACCGTCGGGAAAGTCAGCCGTTCGATGTGCGGCGCGATTGGGGGTTTGCCGCCGGCGATCAACTGGATCTCGGTTGCTTGATCGATTGGGATATTGAATGCAATCGGCACGCTGATCCTGCCCTTGGTCCCGTAGATCTCGACGCGCTGATCGTTCTCCGCCCGGGTCGAGCACGTGAATGAAGCGATGCCATCGTCGAACTCGAGGATCGCACTGGTGAGGATGTCGGTGCCGCCCAATGGGTCGCGCACGAGGGCGCCACTCACCCGTGTTGGTTCGGTGCCGAACAAGAGGCGCGACAGGTTGACGCAATAGCAGCCGACGTCATACAGCGCCCCGCCGCCGGCCGCGGCAATGTTGCGAATGTTGGCTGGATCGTCGTTGAAGTAGCCGAACCAGCTCTGCACTGCCATCAGCTCGCCGATGCGACCGCTCGCGACGAGCTCGCGAATCGCCACCCAGCTTGGGTGGAGGCGATACATGAATGCCTCGGCGAGGACCACTCCCGCCTGACTGCACGCCGCCACGATCTGCTCGGCCTCGCGTGCGTCCATGGCCAATGGCTTCTCGCACAGGACATGCTTGCCCGCCCGCGCGGCGGCAATCGCCCACTCGGCATGGAGGTGGTTGGGGAGCGGAATGTAGACCGCGTCAACAGCCGGATCAGCAAGCACCGCGGCATACGAATCGTGCACCGTCGGGATGCCCAGAAGGTCCGCGTAGGCGCGTCCCCTCTGGGCGTCACGCGAACCGACCGCGACAACCCGGCAGCGCCGCGCAGCCTGGATCGCCGGCACCACCTTGCGCCGGCCAATCGCGGCGGTAGAGAGGATGCCCCAACGCAGCTCGTTCACCGCTCGATTGTAGGAACGGTCTGTAGCCGCGGTCCTCGGTGGTAGCGTTCCGAGCGATGGCTCTGGCTACGGCGGCGCTGACCTTCGCCAGCTCCGACTGGGAAGTGGTCGTGCTGCCCGCGCTGGGGGCGAGACTGCACCGGCTGCGGTATCGCGGCCACGATCTGCTGCGAACGCCACGCGACATCAACGAGCACCGGCGCGACCCGTTTTTCTACGGCGCCTACGTGATGGCGCCGTGGTGCAATCGGCTGGCCCCGGGCCAACTCAAAGTTGCCGGGCGCATCGTCGAGCTGCCGATCAACTTCAGCGACGGCTCCGCCATCCACGGGCAGGTGTTCCTGGCTCCATGGGAGGTCGGGCCGGACGGACTGTTCATCGACGGCGGCGGCTCTGGCTGGCCGTGGCGCTACCGGGTGGCCCTGAACGTCATGATTGATGGCGACCGTTTTCGCATCGTCCAGCGTTTGACGAACCTCGACGACGCGCCCATGCCCGGCGGGATCGGCCTTCACCCATGGTGGGCCGGCCAGCCCCAGGTCGCGATCAACGCGGCCCGGGTGTTCACGCCCAACGTCGCCAGTCCGCCCACGTCAAGCCCGGCGACTGGACCGCTCAATCTGCGCCACCTTGGGCGGATGGCGGTAGGTGTGGACGCCACGTGGCCCGTCGATGGACGGCCGGCGGCAACGTTGTTCTGGGCCGACACCGGAGTGCGCGCCAGTATCGAAGTTGAACCTGCCGACTCCTACATCGTCGCCGCCAACCCGGGTGATCGCGGCGCGATCGCCCTCGAGCCGGAAACACACGCTCCCATGGGCCTGCGCCGGCTGCTCAACGGTGAGCCCGGGGCCATGACGCTCATCGAGTCGGGCGAATCGCTTTCGCTCGTCACCACCCTAGCGTTGTCAGCCGACTAGACGGAGGGTGGCTTCTTCGGCCGGTCATCGGGCTTGGGCTTGTTCCAGTCGGGGTCGTTCTCCCAGGGCCGGTCGGCAAATAGGTCCGTCAGCCAGCGTCCGGTGCGTCCCGGCGGTCGATCCTGCGGCGCGTCGGCCAAAAGGGCGTTCATCGCGTCGGTCAACTCCACCTTGAGCGAGTCGACCCCTGCCCTATTGGCCGTCCGGCCGTTCATATAGATCGTCCTGCCCACCCGCACGCGGACGAGCTTGCGGAACTTCACCCAGCGCGTCCCGATGATCCCGACGGGCACTATTGGTGACTGCGCGCGAAGCGCAAAGAAGGCCACGCCCTCCTGGAGAGGCACGATCTCTGTCTCGACGTCTGACAGTCGGCCCTCGCCCGAGATGCCCAGTACGAAACCGGCCTCGATCACGCCCTGGGCGCGCTTGGCCGCATCGACCAGGTCGGACCGGGATGGCTTGAAGGGCACCGCACCGTGGCTCCAGGCGATCACTCGATTGCGCCAGCCCTTGGACATGTCCTCTTCCTTGGGACCGAAGATGAAGAACCGATGGCGCCGCGGCCACCAGCCGAGGATCAGGAACGGATCGGCCCAGCCGGGGTGGTTGAAACAAAGCACGTAAGGCGGGTCGGGCAGGTTCTCCAGGCCCTCGTAGCGGACCTTCAGGTACGTGCCGAACAGCAGCCGCGTGGCGTAGCGCAGGAACCAGCGCTTGAGCGTGCCGGGCGGGTCAGGCGCCGGCAGCGAACTCTGGTTCAAGGCGGGCAGCGAGAGGCAGGGCTACGAGCGGCGGGACGCCCTTGGTGTCGCGCTCAAGCTCATCGAGGAAGACTGGGACGAGATCCGGGTCGAATTGCGCACCGCGCAGGCGGCGCAGCTCGTCGGCGACGCGGTCGTGCGGCTGCGACGGCTGATAGGGCCGGCCGTGGACCATCGCCTCGTATGCGTCAGCGATTGCGACGATCCGCGCGCCAAGCGGTATCTGCTCACCGCGCAACCCGTCGGGGTAGCCGCTGCCGTTGAAGCGCTCGTGGTGATGGCGAATGATCGGTGCGAAAGCACGCGACGAGCTCAGTGGTGCGCAGATCTTCTCGCCGATCTCGGGGTGGCGGCGCATCAGCAGCCACTCCTCGTCCGACAGCGGCCCCTCCTTGCGCAGCAGATGTTCCGAGACGCCGATCTTGCCCACGTCATGGAGCAGCGCGCCATACGCGACTGCCTCGAGCTCCTCGCCACGCAGGCCCACGTTCGCGCCCACGCGCGCTGCGTGATGGGCCAGCCAGCGGCAGTGATTGACGAGGTTCAGATCCTTCGCCTCGACGGCGTTGGCCAGCGCGGCCACGATCTGGGTCGCGCGTTCAAGACTGGTGATTGCCCGGCGCAGGCGCATCGCGCTCCTGATGCGCGCGAGCAGCTCGTACTGCTGGACCGGCTTTGCCAGGAAATCGTCCGCGCCCGCGTCGAGCGCAGCGACCAGGTCACCGGGCGCCGTGTGCGCCGTGATGACCATCACCGGCAGAGTCGCGGTGAGTGGATCAGCGCGCAGCCGGCGGCAGATCTCGTAGCCGTCCATGCGCGGCAGGTTCAGGTCGAGCAGCACCAGCTGCGGCGCGTGCTCAATGATGGCGCGCAGGCCGGTCTCGCCGTCGCCCACGCCTATAACCCGGTAACCCTCACGTTCGAGGACACGCGCCAAAAGGTTGCGCTGCGTGGGCTCGTCCTCGATGACCAGCACCAACGCTGCCTCTTCCACGCCCGTGCGCGGCGTGATCGAGATCGTCGTCTGCAGCGCGTCTGCATCGCGGCCCGCGAGGTCCACTCACCACTCCCCTGTTGCGCGCGCGTCGGCAATCCGATGCGGGGGCGCAGCGTTTCCTGCGGGCACACGCGGGAACCGTCTCGCGTTCGAGTATAGCCATCAGGGGTACGTCGAAACCGCCTCCAGCAGCAGCTGGACGAAGCGGTGCCGGTCGATTGCCAAGCCCACTTGGGCGTTCGCGGCCTGTCGCGAAACGCCGTGCAGATCGACCACCGTCCGGCCGCGCGTCAGCTCACTCTGTACTTCAATGTCGACGCGGTAGGGCTTGGTCTCGACAAGGCCCATGCCGAGCACGTGCGCGACTGCTACCGCGTCGTGTATGGGCGCTCCGCGCCAGCCGTAGCGCTCGATGTGGAAGCGTGCAAAGAAGCGCATCAGATCGGCAAACACACTTCCCACGCGGCCCAGCGCGGCCATGCGATCGGCGTCTTCGAGCGTCAACA
>JBDTUR010000058.1:0-10582 GCA_040007635.1 Chloroflexota bacterium
CGCTCGACCACGATCTTGACCGCGAACGCTGCCAGATCACTCGCGAGGCTCAAGCCCACCAGGAGCGCTGCTCGACCGCCGCGGACCAGCCAGATTCCAGCGGCGACGATGGCCACCAGCACCGACCAGAACGGCAGCTCGCCCAATGTGTTGATAAGCCGGAAGACGTCGCCAAAGACGCCTTCCTTGAGCGCGATGGCATCGACGAGGCCCGGCTCCCAGGGGGCGGGCGAATAGAAGCGCGCCCAGAACGCGAGCGCGATGAACGGCAGCAGCGTCAGGACGGCCGCCAGCAGCAGGCGGCGGCTTACATCCCTATCGGATGCCAGACGGTCTTCATCTCCAGGAACGCGGCGATCCATTCAGGCCTCTGCGCGCGGCGATCATCGAGCCAGTCGAAACGCTCGTCTACGCCGCGCGGCGGACGCGCCAGGCGCTTGACGTTCTCTATTGCAGCTTCCTCAACCGCGGTGCGCATGTCGCGCGGCACGCCCCAGGTGTCGATCGCGTTGACGTCCATATGGCTGGCCATGATTGGCACGAGCTCGCGCCGCAAACCGGTCAGGATGTTGATCACGCCGGCCGGCACATCGGACGTGGCCAGCACCTCGCCCAAGGTCACCGCGGGCAGCGGTCGCGCCTCGCTCGCCAGCGCCACGATCGCGTTGCCGCCCACAACCGCGGGCGCGACGCGCGACACCAGCCCAAGCAGCGACGACGTCTCCGGCGCCACGACGCCAACGACGCCGGTCGGCTCCGGGAAAGTGAAGTTGAAGTAGGGCGCGCCCACCGGGTTGACTGTGCCCAGCAGCTGGCTGATCTTGTCGGCCCAGCCCGCGTACCAGACCCAGCGATCGATCGCGCGGTCGACGACTGCTTGTGCGGCCGCGCCGCTCAGCCCTTCGGCCGCGGCGACCTCGTCGACGAATTGCGCGCGGCGGCCTTCCATCAACTCAGCCACTCGGTACAGCACCTGACCGCGGTTCATCGCCGTCTTGGCGCTCCACCCTGGAACCGCCGCGCGCGCCGTCCTGATGGCGTCGCGCAGATCCTTCTTCGACGATCGCACGGCGTTGGCCAACACCGTGCCAACGGCACTGCGGACGATGTACGTGCGGCCCGACTCGGAGCGCGGGAACTGGCCGCCCACGTATAGCTTGTACGTCTTGCGCACGGCGATCCGCGTCGCCGGCGCGGGGGTCGCGGCGGCCTTGGCTGCTGCCCGCGTGGACGGCGTCTTTGGACGTGATCTCAACACGTCGGCCCCATTACGTGCCCGGCCTACGCCTTTCCGGGTGTTTTCAGGCATCTGGCGAGACCCGTTTGGCGATGATCTCCAAAGCCGCGCGCCGTGGTGCGGCGATCGCGCCGTCTGCCGCACTGCTGGTTGCGATCATCTCCAATGACGCCCTTCGCCGCAACGCCATCAGTGACCGCCGTCCAGGTAGGCAAGCAGGCCGGGCAAGCCACCCTCGCGGCCGTAGCCCGATTCCTTGTAGCCGCCAAACGGCGAGGTGGGATCGAACCTGTTGAAGGTATTAGCCCACACGACGCCGGCGCGCAGCTTGCTGACCATGCTCAATATGCGGCTGCCCTTCTCGGTCCAGACGCCGGCGCTCAACCCGTACGCGGTGTTGTTCGCTTTCTCGACCGCCTCCGCCGGCGTGCGGAAAGTCAGCACGCTCAAGACCGGGCCGAAGATCTCTTCCTGGGCGATGCGGCTGCTCTGGGCGACGTTGGTAAACAGCGTGGGTCGGAAGAACCAACCGCGTGCCGGCAACTCGCACGCGGGCTGGTAGATGTCCGCTCCTTCGGCGATGCCAGCTTCGACGAGCTCCTCGATCTTGGCCAGCTGGGCGGCATTGTTGATGGCGCCAACGTCGGTGTTCTTGTCGAGCGGGTCGCCCACTCGCAGGGTCGAAAGGCGGTCCTTGAGACGCTCGATGAACGGTTCGAGGATGGATTCCTGCACGAATAACCGACTACCCGCGCAGCAGACTTCGCCCTGGTTGAAGTAGATGCCGTTGATTACGCCCTCGATCGCCTGGTCCATGGGCGCGTCGTCAAAGACGATGTTGGCGGCCTTGCCGCCCAGCTCGAGCGTCAGCGCCTTGTTCGTGCCGGCGACCGCGCGGCCAATCTCCTTGCCGACCATCGTGGAGCCCGTGAACGCAACCTTGTCCACGTCGGGGTGCTTGACGAGGGCGAGGCCTATCTCGCCAGGCCCGGTGATGATGTTGACGACGCCCGGTGGCAGGTCGGCCTGGCGGCACACATCGGCGAAGAAGAGTGCCGACATGGGCGTGGAGGAGGCCGGCTTGAGCACGACCGTGTTGCCTGCGGCAAGGGCGGGCGCGATCTTCCAGGCGAGCATCAGCAGCGGAAAGTTCCACGGGATTATCTGTGCTGCAACCCCGAGCGGCCGCGGGTCGCGGTTGGGGAACGCGTATTCGAGCTTGTCCGCCCAGCCCGCGTAGTACCAGAAGTGCGCCGCGGCGAGCGGCACATCTACGTCGCGCGATTCCTTGATTGGCTTGCCACCATCGATCGACTCGAGGATGGCGAACTCGCGGCTGCGTTCCTGGAGGATGCGCGCGATACGGAAGAGGTACTTGGCACGCTCGCTGCCAGACAGGGTGCTCCAATCGCGCCGGAAGGCCCGCCGCGCGGCAGTCACCGCTTGATCCACGTCTTTCACCGTTGCGCGCGCGATCTCCGCGATGGGCTCCTCTGTTGCGGGATCGACCGTCGTGAACCACTGCCCACCCCTGGGGGCTACTTCCTTGCCACCGATGAACAGGCCGTACCGACTCTTGATCTGGACGATTTCGCGCGATTCAGGCGCCGGGGCGTACTCCCACGGAATCTGTTGGCCGTCACCCAGGCTCCAGGTGGACGGCTGAGGTGTGCCGCGGCCCACGTTGGGGGAGCGCCCGCGGTGGGTCAGCGCTCCCGTCGTTGCGTCAGTGCCGGTCTTCTTTGGGGCCACGCCAAGAGCCTACACCGATGCAGATGTGTGCGCCACCACGCGTAGGTGACTTGTTGGTCACTTATCCGCAAGTCGGTGCTTGCGGGGTCGCTCGCCCCTTTGCCGGCAGAGGACGATGTGCCGAGCCGACTGAATATGTGCCGAGCCGACTAAGGGCTGGGGCGGCGAAATATGTTGGTCGGCGCATATCCAGCCATGTTGGCACATTAGGCTTGGCCTGTGAACGACACGCCCCGTACGCGGTTGGCCGCATACACGATTTGCATCGAGAACGGCCGGCTGCTGCTGGTGCGGATCGCGCCCGGCTATCCGGCGGCTGGGATCTGGACGCTGCCCGGTGGCGGTGTGGTATTCGGCGAGGACCCCGCGGACGCCGCGCGGCGCGAGCTCGCGGAGGAGAGCGGGCTCGAAGGGCGCGTCGACAATCTCGCCTTCGTGCATTCGATCGCCGGCGAGGCCCAGGTTGAGTCCGGCCGCGACGCCTGGCACGGTGTGCGCATCGTGTACCTCGCCACGGTGACCGGCGGCACGTTGCGCGACGAGGTAGAAGAGTCGACCGACCGGGCGGAATGGGCGACGCTGCGTGGCCTGGACGGACGGCCGGTGACCGAGTTGGTCAACGTCGCCCTCGAATGGCTGGGTAGCGATCCGTCAACCGCCAGGTGACCGCCAAGTCACCTCGCCCGCCCGATGAGTTGGAACCCGCGCGTGCCATCAGACGGGCCCTGGCAGCCAAGGGCCTAAAGGCACGCGACGTGGGTCTCATCGCGGTGTGGGCCACCGGCCCATTGGCGCTCGAGCGCGCGGAGCTTGCGGTCACCATGGGGCTGGGTCGGTTCGCAGCCGGAGTGGAGACGGTCTATGACGACCCTAATCCCGTTGCGCGCTGCGCGGCCGCGGTCGCCCGCACAGATGTCGCCGTGGCTGTCGCCTTGGTGATAGGGCCCGACGGCAATCACGCGCTAGCCTTCAGCCGTCCGTGAGCGATCAGTCGGCCGTCCCGAATCTTCTTCCGTTCTCCGGCAACAGGGTCCGGTTGCGCGACCTGCGACTCGAGGACGCGGACCTGCTGGACGAGTGGAGCGCCCTCCTGGAGCCGGGCTCGTTCAATGACTTCGGTCCCCGTCCGCCAACTGACCGCGAGGCGCTCGCGCGCGGCCCCTTCCGCAACGACCGCAACGGCATGGTCGTGATCGAGCGCATCGCCGATGGTGCGCCCATCGGCACCGTGGGCTGGCGGCGCGTCATGGTCTATGGCCCCTCCCCCAGCTCGGATGCGTGGCAGATCGGCATCGAGCTGATCCGCGCGGCGCGCGGCGCCGGCCTTGGCGCGGAGGCGCAGCGCCTGGTCGCGGACTACCTGTTCGCGGCGACGGATCTCAACCGCGTGGAGGCATCAACCGACGTCGCCAATGGCGCTGAGCAGCGCGCACTCGAGAAGGCCGGCTACACGCGCGAGGGCGTCATCCGCCGCGCCCAGTTTCGCGGCGCCACCTACCACGACCTTGCTTACTACTCGCGCATCCGCGATGACCCGGCGGATACGCCCGCGGCCGCGCCCATTCGCACGTCCACGGCGCGCGGCAAGCTGCCCATCGAGGGCCGCCTGGTGCGTCTGCGTGACGTCGCGC
The DNA here is from genome assembly GCA_040007635.1 of Chloroflexota bacterium. Taxonomy (GTDB): domain Bacteria; phylum Chloroflexota; class Limnocylindria; order Limnocylindrales; family CSP1-4; genus JALYGJ01. The sequence continues at coordinate 4,621 of JBDTUR010000058.1, forward strand.
TCGCTGACGCGGACATACTCGACGACTGGCGCATGAACACGGAACGCGGCGGTTTCAACGATCTGGGCCAGACCATCAAGCCCACGCCACGCGACGTCCTAGTGCCAGGCAACGGGCTCAGAAACGAGCGGCGCGGCACGCTCATCTGCGAGCGGCTCGAGGACGGCGCTCCCGTCGGCTCGCTGAGCTGGCATGCAACCGGGTACGGGCCCAACCCTGAGTCGCAGTGCTTCAACATCGGCATCGAGCTGCTCGCCGACGCGCGCGGCAAGGGCTATGGCACAGAAGCGCAGCGCCTGCTGGCCGATTGGCTCTTCGAAGCGAGCGACGTCAACCGCGTCGAGGCCACCACGGACATCGACAACCTGCCCGAGCAGCGCTCACTCGAAAAGGCCGGCTTCAGGCGCGAGGGCGCGCTGCGCGGCAGTCAGTTCCGGGCAGGCACGCATCACGACCTGGTCGTCTATTCGCGGTTGCGCGGCGATCCCTAGACGAACCGGTCAAGCACCCGCGTAATCAGGAAGAGCAGGATCGGCAGAGCGATCGCCGACGCCACGGCCCGAGCCGTGCCGCCATCCCACGGCCAGGTAGGCAGGCGACGCACGAAATCGCGCTCCTGAAGCAGGGACGCGAGGGCCTTGTTCATCCCGTCAAGTCGGGTCTGGGCAACACGCGAGGCGTCGACATCAGTCGCGTTGGCCGCCTCGTCATCCACAACCCTGTGCAGCGCGTCGGACGCGGCGTGGATACGCAGCCCGATGTTATCGAGCCAGTGCGACCTCTCCGCGACGAGTCGCCGATTCATGCCGCGCAGCGGCAGGACGAAAACCGCGGCACCAAGGATGATCATCGGCACCGTCCAGAGCACGACGGTCGTGAACCACGTCGCCTCCGGAATGCCCGGCAGGGGCAGGCCGCTAAGGATGGCGAAGGCGATGACCCCCAGCGCATTGCGCGAGGTCAGCCTGGCAAAGGCGTGCATTGGCGCCGGCCGGATGAGATCAACATGAGTTGCCGCCCGGTGCAGCCCGGCGATCGTCCTCATCTGCCGTAGCACCTGGAATATGAGCACGAAAATAGCGGCTGAGAGAAGGCTCTCGCTGCCCACGCGGAGGGCGACGTAGAGCTCCGACTTATCCGCCAACTGGAAGCCGGCCGGGTCGACCATCAACCAGCCGATGTTGATCAGGACAGCCGCCGCGCTCGTGACCAGGGCGGAACGTGCCGGGGTAACGGTCAGGCGATAGCGGAGTGCGGCCGCAGCGTTGTCATCAAGATCGGTGGCCGGCCGGAAACTATCGACAGCCTCGCCGGCAATGCGTGCCTGGTAGTGGTAGACGAGGAGCGGCAGCAGGAAGAAGAGCGCATAGATCGACTGGGCGGGATCAAGGGAACCCAGCGGGATGCCCGTCAGCCAACCTTCGATGTTGACCATCAAGAGGAAGGCGATCCCGATGACCACATAAGCGATCCAAGTAGGCCCGGGCGCAGCATCGATCGCGCGCACGACGAGGTCGAGCCAACTGGGCGCGTAAGGCCGCGACTCCACTGCTGCGCGCGAATTCCGGGCCGCCGCCCCCTCGGCAGTTGCGACCTCGATCACCATCGTCGACCTGAGGATATCAACCGAGTGGCGCGATGAGCCGTCCGATCCGGGCGCCCGCGGTGTCGATCAGTATTTCGTCGATCTGACGCTGGGCGACGAGGCTCTCGATGACGTCGAGCGTCGGCTGGACGACGTCGCCCGCGTCCCTCGCGGTGTTCGCCAGCAGCAGCAGGTCGTTCCCGGCCCGGATCGCGCGGCGCAAGACAACGTCCGGGGGGTAGTTAGCGGTCAGAGCGCCGGCCATCAAGTCGTCGGTGACCACGACGCCGTCCCAGCCCAGGTCGTCGCGCAGCAGGTTGTGCGTTGGCGCGGACAGCGTCGCTGGGTTGCGCAGGTCCAGCTGCCCGTTGAGGGCATTGCCAACCATCACGAGGTCAACGTTGCCCGCCGCAATCAGCTGGCGGAAAGGCTCGAGCTCCGCCTGGGTCCAGGTGGTCGTGATGTCCACGAACTCGCGGTCGGTGTTGCCCGTCGCGCTGCCCAGCCCGGGAAAGTGCTTGAGCGTGGTCAGCACGCCGTGTTCGCGGTGGCCGGCGATGAATTCGCTGGCCATCGCCACGACGACATTGGGATCGGCCGAGAAGCTCCGATCGAGGGCACCGATTGACGGGTTGGCCGGGTTCACGTTCAGGTCGACCACAGGCGCGAAATTGAGATTGATGCCCGCATCGGCGAGCGTCCTGCCTATATCCGAGCCAACCTCGTGCGCATAGCTGGGATCGTTGCGCCGGCCCACTTTGGCCGCGGTCGGGGTGGCCGCGAAGCCGTTGTCAGGGTTGAGGCGTGCCACCGCTCCGCCCTCCTGATCGACCGCGATGAGCAGCGGCCGCGCCCCGGCGGCGCCACGCAGCGTGGCCGTGAGGTTGCGCAGCTGTGCCGGCGACTCGATGTTGCGTGCGAAGAGGATCACGCCGCCCAGGCCGTCATCGCGGATCGCCCGGATGATCGGGTCGTCGTCAGCGAGCGTCTTTCCTGGAAAGCCACAGATGAGCATCTGCGCCGCGCGGACGCGCAGCGGAACCGGGCTGGACGAGGGCGTGGGGCTGGGCGCGTTGGTGGGTGCCGGTGTTGGGCGGGGTCGGAAGCTGATGGTCGGCTTGGGCGTGGCAATCTCGTTGATCGAGCAGCCCAGTACAAGTGTTCCCACGGTCGCTCCGGCACCAGCCAGGAATTGGCGCCGGGACAACGCACGCGCCATGGCGTCAGTCGATCGTGAAGTAGTCGGGTCCCTGGTAGCGGCCGGTGCGCTCCTTGCGGATCTGCATCAGCACGTCGTTGAGCAGGCTGCTCGCGCCAAATCGGAAGAGGTCGGGCGTCATCCAGGCTGGGCCGAGCGTCTCGTACAGGACGACGAGGTAGCTGATCGCCTCTTTCGCGGTCTTGATGCCGCCGGCCGGCTTCATGCCCACGACGCGCCCTGTCCGGCGATGGAAGTCGCGGATTGCCTCGAGCATCACCAGCGTGACGGGCAGCGTTGCCGCCGGCGTCACTTTGCCGGTGCTCGTCTTGATGAAATCGGCGCCGGCGGCCATCGCCAGGACGCTGGCGCGACGCACGTTGTCATATGTCTCGAGCTCGCCCGTTTCGAGGATCACCTTCAGGTGAGCGGATCCGCACGCTTCCTTGACCGCGACGATCTCGTCAAAGACGTGGCGGTAATCACCCTCGAGGAATGCCGCGCGGTCAATGACTATGTCGATCTCATCGGCGCCCGCCTCTGCGGCCTGGCGCGTCTCTAGGAGCTTCACGTCAGTAAATGTCTGGCCGGACGGGAAGCCCGTCGCGACGGCTGCGACCTTGACCGTGGAGCCGGCGAGCGCCTGCTTGGCGAGCGTGATGTGCGAGGGGTAGATACAAATCGCGGCAACGCTGGGGATGCTGGGGTCCGACGGGTCGGGCCGCATCCCTTTGGCGCACAACGCACGGACCTTGCCCGCAGTGTCTTTCCCCTCGAGCGTGGTCAGATCCATCATCCGAACAGCGAGATCGAGCGCCCAGAGCTTCGATTCGCGCTTGATCGAGCGCTTCTTCAGCGCGTCGACGCGTTCCTCGACACCCACCTGATCGACGCCACCAACGCGTTCGACCATCGTCTCGATGCCCTCCCCGCGGCCGACCCACGCGCGCACAAGTGCGTTGGCCGTCCTTTGGGGCGATCCGGATGCGGGCGCGTCGAGAACTTTGCTCACGCCGAAGATGGTACAGCCGGTTCCACTCCGCGCAAGCGGCTGCGGTTGGGAGTGCACATGTGACTTGACGGTCACGTTACTGTGGATAACTCATGGCGCATCTCGACGACGTCCTGCGGGCTCTGGCCGACCCAACCCGGCGCGAACTGCTGCGGGCGGTGATGCGCCAGCCGGGATCAAGCACTGCCCAATTGGTCAGTCGCACGGACGGGATGACCCGCTGGGGAGTGATGAAGCACCTCGCCGTCTTGCGCGACGCCGGGCTGATCCAGACGATGGCGGAGGGCCGCCATCGGCGCCACTTCCCAGAGAAAGGAGCCTTGCGGCCGCTACGGCAGTGGCTTGACGAGGCGGGCGGCTAGCCGAACAGCTCCTCGATTTGGGTGGGCCACGCATCGCCGAAGCGCGCCGCAGCGATGATCGCCCCGTCGCGCAGGCTCGCCTCCGCGGTTCCTGCCTCCTCTAGACCCAGGCGCTCAAGCAGCGCCGCGACGATGGCCGCACCCGCGGGGAGCTGCCGCGCACGTTGCGGCCGCACGCCAAAGTGCTCGACCACCTGGGCGCTCGAGAGCTTGGCCAGGGTGCGCCGATCGTCGGCCAGGCCTGTGCGCGTGAGCCGGCCCAGTCGGGCCACATTGGTCGAAGTGCCGCCAACGAAGACCGCGCGCGGCGCGCCGGCCGGCCACTTCTGGTCAGGCAGCTCGAGGGCGACGCCTCTGGCAGCGGCTTCCAGCCCGTCCAGTTCGCGGGTGGTCGGTGGATCATGCGCCACCAGGGAGCGCGTCAATCGGGCCGAACCAATCGCCAGCGGCAGCACCCTGAGCGGCGCGCCCGGAGCATGGATGCTCACCTCCGTCGAGCCGCCGCCGATATCGACGACGACCAGCGGCTCAGCCGGCAGCACACCAGCGGTAACGCCAAGGAACGTCAGCAGCGCCTCAGTGCGCTCGCTGATCACGTGCAGCGGTAGACCCGTGATCGTGCCGACCTCGGCCGCGACGTCGGCTCCGTTCGCCGCGCGCCGGAATGGTTCAGTGCCGATCAGCGTGAGCTGCGGCGCGCCGAGTGAACGCGCGAGAAGCAGGTATTCAGCGATCCCGGAGATGATCTGGCGCCGCTGTTCGAGGAGCAGCCGACCTTCCCGATCGACCGCTTCACCCAGGCCGAGCAGCTGGCTGCGGTCGTCGAGCACGGTCAGGCCGCGGCGCGCCATGGTCTGGGCGGTGCCGATCCGCGCGACCAGCAGGTGGATGCTGTTGCTGCCAACGTCAACCGCCGCGCCCACCTGTTGCTGACGTCGCTTTGCCACCGACCCCAGTTTGCCGTGTTGGCCACGCATTCGGGTACCGTTCCTGCGTGTCTTCATTTGTGACTGGGCGCGAGTACATGGCGCCCGTCCGCATCCATGCTGATCGCGCGGCCGCGACGCTCGAGCTGGAGTGGCCGGACGGCCACGTGACCATCTACGACTTTGAGACGCTGCGCTGGCTGTGCCCGTGCGCCTACTGCCGGGGCGAGGCCGGCATCCCGGGCTGGCTCGATTCCAACCCGCAGCTGACACCCATCCAGGTGCAGTTGACCGACCTTGCCCTGGTCGGCACCTATGCGCTCCAGCCCACGTGGGCAGACGGCCATCACACCGGCTTCTACACGTTCGCGCGTCTGCGAGAGGAATGTCCGTGCCCCGCCGACACTGAGCGGCGCGAGAAGGAACACGCGGGACACGACGAGCACGCCGGGCACGACCACGCCCGCCGCCTGGGCTAGCCGCACGCCCGCCTCCTCGGCCAGCCAACTCCCGCTGAGCGGGTCATCCGTCCGCAGAGTGCCCGGATCGAGGCTGTGTGCGCCTCTTCCTGAACGATGTGTGCCGATGGGCGGCACGAAACAGCCCGAAACGGTCGTTTGAGGCAAATCTGGGCCATTTCCCGGGCCGTTGACCCGATGAGCGGCAGAACGGTGTCGGTACCTTCGGGTGCTGGTCGATCGGTGCGTCCAGGCACCACCATCAGTCGCAATGCCACTCATCGTTAGACTGGCCTGCTTATGACTGCCGTTCGCCCTGAGCGCGAGCAGGCGCCGACCGAGCGTGCCCAAAGCAATCGGCCGGCCGGTTCAGGCCGCGCACGACGGGCAGCCGCGCAGACCCGGATCCCGTACATCAACC
>JBDTUR010000059.1:0-10517 GCA_040007635.1 Chloroflexota bacterium
AGCGCGTGGCTGCTCGAGCTGGGCAGGCCCAGCCACCACGTGATCAGGTTCCAGGTGATGGCCCCCACCAGGGCCGCGGCGATGACCGCAGTGCTGGTCGTCGCCTCGTCCACGAGACCCGCGCCAATGGTCTTGGCCACGGCCGTCCCAGCGAAAGCGCCAATGAAGTTGAACGCCGTGGCCATGGCGATCGCAGCGCGCGGGTGCAGGGCGCGCGTCGCAACCGAGGTTGCGATGGCATTGGCCGTGTCGTGGAAGCCGTTGATGTAATCGAAGACGACGGCGAGAACGATGACCGCAAAAAGCATCACCGTCGCCAGATCCATCAGCGCGAACTCTATTTAGTCGCGGCGTAAGACGCGCAGCGCGGCCTTGACGCGTTCTTCGAGCGACGCGCCAACGGGCAGCGACGCCACCGCGCCGCGCGCCGATTCCCTGGCTTCTGACGACGAATAGCCCAGTGCCTGAAGAGCCGCCACGACCTCCGACTCGGCCGATCCAGCCCCTGACCCGGACGGTGCGCCGGCCGCGGAGACCTTCTCCTTGAGCTCGAGCACGACGCGTGCTGCGAGCTTTTTGCCCACGCCCGACACCGCCGTGAGCACGCCCTCGTCGCCCTGGAAGATTGCCAGCTGCAGATCGGTCACCGGTCTCGACGAGACGATGGCCAGCGCCACTTTGGGTCCCACGCCGCTGACCGTGGTCAGTAACTCGAAGAAGCCGAGCTCTTCGGAGGTTTTGAAGCCGTACAGCGCCTGCTGGTCTTCGCGCACGAGGTGGTGCGTGAACAGCCGCACGTGCGCGCCCTCCTTCAGGCCGCTCAGCGTCCCCGGTCCGCAGAAGATCCGGTAGCCGACTCCGCCGGCTTCCAAAACGGCCGAATCGGTGCCGACAAACGCAACCTTCCCCTCAACGAATGCAATCAAGGTTGTTTCACCAGCCGCAGCTGACCGCGTACCAGTGGCTATCGAGGGCCAAGGCGAAACCGCCCTCTTCGCAGGCGCCGCCGTCACCTCCCAGGGTCGACCGATGGAATCCGACGTCATCAATGAGCCCCGCAGGCCAGCCAACCCAGACGGTCGACCCGTGTTGAGTCGGCGATACGTAAGACACCGGGTAGATACCGGCGAAGCCTGTCGAATCTGAGGTACCCGCCGCGGACTCCAGCGCAGACCGGCTGATCTCGAACCCGAGCCTCAGGAACAGATCGTTCCACCCGGCCAAACCGACGGCAATAACCGCAGCCGCGATAACGGCCCATCTGCCAAACCGCGTGATGGGTTTCGGGCCACCGCGATAGATCGCCCACACGAGGGATACCAACCAGATGAGTCCGAGGCCCGCCGCGACGTTCACCAGTGGAATCAGAAGGAACGAGAAGCCAGGAAGAGCGGTGAGATAGGCGTACACCGCAAGCACACCAGCGAGTACGGAGAGGTAAATCCGTCCGGGCCGCCAAGTGCTCCTCGGCTGCCGGAGCACGAATTCCGGGCCGTCCAACGTCGCAACAGCGGGCTGCACGACCACTAGGCCATACCGGGGTGGCCGTGAGCGAGGCAGATCGCCACGGCAAGGGCATCGGCAGCGTCGTCGGGCCGCGGCAGGACTGACATGCCGAGGACCGCCTGCACCATCTTCTGGACCTGGTCCTTCTGGGCGCGGCCGTACCCGGTCACCGCAAGTTTCACCTCGTGCGGCCCATACTCGAACACCGGCAAGCCATGTTCGGCCGCGGCAAGGAGGACGACGCCTCGTGCCTGGCCAACCGCGAACGCCGAATGGACGTTCTTGTTGAAGAACAGCCGCTCGACGCCCAGGCGTTCCGGCTTGTGCGTGAGGATCAGCTCCGTCACCGCGCGATGGATCTCCAGCAGCCGGACCGGCAGCGTCTGCGTTGAGAGCGTCTCGAGGCAGCCATAGTCGAGGGCGGTCAACTTGGCGCCTTCACGGCGCACAACGCCATAGCCGGTCGCGGCGGTACCGGGATCAATGCCCAGGACGATCATCTACGGGGTCCATGGTACGTTCCGAGCGAGGTGCCGGGTGGCGGTGTCAGCGACCCAGGACGGTCACCTCACGCCAGGCCGGCCACAGGTCGGCCACGATCTGGGTCGTCTCGATACGCACGAAGCGTACGTTCTCCAGGCCGCCGTCGGGAGCGAAGATGAGCAGGTCATCGTTGGATGTGACTCCCTCGAAGACGTGAACGTCGCGCCAGGCGCCTGTGGCACCCTTGACCGACACCACGTGGCGCGACCTGCCGGCCGGACTCTGGGCCACCAGCATTCGGATCTCGTCGACGCGGTGCGTTCCACCCAGGTCGATGCGAATCGACTGCGGCACGCCGCTCGAAGAATTCCAGTAGGTGCCCGGGAGGCCATCGATGGCATTCCGTGGCGGGTAGCCGGCGGCGGTCGATGAGGCGGTCGCCTCTGCCTCGCGCGTAAGGTCGGTCGCGAGATCAAGCGCGCCCATAGAGCATGGATCCGGGCGTGTGGTCGGGGCCAGGGCGTGGGCAAGTCGCGCCTCATCATCCACTCCGCTCCAGTACTCGGGCATCTCTGCGCTGTCCCACATCCAGAGCAGCCAGCCATCGAAGCCATGGGTGCACGATTCGATCTGCCAGCCCACGAGCGCCCGCTCAGCGTCGTCGAGGGCCGGGTAGGCGGCGTGCCCGGCGCCGAACTCGCCGAGAAGGATGGGCTTGTCCGTCGTCGGTGGCAGCTTGAAGTTGGTGGCGAGCTGCGCTAGGTCGAGGTCGCCGCCAGGATAGCCGTGCAGGTCGATGAAATCGGCGGTCGATTCGGTGATCGCGCGCCGCGTCTCGATGATTCGCTGGTCTCCTGCGCGTGATGGGACCGGTCCCTTGGGCTGGAAGAAGCCGACGGTCACCAGGGCGCTGGGGTCGGCCGCTCGGATCGCCGCGCGCATGCGATCGATCCAGGAAACGAGGTTGTCCTCCAGCATGCGCTGGCGATCGTCGCTCGAGCTCATGTCGTAGGACAGTCCGTTGGCGGTCGTCACCGTGCTGCGAAGGCTGAACGGCGGGTATGACTCGACAAAGAAGAGCTCGTTGTTCAGCTCGTAACCGAGCAGTGCGTCGAGGCGTGCTCGGCGTTCGACAAGTGCCGCAGCCACGTCACCGAAGTAGCGTTCGCTGGCCGCCACGCCGGGTGCTGACAGGTACAGCCCGTTCTCCTCCTCGAAGTTGAGCCCGCCGTCGAACTCATATCCGCGCGGCAGCGGGATCCCGTCCGAGGCCGCAAACAGCAGGTAGATACCGTGGCGAGCGGCGACGGACAGGACGTCGACGACGTTGTCCAGGTAGGCCGGATCCACGCCGCCGGTAGTCCCACCCATGCGGTACATGTCGAAGAATATGCGTACCGTGTTGAAGCCCAGCTGCTCCATCACGGCAAAGTCCGCCTCCACCCGTGACGTGTCGTACACCCCGATGTCGAGAGTCGCGTGGCGACCATCCACCAGGCGGATGTAGTTGAAACCACGCGGCACGAAGCGGGCGCCGGTCTGGCGATCGTAGAACTCGCCGGCGCCTGACTCGACACGCACGCCAATGCGGTGCTCCACCGCCGCCATGGTCGACTCCGGCGAGGCGGTCAGCCGAGGCGTAATGGTTGGTGCGCTCGTTGGCGGGACCGGCCGAGCGCTCGCGTTGGCGTTTTCGGTAGGGCTGGACGTCGGTTGGGCCGTGCACGCCACAATGAGGAGGGCGATTGCCGCGACGAGAGCACGGCTGGCCACCACGTTCCTCAAGCCGAAGCTATTTCGGCCAGCAACTCCGCCGGAAGGTTGAAGTTCGCGGTGACGCGCTGGACGTCCTCCAGGTCCTCGAGGTGCTCAATCAGGCGCAGGTTCTGCTCGGCCACGTGGCGATCGACGTCAATTGGCGTCTTGGCGTGCATCGTGATCTCAGCGGAGTCGACCTTGACACCGGACGACTCCAGCTCCTTGCGCAGCTTTTCGAGCGTGGCTGGATCGGTCAGGACCTCGATGGGGTCCGACTCGGTGTCCACATCGTCCGCGCCCAGGTCGATCGCCTCCAGAGCGATGTCGTCGGCGTTTCGTCCGTTGCGCGCCACGGCGACCACGCCGCGCGGCTGGAACTGCCACGCCACGCTGCCCGCGCCCGCGAGGGAGCCGCCGTTCTTGGTGAACGCGGCACGAACGTCCGACGCGGTGCGATTCTTGTTGTCAGTCGCGGTCTCGACGAGGATCGCCACGCCGCCCGGGCCATAACCCTCGTAGACGATCTCAACGAACTGCTCCGCGGCGGACCCACCAGTGGCCTTGTCGATTGCGCGCTTGATCGTGTCTGCGGGCATGTTGACCGAGCGTGCCTTGTCCATGACGAGGCGCAGACGGAAGTTGCCATCCGGATCACCGCCACCCTCGCGCGCGGCGATCGCGATCTCGCGCCCAAGCTTGGTGAAGATGGCGCCGCGCTTGACGTCGTTGGCGCCTTTCTGGCGCTTGATCTGGGACCACTTGGAATGACCGGACATCGCGGCTGATTCTATATGCTGCGCCCATGACCACCGTCGACATGAAACGTCTCCGCAACGTCGTTCTTGCCGGTCATTCGGACTCGGGCAAGACCACCCTGGCCGAGCACCTGCTCTTCACCGCCGGGGCGATCACCCGCCTGGGCAAGGTGACCGACGGTACGGCCAGCCTCGATTTCGAGCCGGAGGAGCACAAGCGCAAGCAATCGCTCTCGCTCGCGCTGGCGACCATGGAGCACGACGGCCGCGAGATCACGATCATCGACACGCCCGGGTACGCCGACTTCGCGGCCGAGGTGGTCGAGGGCTTTGAAGCAGCGGACTCGGCGCTGATCACCATTGATGCGTCCGGTGGTGTCGAGGCTGGCACTGAGCGCGCGGCGGCACTCGGCCGCGCGCATGGCACGGCCGCGCTATTCGTGATCACTCGCTGCGAGCGCGAGAACGCTGACCCGGGTGCAGCGCTCGACGCGTTGCGCGCGGCTTTCGGCAACAAGATCGCGCCGCTCCACCTGGCAATCGGCAAGGCGGACGCCTTCAAGGGCTACGTCGACCTCGTTCACCGCAAGGCGTGGGTCTGGGAGAAGGGCCAGCGCACGGAGGTCGAGATTCCGGCCGAGCTGACCGACGAAGTCGCGCGCAGGCGCGATCAGCTGCTAGAGGCAGCGGCAGAGGCGGACGACGAGGTGCTGACCAAGTACCTCGACGGCCAGGAGATCAGCGACGCCGAACTCGACGCGTGCCTGCATCGCGGCGTGCGTGACTCGATTCTCGCGCCCGTCCTGCTCACCGCCGCGGCGCACGACATCGGCATCGAAGGTGTGCTCGATGCCATCGCGCGCTATCTCCCGTCACCCGACGAGGAGAAGCCGATCAAGGCGTTCGACGCCAAGGGTGGCGCGGTCGAAGTGGAGCAGTCGGCCGACCGGCCGTTGCTGGCGCGCGTCTTCAAGACCGCCGCGGACCCGTTCGTGGGCCGGCTGACCTACTTCCGCGTGTTCAGCGGCAAGATCGCGTCGCACGACCACGTCTGGAACGCCGAGCGCGGCGAAGAGGAGCGCATCGGCCAGGTGTTGCGCGTCAAGGGCAAGGACACGGAGCCCGTTGGCGTCATCTCGGCCGGCGAGATTGGCGCCGTCGCGAAGCTCGTCGTGACCCACACGGGCGACGCGCTGTCATCGCGCGACAAGCCCTTCACGCTGCCGCCGATCGAATTTCCGCAGCCATCCCTGCCGGTGGCGATCGAGCCACAGACGAAGGCCGACCTCGACAAGATGGGCGCGGCTCTGACGCGGCTCCTCGAAGAGGATGCCGGCGTCCATGTCGAACGCCAGACCGAAACCGGCGAGCAGCTGCTCTGGGCGCAGGGCGATTCGCATGTCGCGGTGGTCATCGAGCGGCTGAAGCGCAAGTTCAGCGCGGCGGTCGTCACGCACTCGCCGCGCATCCCGTACCGCGAGACGATCCGTTCCAAGACCCAGGTCGAGGGGCGCCACAAGAAGCAGTCGGGCGGGCGCGGCCAGTTCGGCCACATTTGGCTCGAGATAGAGCCCAATCCCGGCGCAGGGGTTGAGTTCGCCACGCGCATTGTTGGCGGGTCAGTACCTCGCCAGTTCTGGGCAGGCGTCGAAAAGGGCGTGCGCGACGTCGCTGACAAGGGCCCAATCGCGGGCTATCCGGTGATCGATTTCAAGGCAACGCTGTACGACGGCTCGTTCCACCCGGTCGACTCGGACGAGCTGTCGTTCCGACTGGCCGGGCAGCTCGCTACCCGCAACGGCATCCAGGACTCATCACCGGTCCTGCTCGAGCCGATCATGGATGTCGAGGTGCAGGTGCCTGAGGCGTACATGGGCGACGTGAACCGCGACCTCAACACCCGCCGCGGCCGCGTCCTGGGCATGGACTCGTCCAACGGAACGCAGGTCGTGCGCGCCCACGTGCCGCAGGCCGAGCTCTTCAACTACGCGACCGAGTTGCGCTCGCTTTCCGGTGGCCGCGGCGTGTTCACGCAGAAGCTGGCCCACTACGAGGAAGTGCCGCCGCACGTCGCCCAGAAGGTGATCGACGCGCACCAGAAGGAAGAGGCGTAGTCGCACCGCATCCTCTGAGCTGCCTGGGGCGCCAAGTTTCGTGCCAATTGCAGAACTGGTCTGCGCGATCTCGGGAAACCGCTCCAGGAGCCTAATCAGTGCTGCGTCTGACAGGAGAATCGGTCGATTCGGGCCTTCGTGGCGAATCGGTGCCTACCCAGTGCTGCATCTGCCACATAGGCTGGGACGATGAGCGCGCCGACCCAGTCGCAGGTCTACACCTGGGAGCCGTCCAACGCGGCGATCGCGGCGCGCTACGGGCTGCGCGCGCAGGACATCCTGCGCTTCGACACCAACACCGTGCCGCTGCCGCCGGGGATGCTGCCGGAGGCGTTGCGCGGACCGTTCGAGCCCAGCGTCAACGAGTACCCCGACTCGTCCTACCAGGAGGTCACGGAGGCGGCAGCGGCCTATTACGGGGTTGCGCCGCACGAACTGATCGTGGGCGCGGGCGCCGACGAGGTGCTCGACCTGATCGCCAAGTCATATTTGCCGCTGGGCGCCGCGGCCATGGTGCCGATCCCCACCTACGCGATGTACGGCGTTCTCACCGGTCAGCGTGCAGCCAAGATCGTGGCCGTGCCCCGCCTGGGTCCCGGGGACGCCTACGCGCTCGACGTCAGGGCAATGATTGCCCGGCTCCCTGACGTACAGCTCGTCTGGCTGTGCTCGCCCAATAACCCCACCGGCGCTGCCGACTCACCCGCTGACCTCGAAGCGATCGTCTCTGCCGCGGCCGATCTGGCCCATCCGGTGACGGTCGCGCTGGACGAGGCGTACTTTGAATTCGGTGGTCAAACGTTGACCGGGCTGCGGTCGCGCTATCGCAATCTCGTCGTGGTCCGCACGATGTCGAAAGCCTTTGCGCTGGCAGGTGCGCGAGTGGGTTTCGGGGTGGCGGATCGGTCGGTGATCGAACGCCTGGAGCGCGTCCGTCCGCCGGGGAGCGTCTCAACGATCTCCGCCCACGTCGCGGCGCTGGCGTTTCGCTCACCCCAGTACGCGCTCGCTAACGTGGCGATGCTGTCGAATGAGCGGGAGTGGCTCGCCGCCGCCCTGGTGTCGCGCGGCTGGCAACCTGCGCCCAGCGCGACCAACTTCCTGCTGGTCACGATCGGCGATCAGGATGCGGCCGAGCGGGCTGCCGACGGCCTGCTCCACTCGGGCATCGTCCCGCGCACCTTTGGACCGGCCAACCCGTTACGTGGCCACCTGCGCCTGACCGTCCGGTCGCGCCCCGAAAACGAGCGCCTGTTGGCCGCGGTGGAGCGCCTCGCCGGCTGACAGTCCGGCACCCCGTTGCCAACGGCAGCCTCATGTCCCGATCCGATTGAATATGGCTCGATCCGATTAGCGGGGGTCCGCGGACGGAACCCGAACCTGGGCCCGACACCAACCAACCCGACCGTCCCTTAGTCGGCTCGGCTCATATCTAGTCGGCTCGGCACATGAGCCTCGCCATCGCGACGAACTAATCCTGGCCCAGGGTTGCCTTCCAGAAGGTGTAGCGCGGCGGCCAATCGTTGGTGGTGGCGCGCTCGCCCAGCATCGCGTGCTCGATCAGCAACTCGTACAGCGGGTAATCCTTGGCGGTGAAGAACCAATTGGCCGCGACGGCGCTGCGTAGGGCGTAATCGACCACACGTTGCGCACGGCCTCGAACCTGGAATTCATGCGGCGCCTTTGGGTCGTAGTGGGTGTGCATGGCGTATCGACCGTCGGTCGCCAGATCGTGCGCCTTGCCCGACTTGGTCTGCACAAAGGTGTACAGGTGACCGTCGACGATACCGACGTTGACCGGGTGGACCCGCGGCAGTGAATCGGCGCTGACCGTCACGAGCATGCCTCGCCGTCGCCCGTGCGATACATCAACCGCGGCCCATGGCGGCGATCTTGGGTGCCGCGGCCTCCAAGTCCGCCCAGGTTGCCATGGCTTTCCCCCTATGACTTGCGGTCGATGCGCAGGCGCTTCTTACCGGAACGCACGACGAGGTAGCGATCCGCGATCAGGGCCGGTAAGGCCGCGCCCGGAGAGGTGATGCGCTCGTCGTTGATCACGAGGCCGCCCTGCTGGATCAGCCGGCGTGCCTCACCCTTCGACGGCATGAAACCGCTTGCGACCGCGTAATCGAGCGCGCCCAGGGCGAGCTCCGCCGCCGTCGCCTCGTGGTGGTCCAGCGAGCCGAAGAGCGTCTCGAGGACGTCCAGGTCGGTAATCGGCCCCCCACCGAAGGCAGCGTCAGCGACCGTCACCTGTCGGTCGGCTTCCTCCTTCCCGTGCACGCGCGCAGTCAGGTCATAGGCCAACGCGCGCTGGGCAGGGCGGTTCTCCGGTGATGCTGAGTGGGCGTCGGCAATTGCGGCGACCTCTTGCTCAGTCATCAGGGTCAGCCATTTGAGGTGCTGCACGACGAGCGTGTCATCGTCCTTGAGCCAGTACTGGTAGAAGTCGAACGGCGACGTGAGCTTCGCATCGAGAAAGACCGCGCCCTTCTCGCTCTTGCCCATCTTGCGCCCGTCCTTGGTGAGCAGAAGCGGCGAGCACAGGCCGAAGGCCGCCGGCTCGTCCCCTTCCTCGCGGCCAACCACGCGGCGG
The DNA here is from genome assembly GCA_040007635.1 of Chloroflexota bacterium. Lineage (GTDB taxonomy): Bacteria > Chloroflexota > Limnocylindria > Limnocylindrales > CSP1-4 > JALYGJ01. The sequence goes on from JBDTUR010000059.1 coordinate 9,213, forward strand.
ATCAACTCGAGTCCCGCGGTGATGTTGCCCCACTGGTCGGCGCCGCCCATCTGCATCTCGACGCCGCGCTCGCGGTAGAGCGTCAGGAAGTCGGCCGACTGGAGGGTCATGTACGAGAACTCGGTGAACGACATGCCCGCACCGAGTCGCTGCTGGACCGAGTCCTTGGCGAGCATGTAGGGCACGGAGAAGTGCTTGCCGATGTCGCGCAGGAACTCGATCAGGGTGAACTTGCCCAGCCACTCGATGTTGTTGACCATCTGGGCCTGGTTGGGTCCAGCGGAAAAGTCGACGAAGTGCTCTAGCTGAGCGCGAATCGCCGCGGAATTGGCTTCGATCTGGGCGTCATCGAGCAGGTTGCGCTCGCTCGACTTACCCGATGGGTCGCCGATCATCCCTGTCCCGCCACCAACGATCACGAATGGCGTGCCGCCTGCGCGTTGGAGATGGCCCAGCATCATCACCTGCAGCAGCTGGCCCACGTGGAGCGACTTCGCTGAGGGGTCAAAGCCGATGTAGGCGCTGATGGGGCCGCGCGCGAGGCGGGCTTCCACGCCCGTCGAGCGCTCGGCGATCAGCCCGCGCCAAGAGAGCTCTGCAAGCAGCGGCGAGGTTGGCGCAAGGCGGGGTTCCATGACCTAATGCTAGAGTCTGGAAGCAGATGCAGAGTCGCGGGTCAGGCCGGGCGGCGCGCCACGACGATCGCCCAGCCGGGCGCGGCAAGCGATCGAACAGCGGCCTCTACGTCGCCATTTCCATGTTCATCTTTGGCGGATTTGCGCTCGTCGGCCTGATCGGGCTGATTGGGACAGTCGGCCTTTTCGCCGTCTACAGCCAGGGCCTGCCACCCACGAGCGAATTGGGCAACCTCCAATTCCTGAGCGAATCGGTCGTCTATGACCGCACCGGAACCGTGGAGCTCGCGCGTTTCAACGCCGGCGAGCGGCGGGAGCCGGTCACGTTCGACGAAGTGCCACCCATCCTGATCGACGCCACCACATCGACAGAGGACAAGTCGTTCTGGACCAACAGCGGCGTCGATCCAGTCGGGATCATCAGCGCGATGCTCGACACGATCCGCGGCCGCGAGCGTGGGGCATCGACCATCACCCAGCAGCTGGTCCGCCAGCGCTTGCTCGATCCGGATCTCGTGCGCGACCCAGGGCGCACCATGGAACGCAAGATCAAAGAGATCATCCAGTCCGTTCGCGTGACGCAGGCGTACCCGGGCGAGGCGGGCAAGCAGCGCATCATCGAGGCCTACCTCAACCAGAACTACTACGGCAACGGCTCGTACGGCGTCCT
>JBDTUR010000060.1:0-10482 GCA_040007635.1 Chloroflexota bacterium
GTCATCCCGCGCCACTCGCGCCAACCCATGTCGAGATGGATGCGCGCCGGCGGCAGCGGCGCGTCTTCGATCAAAGTCAGGATCTTGTAGTCGCTCCAGCGCACTGACGGGCTCATCGAGCCAATCAGCCCAAAGACCGCGCGCTGCCCGAACAACGCGTAGAGCGAGATCAAGCCGCCCATCGACGAGCCGATGATGCCGGTGGCTTCGCGCTCAGCGCGGGTCGGGAACGAGCGATCAACGATGGGCTTGACCGTGCCGACCAACCACTCGAGGTAGGCATCGCCCTTGCCACCCATTGGCTGCGGCCGATCGCGCCAATCAAGTGTCGAGCGCCACGGGTTGTACTCATCCATCCGATCGTCGCCGTGATTCCAGACGGCGATCGCAATCGCCTCCATGCCCTCCCCGGCGAGCTCCTCCAACGCCTCGTCCGCGCCCCACTCGACGCCGATATACGAGGTCCGCGCGTCGAAGATGTTCTGGCCGTCCATGAAATAGAGCACGGGGTACCGAAGACCCGTTGGGCTCCCGGACGCCAGCGAAGCGGCGAGCGACGGCGGCAGGTAGGCCTGCACCTCGCGCCCCGGGATGCCCGGGTCACCTTCGACCTTAGGCCACACCAGGACCGTGCCGGAGATCGTGTTATTGCCGTGGTGGACGTCTGTGTAAGGCTTCCATCCCGCGGGCGGCCAGGCCGTCACTCGAGGCCCGCGACCGGAATTGAAGTCATCGCAACAGCTCCAACAGTGTCTGGTGGTGGACCGGCGCCGCGCCCAGCAGCCCGATCGATTTCGTTGGCTTGTTGATATCGAACCACGGACCACCATCGAGCGTCGTGAGCCGCGCGCCACCCTCCGCGGCAATCAGCCCGGCGGCGCAGATATCCCATGCGCTCATGCCACCGCTCTGGATGAAAAGGTCGAAGCGGCCGTTGGCTAGATAGGTCAGTGCCAGGGCCGCGCTACCCATCGAGCGCGACACACGGATGCTGCGGCGCACACCCATATCTCGTTTCACCCAGCCACGCCGCGGCAGGGACAAGGACGCGACGCAGTCAACCAGGCGCTCCTTTACCGGCAGCGTCACCGGTTCGCCGTCGAGCGTCGCTCCCCCACCAGCAATGGCGCTGAACAGCTCGTCGCGCACCGGGTCGTAGACGACTCCCACCATCGCCTGGCCGTCGACCGACAGGCCAATCGCCGTGCAAAAGAACGGAATGCCGTTGGCGTAGTTGATGGTGCCGTCAAGCGGATCGATGACCCACACCCGACCCACCGACTTGTCGGCCGACTCCCCAGCCTCACTGTTTCCTGCCGCATGGTGGCCTGATTCCTCGGCCAGGAAGGAGTCGGCTGGAAAGGCGTCGCGAATGGCTCCGATGATCAGATCTTCGGACAGGTGGTCGACCTCGGTGACCACGTCGTGTTCGGACTTGTGGACGATGCGCTCGAGCTTCTCATAACGCTCCATCTGCAGCCGACCCGCCTTGCGCGCAGCGTCGACCGCCACCTGTAATTCCTGTTTCACCGACTCGCCGCTTGCTCCACGAATGCTTTGATGATGCCCGTGGCGTCAGCCGACACCTCATGAGCTCGCTCCGGGTGCCACTGCACACCCACGAGCCAGCGCCCGTCGTTTGACTCGAAGGCCTCGACGTACTCGCCCATGTTCATGGTCGGCACCAGGCCGGCACCCAGCGTGTCGTTGGTCACGACCTGGTGATGGTGCGAGTTGACCGTGAGGGGCGCGCCGCCGGTGGCCGCCGCGAGGCGCGAGCCGGCCATGGGCAGTAGGTCCTCGTGGGCGTTGACCCAGGTCTCACCGTCCGGCGGTCCCGCATGACCGGCCACGTCCTGGAGCAGCCTGCCGCCGTGAGCGACGTTCATCACCTGGAAGCCACGGCAGATGCCCAGCACGGGCAGGCCCAGCTCGGTTGCGCGCTGATATGCGCTGAACTCGAGCTCGTCGCGCGACTCCTCAATGTGGTGCGAGCCCGCATTCGGCTCGCCGTAGCGCGCCGGATCGATGTCGCCGCCGCCCGCCAGCAGTAAGCCGTCGACATCAGGCGGCATCACGTCGCCCGGGTAGAGCTCGACCACGTCCGCGCCCGCGGCCGCGAGCGCCATGACATAGAACTCACGCGAGTCGACGCGGGCCGGTGAATCGGGGCGCGACAGCGTCAGCGCGATGCGCGGCGGGCGGGACACGCGGCCGATTGTAGGATGGGCCCAGGGATGACCCACAAGACCTGGACTCTACTTGCGGCCGTGCTCGGGTCGAGCGTCGTGTTCCTCGACTCGGCCGTGCTGACCGTCGCGCTGCCGGCGATTGGCCGCGAGCCGCGCCTCTTCCTCGACGTGCTCGAGGCGCAGAACTACATCCAGTTCGGGTACCTGCTGTCGTTGTCGGCGCTGCTCGTCCTGGCCGGCGCGCTGTCCGACTACTTCGGCCGGCGGCGGATGTTCGTGATCGGCCTGATCGGTTTCGGCGTGACGTCGCTGCTGTGCGCGATCGCGCCCAATCTCGAGGTGCTCATCCTCACCCGCATCGTCCAGGGCGCGGCCGGCGCGATCCTGGTGCCAGGCTCGCTCGCAATACTGACGACCAACTTTGAGGGGGAGGAGCAGGGCCGCGCCTTTGGCATTTGGGCGGCCGCGTCCGGTGTGGCGCCCATCTTCGGTCCATTGGTCGGCGGGCTGCTCGTCGACAACCTCTCCTGGCGCTGGATCTTCCTGCTCAACATCCCGCTCACGCTGCTCGCGGTCTACGCCGCGCTGCGCCACGTGAAGGAAAGTCGCGACGAGCACGCCAGCGGCAATTTCGACTGGATCGGCGCGCTGCTCGTGGCACTCGCGGTGGGCGGCCTGAGTTTTGGCGCGATCTACGGCCAGCAGCGCCAGTGGAAAGATCCGATCGCGTGGGCGGCGTTGGGCCTGGGCGCCGTGTGCGTAATCGCGCTGCCGTTCTACTTCAGATGGAAGAAGAACCCGCTGGTGCCGTTGGGCATGTTCCGGGCGCGCAACTTCAGCGTCACCAACGTCTCGACGCTGCTCATCTACGGCGCGCTGTACGTCGCCTTCTTCTACCTGCCGCTGTTCACCCAGGGCACGCTGCTGTACAGCGCGACCGCGATTGGCCTCGGCTCGATCCCGGGCACGCTCTTCCTGATCTTCCTCTCAACGCGTTGGGGGGCGCTCGCCGCACGCCGGGGTCCGCGCTGGTTCATGACCGTGGGGCCGTTGTTCATGGCCGCGGCCCTGCTTTGGGCGGCGCGTATACCGCCCGACTCGATGCCATGGCACCTGGAGCTGGGAAATTCAGCATCCTGGCTGCCACCGGCCGCCTATTGGACGGACCTCTTCCCGTCCTACATCGTCTTCGGCCTGGGCATCTCGATCATGGTCGCGCCGCTGACGACAGCGCTGATGCGTTCCGTGCCCGGTCGACAGGCCGGCCTCGCGAGCGCAATCAACAACGCCATCTCACGCGTGGGGCCCCAGCTGGCCGGGGCCGTGATCTTCATCATCATCGCCGGGTCGTTCTACAGCGCCCTGGCAGCGCGAGTGCCGGGCCTTGACGTGAACTCGGTTGAGGTGCGGGGCAACTATTCGCCGCTTAACCCGCCGCCGGCCTCAGCCGATGAAGCGACGATCGAAGCGGTGCATGACGCCTCCACTGACGCGTTCCACATGGCGATGCTCGCGGCCGCAGGATTGCTCGTCGCCGGCGCCGCGGTGAATGGACTTTTCATCAGCGACCGCCAGGCGCTCGCCGGGGCCGAGGGACCAGCGACCTAGTTGCAGCGCACCGCGAGCGTGAGCGACGCGGGCAGCGCGGGCCCCGTGGGGAGCGGCGGCACGGCCTGGGTGAACGACTGGGTCGTCCCGGCGGCGATTACAGGCGTGAAGAAGACGTAGTCGCGGAAGTCGGGCATGCCCGCCGCAGTGACGCGGCAACTCGCACCAGACGCACGGCTCCCGTTGTTGGTCACGGACACGGCCACGTCAAGGCCACCATCGCTGCGCGTCGCGACCGCACTGAGCGCCGACGGGAACGGTCCTATGCCACTGCTCGCGAGTCGCAGCAGAAGCAGCAGCAGCACGAAGCCGCCCAGCACGCCGAACAGGATCGTGCCGTGCACCTGCGTCGGGCTGGGGCCCTTGATGTGCCCTGGGTTGTCACGTTCACACAGCGCAACGCCGAGCGGCGTGGGCCGGCCGCAGCGGATGCACCTGTCGTGCGGCTGGGTCAGGTCGACGGTTGCGGACATCACGCGGCCAGCCTAGCGCGAGCCGGCCAGACCCGCCCGCACGGCGGCATCGAGCAGCGCATCACGCTGGTTGACGCGCACCCACGAGACGACAACCTCGTCCGCGCCGCGGTCGTGCCACTCCCCCAGGAACGTGGCCATGTCGGCGATGAGTGGCTGCTCCGCGAGGTCAACATCGCGCGCCAGATCTACCGCAATCAGATGAACCACGTCGGCACGCGTCCGCCCGTGGGCTTCCAGCTCGGCCAGGTGGATCGGCAGCAGCTGCTCATAGTCGGTGCCATTGGTGGTCCATCCGTCGCCCACCCGGGCAGCGAGCCGCGCGCCACCGGGCTTCTCGCCGCCCACGATGATCCGCGGCGCAGGGTTGGGCGTCGGGAAGGCGTATGCCTCATGGAGTTGGAAGAACTCGCCGTGGTAGTCGGCCGGACCGCCCGCCCAGAGCAGCCGAATGACGGCCACCGCCTCCTCGAGGATGCGGACGCGAACGCTAGGTGCGGGCAGGTCGATCCCGTACATGCCGAGCTCCGGGCCGGAGCCACCGACCCCGATGCCCAGCTCGACTCTCCCCGGAGCCTGGTCGCACAGCGTCGCCAGCATCCGCGCAAGAACTGCCGGGTGCCGATTCATGACGTTGTTTATGAAGGAGCCGACTCTCAGCGTGGTGGTTGCCGCGGCGGCGGCGGTGAGGGTCGTCCAGCATTCGAGCACCGGGTCCGTCTTCTTGCCGCGCGACACGAAGTGGTCCCACGACCAGACACCCTTGAAGCCAGCCTGCTGAGCCGCGATCGCAGTCTCGCGCCACCAGGCCGACGAGACGCCGATCGTGGTGGGGTTCAGCCCGATTGGAATCACGGTTGCGCCTCAGCCATGCGCGGAGCCTATCCCGGCGTCGCCTTCGTTGCGGCCAAATGCGTGCGGGCAGCGCACTAACGGCACAGTTGGCCAGGTAGTGAGGGTCGGCGAGTTGGTCGCACGCTGGCCGCGGACGGCAACGCCGACGGGGCCATGCCACATGCTGCCATGTCCGTCACTCGGCGAAATCGCTTGCCACCCTTCGCGCCAAGTGCGCGCCGGCCCAACATTTGGCCGGGTCGCTGGCCTCGCCGCGGGGTTAGTGCCGTCGCCACGCGCGTATGGCTAAGTCGTGGCAAGACCGCCTTGGTTAGTGCCGCGAGGAGCAGCATTTGGCCAACTCGCCGCGAATCGCGCAAACCTCAGGCGAGCGAAGTGCCCGCCTCCAGAGCGATCTCGATCATCGCCACCGTCGCCTTCTCGAGATCCTCGAGCGACATGTAGTCGGCGCCGACGACGTCGTCGTCCTTGATCAGCGTGTCGCTGACGGTGAGGATGCAGCCACCACGAACGTCCAGGCCGCGCCCCTGCTCGCGCATGGCGAGGTAGAAAAGGGCGCTTGCCTCCATCTCCACCGCGATGACGCCGCGGCTGCGCATCTTGGCGGCGTAGTCCGAGTCGGGGTTGTAGAAGACGTCCACTGACTGGACGACGCCCGGGTGGGGGTCAATCCCCTTTGAGCGCGCAGTGTCGATCAGCGCCCGCGTCAATTCGAAGTCCGCAGCAGCAGCGAAGGGATCGCCGTGGAGGTAGGTCCGCGTGGAGCCGTCCATGGGCACGGCCGCGGTCGCGACGACCACGTCGCCGGTCTTGAGGCCGCGGGCGATGCCACCGCACGTGCCCGTCCTGATGAAGCGCGTCGCGCCCAGCATGAGCAGCTCTTCCATGACGATCGAGAACGACGGCGTGCCGATGCCGCTCGTCTGGATGCTCACCGGCTTATCGCGGAAGGTGCCGGTGTAGCCGAGCAGCGAGCGGTGCTGGTTGACCAGCTTCGTGTTCTCCATTCCGCCATCGAGCAGCCCGGCCATCATCGTTGCGCGGCCCGGGTCGCCCGGCATGAGGATGAGTGGCGCGTAGTCGCCGCGCTCGGCGCGGAGGTGAATCTGTGGCATGACCCTGAGTCTATCGGGCGGACCGGGTCGCCCACCGCGCGGTCTTGACCCGCTCAGCGGGCTAACCGTCCGCCCAACGGCTCTCAGCCGCCTGATTCGGAGGTCAACCCGGTCCTCACCGGACTAATGACCCGCTCAGCGACTGAAATGCCGCTGCGACGCCTCCAAACCTCCGATTTGTCGTCCGGGCCAGCCCTTTCCGGACGGATGACCCGCTCAGCGGCAGAGGCGGTGTCAGGAGCGCGGACGCACCGGTCAGGAGCGCGGGCGCGGCGCCTCGCCCAGGGGCAGCCGCCACAGCGTGTGCCACGGCTGCTCCGGCATATGGCCGATCAGCCAGGCCTCGCGCACGATCTGCTTTACCGGCAGCGCGGCGGGCAGCGCGTGCTCGGCCGCGGCGTAGAAGTCATCGGGCACGTCCTGGGCGACGGTCAGGTGGGGAATGACCGTTTCGTAGGCGCCTTCGTAGGGCGGGTAGTCGGGGAATTCCGCGGCAATCGCAGCAGTCAACCGACCGAATGGGTCGGCCGGCTCCGGCGGCAGGTAGACGACGTTGGGGAATCGGCCGATGGCGCTGAAGCGCACAGTGAAGGTCGGCTCGGCCGCAATGATCCGGCCAACTTTGGCGCGTACTTCGTCGGTCAGGCCATCGACCGGCATGAACGGATAGAGCAGCGTCACGTGCGCGGGCACGCCCTGCGCCGCCGACGGATCCATCCGCTCGCGCAGTCGCGCGATTGTCACGGGAACCGTGATTGGAACAATGATCGCGCTCTCGCCTGCCACGAACGGAGCGTATAGGGTGCGGACGCTGTGAACGCCGTCGATCTCGAGCTGCGCCACGTCTCCAAGCGCTACGGCGAAACCCTCGCGGTCAACGACCTGTCGCTAACCGTGCCGGCGGGCAAGATCTGCGTCTTCGTTGGGCCGTCGGGCTGCGGCAAGACGACCAGTCTCAAGATGGTCAACCGGCTCATCGAGCCGAGTAGCGGCCAGATCCTGGTCGGCGGCAGTGACGTCATGGCGCAGGACCCCATTGAGCTGCGGCGTGGCATTGGCTATGTCATCCAGCAGGTTGGGCTGCTGCCGCACCTCACGGTTGGCGAGAACGTCGCGACCGTGCCGCGGTTGCTGGGTTGGGACAAGGCCCGGATCGCTAAGCGCACGGACGAACTGCTGGCACTGACCGGCCTCGCGCCCAAGACCTACCGCGAGCGTTACCCCGCGCAACTGTCGGGTGGCGAGCGTCAAAGAGTTGGCGTGGCGCGCGCCCTCGCGGCTGACCCGCCGCTGATGCTCATGGACGAGCCCTTCGCCGCCGTTGACCCCATCGTCCGCGAGCGGCTCCAGAACGAGCTGCTGCGACTTCAAGAGCAGCTTGCCAAGACGATCGTGTTCGTGACGCACGACATCGACGAGGCGATCAAGTTGGGCGATCTTGTTGCGGTCCTCCAAGTGGGCGGGGTGCTCGCCCAGTTCGGAGCGCCTGACGAGATCCTGGCCAACCCCGCGTCACCGTTCGTGGCCAAATTCGTCGGCGCGGACCGCGGCCTGAAGCGCCTTTCGCTGACGCGCGTCAAGGACCTCGAGCTGGAAGCGGCGCCGGCCGACTACACGCCCCAGCCCGGCCAACCCATGCTGGAGCCACGCACCACCCTCAAAGACGCTCTTTCGATGATGCTCGACGCTGACGTTTCCGCCGGCGTCGTGACCGATCGCGATGGCCATGTCGTGGGCCTGCTCACGTATGAGCAGATCGCGGCCGCCCTGCGCTGATGCTCGACTTCGCGTGGATGGCCGACCACCTCGACGAGCTCGCGTCACGTACGTTGCAGCACATTGAGCTGGCCGCGATCGCCGTTGCAGTGGGCCTGCTGATCTCCTTTGGCCTCGCCGTCCTCGCCGTGCGGCGGCGGGCAACATACGGCCCAATCCTGGCTGCGACGGACATCCTCTACACGATCCCCAGCCTCGCCCTCTTCGTGGTGCTGGTGACGGTGACCGGGATCAGCCTGCTGACGGTGGAGATCCCGCTCGTCCTGTACACGCTGGTCATCTTCGTGCGCAACATCGCGGCGGGTTTCGACTCGATCCCGGCTGAGGTCCTTGAAGCCGCGCAGGGTCTGGGCTACACCGCGCAACAGCGGTTATGGCGGGTGGAGGTTCCGCTCGCGGTCCCGCTGATCCTCGCCGGCGTGCGGCTCGCGACCGTCTCGACGATCGCCCTCGTGACGGTTACCGCAGTCCTGGGCGACAGCTTTGGCGGGTTGGGGTTCTTCATCCTCGAGGGCTACCGGCGGAGCTTCCCGACCGAGCTTTACTTCGGTGCCGTTCCATCTGTCGTTCTGGCCCTTCTAGCCGACTACCTGCTCGCCCGACTCCAGCGCCGGCTCACGCCCTGGCTGTCTGGCGATCGACCGCGCGGCGAAGCGCCCAGGATCCCCGATTGGATCTGATCGCTCGAGCCGCCCAATGGCTGACCGATCCCGTGCATTGGGCCGGGCCCAACGGCATCACAGCGCGCATGTTGGAGCACGTTGGTCTATCGGCGGTGTCGTTGCTGATCGCCATCGTGATCGCGCTGCCGATTGGGCTGTGGATCGGCCATACCGGAAGGTTCGCCTGGCTCGCCGTCAACTCGGCCAACCTGTGGCGTGCCCTGCCTTCGCTGGCGCTGATCGCCATCGTCCTGCCCATTACCGCCGCGCTCGATCCCCAGGCCGGGTTCAAGGTCTATCCAACCGTCGTGGCGATGGTCGTACTGGCCGTGCCACCAATCATGGTGAACGCCCAGGCGGGCGTCACCGGCGTCGAACGCGACATCGTTGAGGCGGGCCGTGGCCAGGGCATGAGTGAGGGCCAGATCCTGACAAGGATCGAGCTGCCGCTCGCGCTGCCGGTGCTCGTGGCCGGAATTCGTTCAGCGGCAATCCAGATCGTGGCCACCGCGACCCTTGGCGCGATCCTGGGCTTTGGCGGCCTGGGCCGCTACCTCGTCGAAGGTTTCGCGACGTTCAGCCTGGGCGGCGACGCGCAGGTTGTGGCCGGCGCAATCCTCGTCGCCGCGCTAGTCATAGTGGTGGAGGCGGCCTTCGCCATCGCGCAGCACCTGATGACGCCGAGCGCGTTGCGCCGGCAACGATCCAAGTCCGCGGCGGGCGCGTAGACAACGCTGCAACACAGTTGCTATCTGGCCCGCCGCTGGACTTGCCTGTATAGTCCGCGGGTACCTGCCGGACTAACCGGTTAAACGATATAAGGAGGTTACCCATGCGGACTACCCGCAGGCTGACCCTCGGGGCGATCGTGCTCGCGCTGCTGGTCGGTGCGTGCTCGACGGGTGGGGGCAGCAAGCCGACCATCAAAATCGGCTCCGTCAGCTTCGATGAGGCCAAGGTCATGGCTGAGGTCTACGCCCAGGCACTCGAGGCCAAGGGCTACACCGTGGACCGAAGCGGCTACGGGCTGGGCGACAGGGCCGTTGTGGCCCCGGCCATCGAAGGTGGCCAGATCGACCTTCAGCCCGAGTACATCGGTAGCCGTCTGTCGTACGAGAAAGGTACGCCGGGCAGCGATGCGGCCGCCAACCTGAGCGCTTTGCAGGCCAAGCTTGCAGCCAAGAACCTGACCGCGCTCAATTACACGCCCGCCGTCGACACCAACGCCTTCGTCGTGCGCGCGGACACCGCGGCGCAACTGAACCTGAGCAAGATGAGCGACCTCGCTGCCGTTCAGGGCCAGCTCAAGTTCGGCCTGGCCGTGGACTGCCTGACGAACGCGGTATGCGGTGCACCCGGTGGCGCGCTCACTCAGTACGGCCTGACCGCGGACACCCTTGCCGCGGCGACCCTGCTGGCGCCGTGCAGCACACCCATGGCCGACGCCCTGAAGAACAAGACCGTTGATGTGGCTGAGCTCTGCTCTACGTCGCCTGAAATCATCGTGAACGACTGGGTATCGCTGGAGGACGATCTGCACACGCAGCCGGCCGACAACATGTCCCCTATCGTCCGCAATGACTTCGTGTCCAAGCTGTCCTCGTCTGACCAGGACGCCTTCAAGAAGGCCCTTAATGACGTGTCAGCCCAGATCGACACGACCACTCTGGCCGACCTGTACAAGCAGGTCAGCGTCGACCACAAGGACCTGGCCGACGTGGCCCGGACCTGGCTCCAGGCCAAGGGCTTAGTCCCGGCCGCGAGCTAAGCTCGATGGACAACGGCTACCTGGCGCTCGCCG
>JBDTUR010000061.1:0-10467 GCA_040007635.1 Chloroflexota bacterium
GCGGACTGCCCGCCGAGCGTGACGTGGTCGTTGCTGCCGTCGAAGTCGAGCGCGCCACCAGCTGAGGCAGAGGGAGTGGCCGATGCCGGTGAAGATGCAGGCGATACGAGACTGCCCTGGTCCACGGCGGTAACGACGTAGTAGTAGAGCGTCCCATTGATGGCCGTCGAGTCGAGATAGTTGGGCGAAGTGAGCAGCGCGGCGCCGCTCAGCGGCGCTCCGGCACTGCTCACGGGCAGACTCGTGCCCCGATAAACGCGATAGCCCGCAATGTCGGCTTCGAGATTCGCGTTCCACGACAGCGCGACACTGTTGTTGCCTGGGCTGGCAAAGAGCCCCGTCGGTGCCGCTGGCGGGCTATCCGGAACTGTGAAAGGCGAGCCGGCCACCCAGAGCGGCGAATTGACGGCCGCGCCGGCAGGCCCGCCTGCGACCGAGTTGCTGATTGCGGTGCCCGCGCCCTCGTTCAGTCCCCAGCGTGAGATCAGGCCGGAACCTGACGTGAGCTCCTGGTCGCGGGTGCTCAGGATCTGTGCCTGGGTGCGGGCGACGTTCCAGACCCGGACCTCGTCCAGCACGCCATTGAAATAGCCTGCGGGCACGCCGCTGGGGTCAAGCGCTGTGGCCAGCGCGGCCGGGTGATTGCTGCCCGTGCCGGGACCGTTGCTGGTGGCCGTGGAGGCCTCGAGATTGCCGTCCAGGTAGAGCCGGAAGTTGGTCCCGTCGTACGTCGCGGCGGCGTGGTGCCAAACGCCGGTGGCGATGACGGTCGTGCCGGTGATGCCGTGATTGCTGTCGTCCGAGGCGCTCTCAAAATCAGCACCAAGGAGTCCGGCCGGGGTGACACCCAGGAACCAGTTGATGACCCCTCCACCAGAGCGGCCTTTGGTCACCATCGGGTAGGCGGTGATTCCGCCCGCGCTGCTGGAGGTGATGGCCGTCTGGCCGGCCCCGTCCTGGCGGAACCACGTCTCGATGGTGAAGGTGTTGCTGTTCAGAGCCGTCGCAGGCCCAAGGGTGACGTGGTCATTGACGCCGTCGAAGTCCAGGGCGGCGCTGACGGGGGGATCGGCGATCGCGCTGGCTTGGTTGGACGGAGCGGATTCGTGTCCGGCCGCATCAACAGCAGTGACCGTGTAGTGGTATTGGACGCCCGCGGCGACAGAGGTGTCGGAATAGCTCGTTGACGTGATCGGCGAACCATTGAGCGGCTCTCCCGACCCAGTCAGCGGGCCATTGGCGTCGTGGCAGACGTCAGAGCCGCTATCAGTAAACGTCTTGCCGGCCTCAGGCATGAACTCCCAGTCGTAGCCGCCCGGCTTGAGGTTCAGCTTCAGAACGCCGTAGGTGTCGGCGTTGCGGACCTGGCTGTTGGGCTGGAGCGACCCGAAGCCGTAGTGGCTCCGGCCGCCGGTGCCGACGACAAACTCACGAATGCCGCGCAACGGATCGGCAGCCGCGGACGGCGTTTGTGGGGCGAATCTCTCGTAGTTGTGCTCGTGCCCAGCGAGCGCGACGTCCGCGTTGTAGTCGTACAACGCCTGGAAGAGGGGGCCGGTTTCGGTGTTGTTGCCGTGCGAGTTACCCGAGCTGAAGCGCGGGTGATGCCAGAAGGCGAGGGTGCATTGGTTGCTGCTGGCCGCCAGGTCGGCGCGCAGCCACTGTTCCTGGGTGGAACCGGCTGCACAGGAGACGTTCGCGCAGTTGCTGTTGAGCACGACGATGTGCCAGGTGCCGTAGTTGTAGCTGTAGTAGCCAAGCGATGGACTGCCGGCGGCTGAGCCGAAGTAGCTGAAATAGCCGGCGGCGTTTGCGGTCCCGTACTCGTGATTGCCCGGTGCCGGGTGTGTTCGCGCCTTTGCCTGGCCCCACGTGGGGTTGTAGCAGTTGTTGAACTCGGTCAGTGTGCCGCTCTCGTAGACGTTGTCGCCCAGAGCCAGCACATCACCCGAAATCGTCGAAAGTAGGGCGGCCGTTGCTTCATCACCAGTCGACGAGCAGCTGGCGATGTCACCGGCGGCGGACACGGTCACGCTGGCGCCGCCGACAACGCTGTCGCGGTAGATGTTGTATCCGGCGAGGTCCGGTTCACTGTTGGCGTTCCAGCTCAGGCCGATTTGGCCGGCACCCGGTGTCGCTGTCAGGCCACCTGGCGGAGCGGGGGCGGGATCCGTGCCCGCCGCGAATGGCGCGCCGGGTACCCAGATTGGACCGTTGAGCGCGGTCCCGGCCGATCCGCCGGAGATGCTGTTGGCGACCGCGTTGCCGGTCCCCTCGTTCAGACCCCAACGGGCAACGAGGCCGGTGCCACTGGTCAGTTGTAGGTCACGCGCGGTGGCAATCTGGCCCTGGCTGCGGGCCACGTTCCACACGCGTGCTTCGTCGATCACGCCGTTGAAGTAACCGGCCGGCTGGCCGGTCGAATTCAGCGTGGTTGCGAGGGCCGCATGCTGGATGCTGTCCGAGCGCGGCGTGAACGACCCGATGTTGAGGGTGGCGTCGAGAACGCCGTCGAGGTACAGGCGCCAGGTGGTCCCGTTGAACGTCGCGGCTGCGTGGTGCCAGACACCACTGGTGATCGCCGTACTGCCCGCGACGGCGTGGTTGGCGCCGGTGGCGCTGTCCTCGAAGTCGGCCGCGAGCACGTTGTCCGATGAGCGAATCCCCAGGAAGTAGTTCATGTCGAGGTTGGAGCCGTCGGCCTCCGACGCGCCCTTGGTCAGGATCGGGATGGCTGTTATGCCACCCGACCCTCCGCTCGTCGCCACGGCAACGCCGGGGCCGTCGCGCCGGAACCAGGCTTCGATGGTGAATGAGCTGACACCCGCGTCGGCGGCGGGGCCGAAAGTGACATAGTCGTTGGTGCCGTCGAAGTCAAGCGCGCTGCCGGCCGCAGGATCGGGCGTGACCGAAACTTGGTTTGACGGCCCTGAGCGGTTGGTCGAGGCGTCGACGGCGGTAACGACATAGAAGTAGGTCGTGCCGTTGACCGCGGTCGTGTCGACGTACGAGGCGCTCGTAACAGGCTCGGTGCCACTGATTGGGGAACCGCTCGTCGAGACGGGCGACACTGTCGAGCGGTAGACGTGGTAACCGATCAGATCCGGCTCGGAGTTCGCGTTCCAGCCCAGGTAGACCGCGTTGTCGCCGGGAGCGGCGAGCAGGCCGGTGGGCGGCGCGGGTGCGACCGCGTCGGCGGGCGCGGGAGCGTTCACCCGGAAGCCGTCGAAGGAGACCACAACCGGCGCATTGGTGGTCGACGAGGCGAGCGCGGCGCGCAGCCCGACAGCACCGGCCGACTGGAGCACGGCATCGCTGTTTGTGGTGGTCAGGTTCCAGGCCGTGGGCTCGAGACTGCCGTCGCGCCAGACCTTGATGCGGATGGTGGTGGGCGAGGCGCCTACCGCCTGGGCGCGGATCCAGATGCGCTGGCCGGCGGTCAGCACCAAGCCGGGCACCTGGACCTCGGATCCTACGATCGCCTCGCTGCCGTTGAGCACGCGCGCCGCGCGAACGAACACGGTCCCGTTGGTCGCCAGTCGAGCTCCAGCGTGGTATTGGTTGCCGTTGTCCTTGCGGCGCAGGACCAGGTAGGCGAATTGGTTGTTCCCGACAGCCAACTTGCTCATGCTGACCTGGACCGCTGCGTCGACGTCCCGCTCGGAGACGCTCGCTAGGATCGACATTCGTGTCGTACCGGCCGTGGCCAGATTGATGCTTGCCTGACCGCCAGACAGGGTGTAATCGCTCAGTGGTGTGAACGGAAGCGTCCATGGGCCGCCTAGCTCAGCCTGGCCCCAGCTGCCCGATTCGATGCGCTGGAACGTGTCCCGAGCCACGAGTGCGCCGGGAGCGGTCACTCCGGACGCTGTAACCAGGCGATCGAGCGCGAACTCGGACGTGTTGCCATTGGCATCGGTGGCGGTCGCGGTGACATAGTCGCCCACTGCAAGGCCTGACACGCTGGCGCTGAACGAGCCGACGGCTGCGCCAGACGAATCGGCGGCTGCCACTGCGCTGCCCACGAATGTCCGGCCCTGGCCATATGCGTTGTTGCCGCTATCGGTCCGGAATACTTCGACCGTGCAGCCGGTGCAGGCGCGACCGGCAACGAGGCTCGGCGAGGCGCTACTCAATGCCGGGAAGGACAGACGAAGATTGGGCCCGGTGGACGGGTACTGGCCGTTCGGGTTGACACCGGCGGGATGGAGATCGATCCCAAAAGCGTTGCCATAGATCGAGTTGTGTGTGATCCGGTTCTGGATGTTCTCTCGTTCGACGTCCATCCAGATGCCAAGGTCGTTGTTGGCGATGATGTTGTCGGGGCCGATCGTAGATCGCGCCACACGCAGCATCATGAGAATGCCAACGCCGCCATTCGGGATCGCCGCTCCAGTCAGCGACACGCCTATTCGATTGCGCGCGATGACCGTGTCGAAGGAGTCGTGGCCCGCGACACGAACTCCGTCGCTGCCGTTGTTGCCGATGACGTTATCCGTGATTGCCGACGCATCCGGGCCGTCCTCTATGTTGACGCCCCATTCGTTGTTACGCGCGTAACTCGGCCCCAAGGAACCCGTCAGGTCCGTCCCAATATAGTTGCCGACGATTCGGTTCCGGTCCGTACCCGGGCTGTGGGCGAACTCGATACCTACGAGGTCGTTGCCTGATATGACGTTGCGCTCGAGCGCGGCGGTGCCGCCGATGACGCTGTCACTTGTGCCCTGGTCATTATCGATTCCATGGCCGAGATTGCGAAGCCGTCGCGTTCCATCCGGCGAAAGCCCGATGATGTTGTTGACGACGACGTTGAAGCTCGTACCTTGCTGGGTGAGCTGCATTCCACTTCGCGGATTGCCTGAGATGACGTTCCGTCCCGAGAGCGTACGATCGCCCACCTGGTTGTTGTGGGCGCCGGAATCGATCATGATTCCGCCGCCAGCGGAGTCCACCCAAGCCGGTGACTGGAATTGACCGGCGGCGTCCGTCCCGATGTAGTTCCCGGCAATCAGGTTGTCATAAGCACCAGGTCCGTCTACCCAGATCTTCCGCCAGGAGTTGTAGATCGCGAGACCCTGCACAATGTTGCTGTGGGATGCAATGAAGAAGGCGGGCTCTTCGGTGCTATCGCCGAGACCGACGATCTCGACCCTGATCTGGGCATTGCTGGCCAGCGCGGAGGTGTTGGGGCTCGAGCCTGGTTGAGAGTAGCCATTGATCATGACGCCACCGGTCGTGTCGCTGATCGTAGGCAAGCGGCTCGTTAATGTAATGGTGTGGAGGCCAGTTCCCGAGATATTGAAATTGATCAGGTCGTTGCCGGAATGCTGGTTGGCATTCTCGATTGCTGCGCGCAATGAGCACTGACCGGCCGCCGTGGCGCAGATGCCGTTGCCGATGTTTGCATCCGTGTCATCGGCCGTTGTGTTGACCGTCCATGTCGCGCTGGGCACGAAGTCGCTCGGTGAGATGTTGACTTGGGCAACTCCCAGCTGCTGGACCGTCAGGGTGCTCCGGCCCAAGGCTGCCGAATAGCCGTTGGCCACCGCCTGGGCATCGGCGACGGTGACGCAACCGCTGCCGTCGATGTCGGCCGGGCTCGTGTCGCATGCGTTGTAGCGGCTAATTACCCACTCGAGGGCGACCTCGCGGGCATCTGAGTTGTCGACGCGGCCATCGCCCGTCAGGTCGAGCGCACCTGCTGGCGACGCGGTCGCGCCGTCCTCGAGGCCATCGACCAATGGCGCGCCATAGCCTCCGGCGGTCGTGGCGCCGCCCACATTTACGATGACGGAAGATTCGTCGATGGCTACCTTGCGGCCGGCGACGTCGACGGCGATGAAAGGACCGACTGCGATCTCCAGCAGGCCCTTGTAGCCCGGGATGATGCGCGCCGTCGCCAGCTCAACCGACCCGGATACTCCGCCGCTGCTGCGCTGACCGGATGTCTGAGCGCAGTCGTTCGTTGGGCACGAATAGAAGCCAAGAGCAACACCCTCAGCCCTTTCAACCGGCCCCAGGCTGCCGATTCCACGGCCGATCGCCTCGATGTCATTGCCCGAATAGTTCACGCCTCCGAACACGGCCGCTCGGCGATCGAAGCGCAGCATCGCCTCAAACCCGCCGACGTTAGCTGCGCCTTCGACTGAGATGCGCAACTCGATCGGCTGGCCGATCTCCACGGCGGTCGGTGCGTCGAGCTTGACCGAGCCAGTTGCGGCGAACGCGACGGGATTGCCGACGGGTAGAAGGCCGCCGAGCAATGACACCGCCAGCAAGATGACCATCAGTGCCGGCCGGTGCAGGCGCGTCATCTGAGCGCACTTCCCCACGTTTGGAGACCCACTTTCCCTACCCCCTGTTGGACGGTGGCTCTGCTCCGCGTCGAGAGCCGTTCTGGATGGCTGTCGTTCAGCTGGCGAGCGCCATAGTCCCTACGAAGGTGGCGGAGCCTAGCATCGAAGTCCCATAGGTACTAGTACTGATGGATCGCTTTTGGTGAAACCCGTCGCCTGCGCGCACCGCCGTCAGCGCAGGTTGCGAAAGGCGTCGAGCGTCAGGTAGACACCCAATGCCACCACAATCAGGCCCGATATTGTCGGCAGCCAAAGGGCGAGTGCCCGTAGGCGCGGATCGCGCCAGCGCTCCCAACCGATGACCGGAGTCCTGCGCATCAGTACGATGCCCGTCGTGATGCCAATGAGCACCGCGGCCATCCCCAGCCCGAACGCGATGATCAGCAGCAGCCCGTAAAAGACCTCGTTCAGGGCAATCGAGCTGAGCAGTAGGATCAATGCCGATCCGCTGGGCACAAGTCCGCCAACGATGCCCAAGATGGCAACGTCCCGTCGTTGAAGCTGTGGCGTGGCGTCCTGCTCGTGCTCATGAGAGTGCTCGTGTGCGTGATCGTGCTCGATGTCTCGGTCGTGCTTGTGGCCATGGCCGCCAGCGGAATCGTGACGGTGGCCGCTGCGCCGCCGAGCCGCCGCGGACGATTTGGCGCGGCCAGCAGGAGCTGGGCTGAAGTCCACGCGCAGATGCTGAGCTCGCCAGACGAACACGGCCCCCAGCGCCGCAATGAGCAAACCCGTTGCAACCGACAACCAACTCACGATGCGTTCGGGAACAATCAACTCGGTGAAAGCGAGAGTCGCCATACCAAGGACAAAGATGCCCGCTGTGTGGGTCACCGCCACTGTGCCGCCCAGCCAGAATCCGTGCCTGATATTGGCGCGGCTGCCGACAAGGTAAGCGGCCACCAGGGTCTTGCCGTGGCCGGGCGTCAGAGCGTGAACGGCACCCAACACCGTCGCCAGCACCAAGCCAAACAGACTTGACTTCAAATCCAAGCGCTGGCCGAGTAGGGCCACCATCGGATCAAGCGGCCGCAGACCCGTGCCGGAAGCCGTGGGCTGGGGACCGGATGTAGCCGGCGGGGCAGTCGCAGCGGGTGGTGTGGCAGAGGGTTGATCGACCCGGTACTGGAAGGACGCCTCGCGCACCGACAGCGGGTTGGTGAGCATGTCCGGTGGGTAGGCGGTAAGCTCGTTGGTGACATCGGAATCGGGGACACTACTGTCGAGGAGGGCAACGCCCGCGCCCCCGAGGACGATGATCTCGTGCCATCCGGGAACGCCCTGGAAGGCCGTTTCCGTCAGCGTCCCGGCAACAATGGCGCCCGTCGTCTGGGCGGGCTGGGCAGCTCGCAGTTCGAACACCACGCGCATCAATAGCAGCCCACCCTGACCGAGTGGGAATGTCAACTCCTGGCCGACTCGATGCAGCTGCGCGGGCCGCCCATCTGCGCTCAGCTGAAGAAGTGGCTCGAGATAACCCCAGAAACCGTCGAGATATGCCGTCGCTTCTTCATTATCGACCAACCCGTCGTCGTTGGTGTCACTGAAAGAACGCTCGCGTAATGCGGGAATCTCGGAGACATCGAGGATGAACTTGACGGATATCTCCTGTGCATCAATCTCAATCCTCTCATAGAGATTGACTGATGTATTGCCAAGCGGATGGGCCAGAACTGACGTGACCGACAAGAACATCAGCATGATGGCCACCAACAGGCCAAGCGAGAACTGCGCCATTGGGCCGCGCTCGCTCGAAGTTAACGAAGAGGTCGCGTCCAACTAGGATGGATCCACGACGGTCGGCGACAAACCCCCGAACAGGAACGGCAGGGCCTGGCCGCCGCCGTTGGCCTGCACACTCCAAATATCGGTCGCGAGGCCGTAGAGCAATGTGTCGCCGCCCATCCACTCCATCTGGTCGTCGATGCTCCTGGTTTCCGCGAGTTCAATGTCGTCCATCGTAGTCAGGTCGAGGACGTGGAAACGCCACGTTGGGCCGATATTTGATACGAGGTTGGCGTACGCCACACGACTCTCGTCCGGCGAGAGCGCGGGTGCCGAGAGTCCGCCTTTTAGAACGACCAGGCGCCGGCCTTCGATGCTGCCCTCGACCAGGTAGATATTGCCGCCGAAACGCACTGAGGCGTAGAAGCCGTCGCTGTCGCGCTTGAATGTCACGCCCCAGTAGTCCACCTCGGACTCGGCGAGTTCGGCGCCGTCGCGCATGAGCTTGAAGTCAGCAAGATCGGCCACCACTTTGCCGCTCACCGTATCCAGGAGCCATGTCTCAGACGGTGCGAATGGCGCTTCCTCCTCCGGTGGGCTGGTCTGGAATGACGCGGCGGCCATGAGACCGTCAGGTGACACCCGGGCGAAGGTCGGTGCCCCCCCGAGCTGCACTCGGGTCGTCGGCACGAAGTTGGCGTCGAATAGGACAGCGAAGTAGTGGCTCTCCGCCCCGTGCTCGGCCGCCAGGCAAATTCCGTGTCCGGCTGCAAAGTGAACACGCTCGCATATCAGACCAGTGGCGAGGCGCATGCCTCCCGGGCTGTCTAGTGGCACGAGCGATGTCTTCGCGTAGTCGTCGCCGCGGATGACGTTCTGAAAAACCAGGTGGGGGCCGCGCTGGATCGACGGGATACTGAGGGGCTCACCTGGATCGCGCGTCGCGTGCGCGGTTGGCGTGGCAAGGGTGGGAGTCAGCGCAGGCGTACCGGGCGCAGTCGGTCCGCCAAAGAGCAGCCACGCGGCCCCGCCGACACCCAGGGCCACGAGAAGCAGTACGCCCACTCCAAGGAGCGATGGCCCTGGCCGGGTCCGGTCAGCCACGTTCACACAGCGGCCGAGGACATGCCAAGACGGCGGCGCGCTGACTCTCGAGACCAAAGCCCATTTGACCCCCAATGGGTACTGACATGCCGGCCGCTGGCAAGCGGCCAATGGTACCCCGCGGGCTGAGCATGGGAGTCGTGGGCTGCCAGCGCGCTCGCCTCATTCCGGGCCATCGCCGAGAATGGCGCTTACGAACGCGAGTCGTCTCAGCCCGTCCGACGCGATCAATGGAGGTGATAGGTGAACAAGTGGCAATACGCTTGGCTGACGGATCAGCCGCAGACCACTCTCGGGTTCAGCCACCCGCAGCCAGGTTTGGCCGCGGAGCTGGGCCAGGTGCTAGGCCCCACGCTGCTGGGCGCGCAATCAACTGAATGGCTCATCACGTTCGACCGGGCGCGCGCCAACCTGGGCTACATCAGCGGCCTGATGGGCGACCGCGGCTGGGAGATGTTCGCCGTGGTCAACCACGCAGGCGGCCCCATGCCCGGTATGACCCAAACCAACTGGTATTTCAAGCGAGCCATCGAGGGCTAGCGGGGCCGCAGGCGGCGCTCCGCGTCAGGGCCGGCGGGGGACCAATACGGTCTGATCCTGGGTCGCCAGCTCGAGCCGATCAGGCCCGTAGGTCGTCGTGCGCAGGCGCAGGTAGCCCCGATCGGAGCGCGACTTTGAAGGTCGCATCTCGAGGATCTCGGCCTGCGCCGTGAGGATGTAGCCCGGCAGCACCGGCTTGAGCCAGCGCAACTTGTCGATGCCTACGCCCACGACCTCGCCGCTCGCAAACAGCGGCGACAGGACCATCAGCCGCATGGTCGCGGCCAGTGTCTGCCAGCCCGACGCGGTCAGCTCGCCAAAGACGCTGGCCTGCGCGGCGGCGTCGTCAAGATGCATCGGCTGCGGGTCAAACTCGGTGGCAAACGCACGCACGTTGTCGCGCGTGACCTCGTAGATCTCGGGCGAGACGATGACCTCGCCCACACGAAAGTCCTCGTAGTAGCGGCCGGCCACGCGGGCTGGTGCCTGGTGGCTTAGCGGGTGCGCGGGAAGCCCAGATCGACCTTTGACGTCCCCGGATCGGGCCAGCGCGCGGTAACCACCTTGCCGCGCGTGTAGAACTGAATGCCCTCCGGGCCGTACATGTGCAAGTCGCCGAAGAGCGAGTCCTTCCAGCCGCCAAAGCTGTAGTAAGCGACCGGCACCGGGATCGGCACGTTGATGCCCACCATGCCGGCCTGCGCCTCGAACTGGAACTGGCGCGCGGCGCCACCATCGCGGG
>JBDTUR010000062.1:0-10426 GCA_040007635.1 Chloroflexota bacterium
CCATTTCGGCCAGCAGGCTAAGTGCCTCCAGCCCCGTGTCGATGCAGGCGGCCTCAGCGCGTTCACGCTGCTCGCCCTCCACGAACGCGCCGCTCACCCTTTGAGCGTACGCGGTGCAGACGACGCCTGCCTTGCAGCCGGCCAGCGCGGCGAGCACGAGCAGCGCCGACGCCTCCATCTCGAAGTTGACCACGCCCTGGCGGGCCATATCCTCGGCCAGATCAGGAAACCTGATCGGCAGCTGCGGAATCGGCCGACCTTGCGCCCCGAAAAATCCAGGCGCGGTCGCCGTAACGCCCAGATGCGCGGTGTGGCCCAGTCGATTGGCCGCCTCCACGAGAGCCGCGACGGCCCGGTAGTCGGCCACGGCCGGGTAGCCATCGTGCACGAAATACTTGGTCGTCGCCTCCAGGCGGACCGCGCCGGTCGTGATCACGAGCTCGCCCAGGGCGATGTCGTCGCGCAGGACACCGCACGAACCAATGCGCATGAACGTGGGCTTGTGGGTGATCGCCAGGATCTCCGCCATAACGATCTCGATGTTGTCCGCGCCAATTCCTGTTGAGACGACAGAAGTACGCCGGCCTCGGAATTGGCCGGTGGCGGATGCGAACTCGCGGTGGCGGCGCTGGAACTCGACGCTTTCGAAACGCTGCGCCACTTTTGCGGTCCGATCCTGGTCGCCGGGCAGGAGGATGTACTCGGCCAGCTCACCCGGAGCGAGGTCGATGTGGTACTGGCGATCTGTGTCCGGCAGCGCCACGCGGCGATCAGTAACGGCGGGGACCTCCCAGCGGCACGCTCATGGCGTGCGCGTCGCACGCTCGGCGCATGCGACGCGCGGACCCTAACCCCACGCTCAGTCGAGCGTCAAATGCGACGCATCCACTTTTTCAGCCGAATCGCCCAGCCGAGCTTGACCGCGAGGGCTCCGACCACCACCAGCAGGGTCAGTCCCAAGATGGCCAGGAAGGCCACGAGCGGGCCGATCTGGGCCGGTTGTGCGACCTCGATCTGGTGGGTTTGGGGCTGGTAAGCGAGCGCGTCGATCGAGTGTGGCGCGTCCTCTGTGGCTGCCGCGCCACCCACCCGCTGGAAGTCGTGCGGATCACTCACGGCCAGGTGTCCGTCGCTGCCAACCATGCCTGTGGCGTTGACCAGATCGCCCACGCTAACCGACTCAGCGAGCGGCGCGGCGAGGCCGATCAATTCGAGCGTGGCGCTCCCCGATGAATCGGCGATGACGATGGTGCTGCCGTCGACATGCGTGACCGCGCCGCCCACGCGCACCTGCGCGCCCGTGTGTAACGGCAGCTCGGCCAGCGGGACGTCGGTGCCAAGCGATACGTCGCTGCCCAGCGGGGGTTGGGACGCGCCGCCCGCGTGACCGAGGCCGGTCGCAGTAGGGCGGGGCGTCGTGCCAGGATGCGGGGTGGGGCCGGAGGGCCGGTCGGTCGCTTGGGCGGCGCCAAGACTGATGTCCGCGGCGCTGCG
Organism: Chloroflexota bacterium; assembly: GCA_040007635.1. Classification (GTDB taxonomy): domain Bacteria; phylum Chloroflexota; class Limnocylindria; order Limnocylindrales; family CSP1-4; genus JALYGJ01. The sequence goes on from JBDTUR010000062.1 coordinate 1,495, forward strand.
CGGAACGATCTGCAGCCGCTGGTCGCTCGCGGTGGGGTACGCGCGCTTGACGATCCCGGTGATCGTCGCCTTGCGCCCCGCCTCGAGGGCGGTCGAGGCGATGCCGCTGCGGTCAAGGCCAACGATGGGGATGCCACCGTTGTTGAGCGTCAGCTCGGCGCGCCACGCGGCGCCGTCCCTGTGGACGGATTCCACGGTCCCGCTGACGGTCACGAGGCGCCATTCGAGAGCCGGTGAGATTGGTGCGGCGCGCAGGTCGGTCGCGTCAGGTTGGGCCGCTCCCTGGTCTGTGGCCTGCGCGGCCGTCAGCTGGGGCGCGCCGTAGTACGTGCCAACGACGCCCGAAACGGTCAGCCGACGGCCCGGCTGCGTGTCGAAATCCTGCGGCAGCCGGACAAGGATGGCGCCCGTGGCGTCCTGCAGCGTGACGCGCTGGGCGTCACTGTCAAGCAGCCCCGGCCGAGTCGTGACGACCCCAGAAACGGTCACGGCACCGCCGATGCTGCTTATAGCGGCCGAAATTGCGATTGCGCTCGGCTGGGTGGGACTCGGCCCCGGGGTGGCTGTCGCGCGGGCAGTCGGCATGGGAGTAGGCGTGGCCGTGGGTCGCGGCGTTGCGGTGGGCTTCGGGGTGGGAGTCGGCGGCTGGGCCACGACCGCCACGTCCGATACGTCGCGCGGCCATAGCCGATACAGCCCAAGCCGGTCGCCTACCAGCCCCACCGCGTCGATCAGCTGGCCGGCCTTGAAATCGGCCGCGACCGCGCCCAGTGGCGCGTGGAAGAAGACGCGGGTCGACCCGCTGGCATCGTGGACAAGCAAGGTGAGGCTGCCCGAATCGGCGGCCTCGACGCTGTCGATCGTCACTGCGATCCGCGCCAGCAGGCCTTCAGTCGCTTCCCCGAGATCAGCCGCGGCCAGCGTTTGAGGCGTGGGTACGGCGGCCGAGCCAATCGCGCGCACCTCGGACGCTGTGGGGCGAATCTCGAGGTTGCCGTAGGGGGCGGCGAGCATGCCACCGACTTCGAGGACCTGGCCAAGCGTGACCACCGGAGCTCCCGCCGGCAGTCGAACGTAGATGCCGCCAGCGCCGTCCTCCATCGCGATGACCGAGTCACCCAGGATCCGGCCTGCGCCCGTGGTTACTACGCCGCTTGTGAGCACGTGAGCACCGATCGGCTGCAGCCGCGCGTCGGCAATTGGCACCGTGGCCGGTGTAGGTGTGGGGCTGGCGGTTGGAGTCGGGGTAGGAGTCGGACTCGGGGTAGGAGTCGGACTCGGGCTGAAAGTCGGAGTCGGAGTCGAAGTCGAGGTCGCACTGGGCGTCGGGCTCGCACTGGGCGTCGGGCTCGCACTGGGCGTCGGGCTCGCCGGCCTGCTCAGCACGAGCACATCGGTTGGGTCGGTCAGGATCAGGGCGTAATGGCCGTAGCCATCGGGTGTCAGCTCCATCTGGCTCAAGACACCGACCAGCTCCACCAGGTTGCCCGGTGCGATATCGGCCGCGGCAACCGTGACGCCGCTCGGCACCACGACGTTGAGCGGCCCCGTGCCGTCATCCACGGTGGCTTCGCCAGTGACCCACGCCTGCACGGCGATCAGCCGCGACTCGAACGCTTCGCACGCCAGGCCCGTCGCCGCCCACAGTGGAGAAGGACGCGTCCCAGCTGCGAGGTAGACAAGGTCGGCGGCGCTGTCAAGGGTCAGCGTCGCCTCGCCGTGGCGCTCCCCCAGGACGCCGGTGGCGGTCACGTACGAGCCGGCCGGTAGCGCGGGCCAGTCGGCGGACGCGAGATAGAGCGCGATGCCGCCGGTCCCGTAGTCGAGATACGCCGTCGTGCCACCATCGATCAGGCCGGTCGAGGTCGCCAATTGACCGCCCACCAGGACGAGTGGCCCGCCCGCGACGGTCGTGGCACTGGGACTGGGCGCCGCGGTCGGCGTGGGCAGCGGTGCCCACGAACACATCGGCGTTGGACCGGGCGAGGGCGCAGAGGTGGCAGTCGGGCTGGGTGTCACCACGATTGCCGGCACGGCCGGCGCGGCGAGAGTCTGCGCGACCGGCGACGAGTTGACCGCCGTATCGGCCAGGTTGGCGTTGGTATCTGTCGCGTTGCCTGCGGCGCCACCCGGCCTGCGTTCGAGACTGGAACCGGCCGGCGGCGCACTCCCGGCGCTCGTCTCCACGAAGGAGGAAGTTGCGTCGCCCCAGCTGAGCGAATCGACCACGGTCCCGCCCAGGGTGCGTAACACCAGGGAGCCGCCGCTGGCCGACAGGCCGCCGCTGTACGTACCGTCCGCACCGGCCGCATACACGCCCCCGGAGTTGGCAATCAGCAAGTGGCGGTGCGCCGGCACCGTAAGCGCCGACCAGGTTTGCTTGCGCGTCACCGTCGCGCCGCTCGATGTGACGTAGACGAGCTCCAGGCCACCCAGGTCGAGATCGTTGTTCGACGCGTTGTAGATCTCGACGAACTCGTCCGACGCGCTCGCTGCCCCGGTCACCACTTCGCTGACGAGCAGGCCGCTCGACACGGGCCACGAAACCGCCGACACCCCCACCGGCGCGCAGACCAAACCGATGACCGCCACCAGCGCCGACAACCACACGAGCCGACCCGCGCGCATACCTGTAGCCACGAACGAACCTCCCGCGGCGGGAAGGCACTGGCGGAGCAGGGCGGATGGCGAATCGTGCCTGATCGGACTTATCGGTGAGTTATCCGCTCGTCCACCGGCGCAGCCCCAAGGCCACTTTGCGCTAGCATCGGGTCACCTACCCCGTCCGAAGGAGATCCAACTTGGCCCGCGCCAAGAACACGTCACGCTCAGAAGCCCGCAAGCGCACACGCGACACCGAGCGCGCCCAACTGGTCGAGGACGAGCAGCTCGACGAGAGCGCCGAGACCACTGACGCAGCCCCCGCGCGGCGGCCTGCGCTTTTCCAGATGCCCGACATCCGCGCCGACATCCGCGCGCTGCCGTCGATGTTCCGCACCAAGCCTTTGCTGTGGCTGCCGTTCGGCCTTGTGGTAATCGGTTTCGTCCTGGCGCTCGTGATCTACGGCCTCCCGGCCGATCTGCAGACTTGGATCGCGCTGTACCTGCAGTTCTTCCTCGTGCCGCAGGGACTCTTTGCCTACTTCATCGCAGGCTTCCTGGCGCCGCGCGCGTCGTACCTGGTCGGCCTGATCCTGGGCGTGCTGAGCGGCGCGTTCTACGGCATCGCGATCGTCGCGACGCTCCCAGTAGGGTCAGACGTGCCACTCAACGAGGCGGCACTGAGCATCGTGTCGTACATGTTCACGGGTGCAGTCCTGGGCACGTTCGCCGGCGGTTTTGCGGCCTGGTACCGCAACTTCCTGCGCAACATGCAGCAGAACGGCGATAAGCGCCGCGCGGACAAGGAAGCGCAGGAGCGCGCCAAGCGGCGCGATGCGCGTCAGGAATCGCGGCGCGTCTTCAAGCAGCGCTCCTAGATCTCAGCCCCGCGCTAGATTTCAGCCCACGCGGCGCATGCCGGCGTGGCCCATGTGCCTGACGCCCTCCGGCTGAATCGGGCCGCCGGCCGGTCGGGCAACCGCGGCGAGTGACTCGACTCTGTCGGCGATGACGTTGACCACGTCCGACTGACGCTCCAGCCGACCCTCCACGTACAGCAGCGCATGGCGCCGGACGGTGCCGCGGAAGCGGGCCCAGGTGTCCGGCCAGAGTGTGACGTTGACCATGCCGGTCTCGTCCTCGAGCGCCAAGAAAACGGTGCCCTTGGCAGTCATCGGGTGCTGGCGGGTAACAACCAGGCCGCCGATCTTCACCCGACCTGGCCGCTTGTCGACGAGCGCGCCGTTGGTGGTCACACCCAGCCTGTCCAAGGCTGGCCGGAATAGCTCGATGACCTGCCGGCGCGCGTCGAGCGACAGGATCGCGTAGGCGTCGCCCAGGCGTTCGAGCTCGGTGGGCGGCGGAAGATCGGGCGCCTGGGTGGGTGGCAGTCGGAGATCGAGTGGCTTGCCCTGGGCCTTCTTCGAGCCGATGCTGCGGCCGTCGTACCGGCCGCGGGTCGCACCGGCCACTTCACGCAGCTGCCACAGCAGCTTGCGCCGCGGCTCATTGAGCGAATCGAGGGCGCCGGCGCGGATCAGCCGCGCGATGACTTCCTCGGCGAGCTCCGTCCGCGCCGCGAGGTCGGCGAGCGACTTGAACGGTCCGCCGCGCGCCACTTCGGCGTCGAGCGCCTCCCCTTCGGCCTCGCCGATGCCCTTGACCAGCCCCAACCCCAGCCGAATGCCGTAGCCGATCGCGGTTGGCGCGGCCCAGCGGTCGCGCGTCTGCCGGTCCGGTACGACGCAACCGGAAGACTGGACCGCGACCGGTCTGCGATCGATGCCCGCGCCATCGGGGAGCGGCTCGTGGGGCAACCCCACCCACTCGGTCGTCGAGAGGTAGCGGCTCGCATTCACGTCGACCGGCAGGACCGCAACCCCGTGGCGTTTGGCGTCGTTCACCAGCACCTCGATCGGGTAGAAGCCCATGGGCTGGGCGTTGATCAGCCCGACCACGAATTGCGCGGGGTAGAACAGCTTCAGGAAGGCACTCTCGTACGCGGTGCGCGCGAAGGCGGCCGCGTGGCTCTTGTTGAAGCCGAAGCTGGCGAATGCCGACACCTGGCGGAACAGCTCCTCCGCCTGGTCGGTAGTCAGGCCGTTCTTGGTGATGCAGCCATCGACGAACTTGGAGTGGAGCTTTTCCATTTCCTTGCTCGAGCGCCAGGTTCCCATCGCCCGGCGGAAACCGTCCGACTCACCCGCGCTGAAGCCGGCCACGTCGATGGCGATCTTCATGACCTGCTCCTGGTAGAGGATCACGCCCATCGTCTCCTCGAGCGCCGGCTGGAGGCTGGGATGTAGATATGTGACCTGTTCGATGCCCTGGCGGCGGCGCAGGTAGGGATGAACGGCGTTGCCCTGGATGGGGCCGGGCCGGATGATCGCCACTTCCACGACCAGATCGTCGAGCGTCGTGGGCCTGCTTCGGGGGAGCGTCTGCATCTGAGCGCGGCTCTCGATCTGGAAGACGCCCACCGTGTCCGCGGCCTGGATCATGCGGAAGACCTCGGGGATGTCCTCCGGTAACCGGTCAAGGTCGACATGGACCGCGCAGTCTTGCTTGATGTCCCGGAGCGCGTCGTCGATGGAGGAGAGCATCCGGAGGCCCAACAGGTCGAGTTTGATGAGTTTGATCGTCTCAATGTCGCGTTTGTCGTATTGCACCACGACACGCCCCGGCATCGTCGCCCTTTCGAGAGGCGCGATGTCAACCAGGGGAGCGGCGGTGATCAGCATTCCGCCGGTATGGATCGACAGATGTCGCGGAAAGCCGTCGATGCGCGCCGTCAGCTCCAGCCACCTGTCCCACGGCGTGAGCCCCACCGTCGATCCATCCGCTGGATCGGCACTGCGTTCACTCACGCCGGCCATACCGTCACCGGATCGCTTAACTGGGCCATCGAAGCTGCGATAAGACACTGCAGGCATCCGACCGTCGGCTGGTTGAGCGGGAGGCGCGGCCTCGGACTGGGTGGAAGGCGCCCGGAGAAGCCGCTTTTCAACGTTTAGCGGCGTTCTTGACGATATGGCCGACATCGTCGAACTGGGGTCGATGCGGCGCGGCGGGCGCTGCAGTACCGGGTGGACCTCGTGCTCGGTGCGGACTTCACCTGTTCTGCCCGCGCCACGCAGCCAGCGGACGCTGACCGGCGTGTCGCCGGGGCCGCCCTCGTCGTCGGACGAGCCGCGCCGGCCTGGGCGGATCGTCGTCACCGGGTGCAGCTCGCCCCGGCGATCGAGCATGCGCTCGTCCTGGACGGACGGCGGCGCGGCGACTGGCGTGAAGAACTCGGCGAAACCGCCCTCCGCCTCCAGGTCGCGTCGGACCATCACGGAGTCGTACGTCTCCAGGGCCTTGGCGACGCGATCGACGAGCGGCCGCGGAAAGCCCAGCGCATAGCCCACCTCGCGCACGGCCGATCGGGCGCGGTAAGTGACGAGGTTGCACACCATTCCCGTGTGGGCTTCGCCGTAGCGCTCGTAGCAATACTGGATGACCTCCTCGCGCCGCGAAGAGGCGAAGTCGATGTCGACATCGGGGTACGAAGTGCGGCCCTCATTGATGAAGCGCTCGAACAGCAACTTGTGGCGGATGGGGTCGACGCGGGTGATGCCCAGCACGTAGGCGATGATCGAGTCACCCGCAGAGCCGCGACCCTGCGCCGGGATCCCGCGCTCGCGGCAGAACCGCATGATGTCCCAGCAGATCAGGAAGAACTCGGCGAGACCGGTGCGCTCGATGACTTCCAGCTCGTGCGCCAGCTGCTTCACGACGGCTGGCCGGAGCGGCACATAACGCTTGCGCATTCCTTCATGGCAGAGGCCTTCGAGGTAGCCGAATGCCGTCTCACCGGACGGCACCGGGAAACCCGGAAACCGGTATTGCTCGAAGTCGAAGTCGACACTGCACCGACTACCGATTTCCCCGGCGGCTGCGATTCCTTCCGACCAAGCACGGGCAACCGACTCGCCCAGCGCCCCCGATCCGGGCGGCAGTGCCGCCATCTCCCCCGCCGACTTGAGGTGGTACTCGCCATTGGCGCGGCGCAGATGGCCGCTCTCCTCGAGCGTCTTGCCATGCTTGATGCAGACCAGCACGTCCTGCAATTCGCGTGCAGCCGGGCGCGCGTAGTGCGCGTCGTTGGTCACCACGACAGGCAAACCGGTCGCGTGCGCGAGATCGACCGATTCACCCACCAGCCAGTCATCGTCGGGCAGCAGGTGGTGCTGCAGCTCGACGAAGAAGCCGTCCTCGCCAAAGAGTGCCGCGAGACGTTGTGCGGCCGCGCGAGCACCTTCGCGGTCGCCCGCGAGGAGGCGCCGCGCGACCTCCCCGTGACGGCAGCCGGACAGCGCCAGCAGACCTTCCGTGTTTTCAGCGACCAGCTTGTGAGTGAACCGCGGCGCGCCCTTGGTGCCCGCAAGTTGCGCGGCGCTGGCCAGTCGACACAGGCTGCGGTAGCCGGTCATGTCGCGCGCCACCAGGACGAGATGTGGACCCAGCTCGCGCGGCCGCACACCTCTTAGGTCTTCCTTGCGCGGGACGCGCTGCCCGGGCGGTCGCAGGCGCTCGATCGTTGGTCGGACCGCCCGGCCGTCAGCGGGTGGTTCGAGCGGCAGGTGGTCGGCCGGCTCCGGTTCGCGAGCCTTGCGCCGCCGCCGGGGCAGCACGATTTCACCCGGGTCCGGCGCCATGGTGTCGAGTAGCTCTATCTCCATGCCGACGATGGGCCGGAGGCCCGCCTCAGATGCAGCGGTCGTAAATCGGACCGCGCCATACAGGCCCTGGTGGTCGGTCAGCGCAACCGCCGCTAGCCCAAGCTCAACCGCCCGCTCGGCCAGGTCATCGACAGTCGACGCACCGTCGAGAAACGAGAAGTTGGAGTGGCAATGCAGCTCGGCGAATGTGCCCGACACTCACCCATAATAGAACGGATGTTCTAGTTCACCAATGAGTCCGCCGGCGGCGCAACGCGGTTCTCAGCCGAGCGTGGTTTCATTGCCGCGTGCCCCGTCACCACGCTCTGGTCGCACTCGGGTGATCTCGCGCCCTGCCGTCTGGGCCACTGGCGTCGGTGCGGCGCTGGCGATCTTCGTCATGGCCATCGCCCTGACGTTCTTCGGCTCGGGTAGCAGCCAGGCCAGGCCCACGCCCACTCAACCCGGCATCGCCCAGGGCAGCCCCACCGCGCCCGGCGGCACTGGGGGGCCAGGCTCGCCCGACCCACAGGCCACGCCCTCGCCGGAGGCGACGCCCCTGTCCACCGACAAAGTCCCGCCGCAACACAGCGTCGCGCCTGAGCAGCTGACGGGCTACGGCTGGCCCCTCAAACGGTCGTGGATCACCAGCAAGTTCGCGCCGCGGGACTTCGGCAATTTCATCCTTGTCGACGGCGTCGCATACCACGATGGCCTGGACCTCGCGACCCACTGTGGTGACACGGTGTACGCGGTCCACGACGGCACGGTGCTCGTCAACGACCGCACGTTCGACCAGTACCTGGGCTACCAGGGCCACCCCGAGGAGATCTACAACCGGACTGTTCGGAATGGACATCCCACCTTCCTGGCGATCGGCGTGGTCATCGACGACGGCAACGGCTATCGCAGCCAATACATACATCTGAAGGAAGCAACGGTCGAGGTCGGCCAGTTCGTGCACCGGGGCGACCCGATCGGCATAGAAGGCGAGACGGGCGCCGCCACCGGCTGCCACGTCCATTACAGCCTGATCCGCATGGACGGGGGCTGGGATGGGATCGTCCCGTACCTCTGGAAGTTCGGCTATCCGGAGAAGATCCGCGAGCACGTCAACCCGATCGACGTGCTGCCGTGGGGCGATGAGTGGGCCCCGCTGCGGCTGTACAACCAGATCTATCCGCCGTCGCCCAAGCCAACTCCGACGGCTGCTCCAGCGGGCTCACCAACGCCCACCCCCAACGGGTCGCAATCTCCGACTCCCAGCCCCACACTCAGCCCCACGCCCAGCCCCACGCCGACACCCACGCCCAGCCCGACGCCGCGCCCCTAAGGGACCGTCGCGTAGCCACTTGCAGCCGCGCGTCACAGCTGGCCCGCAACCTACGTCACACGCTTAGATGACGACCTTTCGCGCCGCGCTGCCGTTGCTCCGCGCGTTCGTCCTGGCCGGGCTGGCGATCTACCTGATCCTGTTCGGCCTGCCGGCCATCCTGGGTATAGCGGCCGCCGCGACGCCGTAATCGCAGCCCGGGCGCCGCGCCCTTTCGGCGGTGCGCCATATCCTTGGCATGTGCAAGTGCCCCGTCTCCAGATCCTCGCCGCGACCGTGCTCGTGCTTGTCCTGG
>JBDTUR010000063.1:0-10315 GCA_040007635.1 Chloroflexota bacterium
ACGTTGGGCGGCAGGATCGTTGCGTCCGGCGCGTTGAAGCGCACGTGCAGGAACGGCGTGCCCAGCAGCAGCAGGACGAGCAGCGTCGGCACGAAGAAGAGCAGTGGCCGGGCCATGACGCGCCGCGCCAACCGTGCCCACGCCCCTTCTGTGTCTGCGGCTCGAGGCGCCTCCGGCAGGCCAACCCGCTTGCGTAGCCGGTCACGCACACGGGTCGGGAACGCGTCGACGCGTGGTCCAAGGATCGCCAGGCCGGCCGGCAGCAGGGTGAGTGCGGCGCTGACCGCGACGGCCACTACCGCCGCACCGGCGATCCCGACCGACCGCAGGACCATGAACTCGAATAGCACCAGCCCGCCCAGGCCCAGCAGAACCGTCAAGCCACTGAAGAAGACGGCTCGGCCGGCGGTGCCCACCGTCTCCGCGACGGCCGCGTTGATTACTGCGTGGTCGAGCGTGCCGTCGGCCAAGCGACCGCCGCCGCGCGCCCGAAGCTCCTCCCTGAATCGGCTTGTCATCAGCAACGCGTAGTCGACACCCAGCCCCAGGCCCAGCAGCGTGGCCAGGTTCAGGACGAAGATGCTCAAAGGCGTGGCCTGCGCCACGAAGAAAAGGCCGGCGAGAGCGATGAGCACGGCTGAGCCGCCAACGACGATGGGCACACCGGCAGCAACGACGCTGCCAAAGACGAGCAGCAGTGCCAGCGCCGCCAAGGGCAACGAGATGAACTCACTGCGCCGCAGGTCAGTTTCAGAAAGCGTCTGGATGTCGCCGTAGAAGGCCGGGCCGCCGGCGAGGGAGATGCGCAATCCCGGCTGTGGCGCGATGGCTGCCTCGACGGGCGCGAGGGCGTCGGGCGAGTCATCGGGCGACAGGTCGAGCGCCACTATTTCGTACACGGTCTTGCCGTCTGCGCTGATCTGGCGCGGCGCGAGGGTGTGCGGCAGAACTGCGCTTACGTGCGCCGCATCCGGCACGGCCGCGAGCGCGCGGGCCGCTGCGATTTCAAAGGCCGGATCGCCCGCGCGCGCATCCGTCTCGCTCTGGATGACTATGACCATCGCGCTCGGCGGCACGGCTATTCCGACAAGCGCCTGGCGTGCCTTCGATGCCTCGAGGTCGTCGAGGGTGAACCCGCCGCTGCTCAACGCCCCCGGCAGCTGCGGCGCGAACGGCAACGCCGCCAACAACAACAGCGCCCAAACGGCAACCACCGCGTATCGACGCCGAGCGCAGAACGCGCCCAACCGATGAAACAGGCTCAAGCGAGGGACTCGGTCTCGTCCTCGTCGGCGAGGGGCTCGAGGTCGGGCGGCAGTGGCGCCGCGGGAAGAGCCAGCTCAATTGGGACGCGGCCCGTCGTCGTCCCGCCGCGATCGACGAGCTCCACGGTCGCTGAGATGGCCGCGACGCCGGCGATGGTCGAAATGACCGAGCAGTAGCGCACGATCGAGAGGCGAATCACCCGGGCGAGCACGGCGATCTTCAGACCGTCACCGGCAATCCGGTAGTGCAGCGCCACCTCCCGGTACGCCCAGGGTGCATCCTCAGCCTGGGTGCCGTCGACGACAACGTCGAGCGCGTCGACATGCGCGCGGCGTTTGCGCAGGATCTCTACGACGTCCCAAGCCGAGCAGCCGCCGGCAGCAGCGAGCAGCAACTCTGTCGGCGAAAAGCCGGTTGGCATGGGATCGACTTCGGTCAGCAGCGCAGGCGCGTTGATGACGATGGCGTGGGCGGGTTGCTTGCCAACCGCCGTGAATCGGCCGCGCTCTTTGTCCCAGGAGACGCTGACAGTTCTCATGCGTGCAGCGGCCTCAGCCGCGGTAGTCGGTGCCCTACTCGCCGATGACTGACCAGATGAAGCCCATGAAGATGAAGATGCCGGCGAACATGCCGACCATCGCGGGCGCACCGGCCTGCTGCGGGCCAAGTCCCAGGCTGGCCAGGAACGCCATGCCCGCGCCCCACAGGACGATCAGCAGCAGGAACAGCCAGCGTCCGTTGGGCCCGGTGATCATCGACGCCCAACTCGTGTGCCGGCGCGACGGAACGAGCGCGACCATGAGGATGATTGCGACCATCAGCGACGCGAGCAGGATCGAGCCGATCAGCGCGAACGGATGCAGGATCAGCTGCTGGAAACCGGCGATGAGTGATACGACGACCGCCCCGGTCAGCAGAACGCAGAAAACGATCGCGAATTGCTTGGCGCGCTCCATCGTCGGCGAGTTTATCAACTGCGGGGCTGCCCAGGACTTTTGATTGCGGTGTCGTTGCCCGTGACGGCGCGCTATGATGCGCCACTATCCACAGTGCATAAGGAATATGCAGCGTTGAGCTCCGAAGTCGTCGCCACCCAGGAAGCATTCGTCAACCGCCGCGACCCCGCCCTGGCGCTTGGCCCTGACGGCCGCCCGGCGGTGAGCCGGCGCGCACCCAAGTGGGCGGACGTCCCAGATGAGAAGTGGAGTGACTGGCGCTGGCAGCTCTCGAACCGCGTCAATGACCTCGAAGACGTCGCGCAGATCCTGAACCTCACAGACGAGGAGCGCGACGGCCTGAGCGCCCCCGATAAGTTCCGGGTGGACATCACGCCGTACTTCATCTCGCTCATCGACCCTGATGACCCAAACGACCCGATCCGGCGCCAGGTCATCCCGCTGGGCCGCGAGCAGCAGGCCTTCACGGCGATGATGGAGGACTCGCTCGCCGAGGACCGCCACTCCCCGGTGCCAGGCCTCGTCCACCGCTATCCGGACCGCGTCCTGATGCTCGTGACAACCCAGTGCGCCAGCTATTGCCGCTACTGCACGCGGTCGCGCATCGTGGGCGACCCCACGCAGAACTTCAATCGCGCCGAGCATGAAGCGCAACTCGACTACCTGCGCCGCACACCCCAGGTGCGCGACGTCCTGATCAGCGGCGGCGACGGCCTCACGCTCGCGCCCAAGCTGCTGGAGCAGATCATGCGCGGGCTGCGCGAGATCCCGCACATCGAGATCATCCGCATCGGTTCGCGCGTGCCGGTCTTCCTGCCACAGCGCGTCGATGACGAGCTGTGCGAGATGCTCGCTAAGTACCACCCGGTCTGGATGAACCTGCACTTCAACCATGCCAACGAGATCACGCCGGAGGTGGCGCGCGCAGTCGACAAGCTCACGCGGGCGGGCATTCCCGTGGGCAACCAGAGCGTGCTGCTCGCCGGTGTCAACGACTGCGTCAACATCCAGCGCCAGCTGGTTCACAAGCTGGTCGAGATGCGCGTTCGGCCGTACTACATCTACCAGTGCGACCTGGTCGAGGGCTCGGGCCACTTTCGCACGCCCGTCGGCAAGGGCCTCGAGATCATGGAGGGTCTGCGCGGGCATACCAGCGGCTACGCGGTGCCGACATACGTTATCGACGCGCCCGGCGGTGGCGGCAAGATCCCGGTCATGCCCAACTACCTGATCAGCTATTCGGACCACAAGGTTGTGCTGCGCAACTACGAGGGCTACATCACAACGTACGAGGAGCCGACCGAGTACAAGCCGCACGACAAGGCCAGCTGCGATGCGTGCCAGCACGCGCGCCAGGAACCGGGCCAGTCAGGCGTCTTGGGTCTGCTCCAGGGAGAGCGGATGTGGATCGAGCCCACCGGTTTCTCCGAAGTGCACGCGCGCGGCAACGATCAGCCGCACCGGCTCCAGCAGCCCGGTAAGTGGACGCCCTACGGCGTCGGGCCGATTGAGGGTCGGGCGCGCGAGACGTTGCCGGTGTTGCCCGCAGCGACCGCTGGGGACGATAACCACGGCAAGGAGTACGGTCCCGGCGAAGAGCCGCGACCCCGGGAAGGCGAGCCAACCGCCTCGTCTCACGGAGAGTTGCTCTAGGACGTTCGCATCGTTTGGGACCATTGAATTAGTGGGGGCGATATCGGCGCGACATATGCTGACTGGCATGAGATCTGATCGGTGGCGCCGCGCGGCTGCGGTCCTGGCACTCCCTCTTCTGCTTACTGTTTCAACGACTCCTGTTGCGGCTGCGACGGCGAGCGACGGCATGGCCGCGCCCGCGCAGCCGACCCGTTCCGCGCGAGTCGCGCCGAACGCGTGTAGTGACCCGGCCTACAGCCTGCTCGGGGGCAAATGGAACGGGGCGCTCCGCTGGAGCTTCCAGTCGTCGTCCGCGCCTGGGGAATACGCGACCTCTTCGGTGCTGACTGTGCTCAAGCGCTCATTCGCAAACATGACCGGGGCGCGCAATGACTGCGGCCTGGCGGACACCGTTGGCGCGCGCTCGAAATATTTGGGCGCGACCTCGCGCGCGCCGGGCGTGACCAAGGGCGGCTACTGCAACGGCCGGGACGGTCACAACGTGGTCGGCTTTGGGCCGCTGCCATTGGGCATCCTTGCCGTGACATGCACGTGGACCAACGGCAGGGGCAAGATGATCGAGGCTGACATCCGGGTGAATTCGCGCATCTACTGGGCGCTGAGCGCTTCTTCGTGCCACTACTGGCAGGAGCTGCTCGAGCCGACCATGACCCACGAGATCGGCCACGCGTTCGGGCTGGGCCACGTGGGCGAGCGCAAGCACGGCCGACTGACGATGAGCACCACTTCCGATGGGCCGTGCGACAACAGCGAGACGACATTGGGTTGGGGGGACATCCGCGGGCTTAACCACCTCTACCCGCTCTAGTGCCGTTCGACGCCGCCACGTTGGGCCGAATTGACGCGGCCTACGAAGTCGACATCGAGACCACCCGACCCGATGGCACGACTCCCTCAACGACGATCTGGGCGGTAGTCGAGGACGGCGAGGTCTTGGTCAGGTCGTGGAAGGGTGATCGCGGCTACTGGTATCAGGCCGCGCTGGACCGACCTGGTGAGATCGCCCTCGTCGTTGACAGCGAGCGCTTACCCGTACGGGCCGTGGTCGCCGAAGACGCCACCGCAATTGCGCGCTGTTCGGCCGGCCTCTCGAAGAAGTACCGCGGCGATCCGTCGACGCCGGGGATGCTGCGCGATCGAGTCCTGCATACGACGCTGCGACTGGAGCCGCGATGAAGCTGCACGATGTCGCCGGCCTGCCCGATCCCAACGTTGCCCCGCCGGCGGTGGCCGAGTCGGGCGACCCATTCGCAGGACTGCGCGTTGCGCACTTGATCGCGCGTCTGCCGCGCGGGGAGTGGGTCCGGCTGCGTGACGTGGTCGATCGGCTCAACGTCGACTACCTCGATTGGTCGTTTGCGCGCCCCGTGGTGGCCGCGGTCGCAGTCCAGCTCGCGGCCAACTGGCAGGCCGATTTCCGGACGAGCCTGGGCTTCGAGCTGCGCGCCGGCGAGCGCGGCGATGAGTTGCGCATCGAGGACAGCTCGCGCGCCGGAACGTGGCTGGGCGCGCAGGTCGAGCGTTACGCGGCCGAGTGCCGAGCGCGACTGCAGACCTTCGCGCGCGAGGAGGGCGAGCGGCCCTAACTTCGCGCGAGGGCCTCGTAGACGCCGCGGATCGTGTCGATCTCCGGTCCGCGATCGGCCTGCCAGCGGTTCGTGAGGAAGACAAGCACTAGACCGATCTCCGGGTCGATCCAGATCCGTCCACCACTGGCGCCGCCGTGGCTGATGACGCTCTCGCTGCCGGGTACATCGCGCATCAGCGTCGGCTTGGCCCAGCCCAACCCAGCGTGAACCGCCTTCTCCTCGCCGTCGATGAGGCCGGCTAAGCCGTGCGTCTGATCGGCCCCCATCTGGGCGACCGTGTCGAGGCGCAGAGGAAAGGCCGCGCGGCCCGCCAAGGGTCGTGGCATCACCAGTGCCGCCCCAAAGGCAGCAAGGTCCCACAGGTTGCCGAACAGGCCACCACCAGGCAGGGCCAAGCCGGCCAGGTAGCGCACGACGAGGTAGCGCACGAGCCAGTTATCGACACCCGCGCCGTGGACCATCAGCGCCTTCCGGCCGGCGCCGCGCGGGTCGAAGGTCAGGTGGATGCCGAGCGGCTCGCACATCCGCTTCGCCAGGTAGCGCACGTAGGTCATTCCGGTTACGCGCTCGATGATCGTCGTGAGCAGGTAGAACGACGCGCTGTTGTATTCCCAGCGCGTGCCCGGGGTAAAGCGGAGCGGCTGTTCGATGACCTCATGCGTCATCTGTTCCGCCGACTGCCGCCGGCGGAGGAACTTCCCGTCGATCGTGTCGATGACGCCGGACGTGTGCGTCAGGACGTGCCATGGCGTTATCTGCGCCTTGTCGCCAACGTCCATGCCCGGTACCCAATGCGCCACCGGGTCGTGCAGCCCGACCAGCCCATCCTCGACGAGTTGCATGAAAGCGGTCGCGATGATTGGCTTGGTGATCGAGGCCAGGAAGAAGTTCGTGTCGGTGCTGATCGGCCGTCCGCCCTCGCCGGTGGCTTCGGTGCGAATCGGTCCTTCACCGTCGCCAATCGCGAGGCCAGCTGCCGGCACATCGCCGGCCGTCACGCGTCCCCGCAGTGCCGCAAAGACCTCGTCGAGCCGCGCCGGCTCGCGCCGCAATGCATTTACAGGCGAATCATTCACGCGCCGAAGATAACCCGGCTATCAGTTACGGTCATTCCATGAAGCGGTCCGAGCTCGTCGATCGCACCCAGCGCCTCGTGGCTGAGGGGGAGCGGCTCCAGAAGCAGCCCGGTATGGCGGCGTTGCGCACATGGTTGCAGTTGAGCGACGAGCTCCTGAGTCAAGCCTGGGGCGCGATGGATCGCTATCACCTCGCGTGGCTGGGCGTGGGCCGCGTGGCGACCGTCAGAGGCCGCGCGATGACCCCTGATGAAGAGGCCGCCTACGTCCGCGAGGTGGCGCAACAGAAAACAGCGGCGCTCAAGATGAGCCTGCGCGCGGTCACCGCGCAGAACATGCCCTTCCTGGGCGAGGAGCGCGAGGCGCCCTAGCGGCGCCAGGCGACCAACTAGATCCGGCGGATTTCCTCAATGGGCACGACAAACACGGTGGCGCCACCGTGAGTCACCTGCGTGGGCAGGAATGATGCCTCGAGTGCGCCCAGCGGGTCCGCCGGAACGTTTTGGACGCGCGACCGGCAGTTCTCTTCGATCAGTTTCATCGCGCCCGACACCTGCGCGTCCTCGACACCGATGTACAGCATGGCGTTGCGCGCCTGCAAGAACCCACCGCGCGACAGCACTTCAGTCACTCGTATCTCGGCGGTGCGAAGCGCGTCGACCAGAGGAGTTGCGTCGTCCTGGTGGACGACCGCGATCAGTAGCTTGGGCATGGGTCAATCATCGCGCGGCGCGCCACGCCATGAGCGCCACAAATGCCAGGCTGAGCAGGTGAATGAAACGCACGAGGTCCAGGCCCAACAGGTAGTCGAAGAAACCACCCAGCGACAGTCTGTCGGCCAGTGCAGTGGACGCCTGCGGAATCAGCGCCTGGCTGATGACGTAGGCCAGGACGAGGCCCAGCGCCCAGCCTTCGACTGCGAGCGCCACGGCACCAATGCGTAGCCCGCGATTAAGCGGATGCTCGCCCTCGCCCCACGCGCCATACGCCACGACTGTGCCGATGATCCAGCCGCCCAGCAAGGCGACGACCGGGAGGCCGAATGTCAGTCCGATCAGCTCGGCCGACAGGCCGTAAATCAGCGCGAAGGCAAATGCTGCCAGCCAGCCCAGGCCCAGGCCATAGGCAAAACGGGGCGAGTCGGAGGTGCCGTTCACACCCGATAGACTAGGTTGCCAGATGGCCCACCCCAGTCTTGGCCTGCCACCAAAGGACGCCCACGTCGGGTTGCCGGCTGCCGCGGCGCGCATCCGCGCCAACCGCGAGCGCATCAGCCGTGTGGCGCTCCAGTCCGCTGAGCGGCTCGAACCGGGCCTTAATGAGCGCTACGACGACACGATGCTGCGCATGTTCCTGCGCGACTACGAACAGCACGTCGAGCGGCTCGCGAAGGCGCTTGAGACGGGTGACGACTCGTTCGTGGTCAACTACGGCGAGTGGCTGGTGCCCATCTACCGCAGGCGCCACGTCTCCATGCGCGACTTCATGGCCATGATCGCCGGGCTGCGCGACGCGGCGGGCGCAGTGCTGACGCCGGACGAAAACCGCGCGGCCGCGGGATTGTTCGAACGCTGGGAATCCAAGCTCAAGGCGCATGGCCGGCTGCCGGGCGACCACAAGGGCAACGCGCTCATCCGCTTCTTCTTCAAGGGCGCCGGCATCGGCGACGACAAGTGGATCTGACGCAGGGCCAGTGAGATGACCATCAAATGGGTCAAGAGTGACCCACTCGTGATGAACGGCGAGCCGTTCTGCTATGGCACGCGACTATCGGTGCGCAACCTGCTCGAGATGCGCGCCAACGGTCTGACGCCGGGCGACATGATCGCCAACCATCCCGAGCTGCGCCGGGTTGGCATCGCTGAAGCGTTCCGCTTCGCCGCAGACAACAAGGCGCGTTACGAGCAGTTCTTCGACGAGTCTGCGTTGCGCGGCCCGGGTTTCAGCGCGGATGACGCCCAAGGTCTACCGGAGCACCTGCGCGGCGTTTAGCGCTACGATTGCGCCAGGTAAATCCGACATGACCGATCAGATTTCCGCCTCACCATCCGCAGCCGCTCAAGCCGTCTCCGATGCGACGCCGGCGTTCGATCCGCAGGCGCGCGCAACCGAGCTGGCGATCCTCGACGCGCTGCGCGCCGTGGTTGATCCCGAGATCGGCATGAACGTCGTCGAGCTCGCGCTGATCAGGCAGATCATCACGACCCCCGAGCAGACCGAAGTGAAGATGATCCTGACCACGCCCTTCTGCCCTTACGCCGGTTCGATGATCCAACAGGTGAAAGAGCAGGTCGAGACGGTCGTCGAAAACGACGTCAAGGTGACCCTGCTGGCCGAGCGCTGGGATCCGCGCGACGCCGGTCTCGTTTGGTAGCGCGCCGCTCAGGCATCGCCAAGAGCGCCGTCGCCACCGGCAAGGGCGACGACGGCACGACCGGTCTGCTTTATGGCGGCCGCATCGCCAAGGACGATCCGCGCACTGAGGCGTACGGCACGGTCGACGAGGCCGTCGCTGCGCTTGGTCTGGCGCGTGCCGAACTGAACGAAGCGGGCCTCGATGAGCTCGCCGAATCGGTGCTGCGCTGGCAGCGCGAGCTTTTCGTAGTCGGTGCCGACCTCGCTACCGCTCCCGACAAGCGTGAGCGACTCCAGGATGGCGTGACGCGCGTCTCTGAAGCGATGCTCGACGGCGTGGAGGTCGAGCTGGCTCTGTGGGAGAGCGCGATCGAGATGCCGCGCGAGTTCGTCGTTCCGGGAGAGACGCCCGCATCTGCCGCGCTCGAGCTGGCGCGCGTGATCCTGCGTCGTGCCGAGCGCCGTGCCATAGCCGCCGACCGCGCCACTCCCTTGGGGAGCGCCTGGATCGTGCCCTACCTGAACCGCCTGGCCGATTTGCTGTGGGTGCTCGCCCGCGCCGCCGAGCAGGCTGCGGGCGCCCCTGTTACAACAGCCCGCGTCAGGTGAATCGGTCGAATCGGCTGCTCTCACTGGTCGGGCTGGGCCTGCTGGTCGGCTCGGTCGTAGTCGGCTGCTCCGAGATCGGCATCAACCTCGACACACCGCCGCCGCCGTCGGGCATCAAGGGCACCGTGCTGCTCGGCCCAACGTGTCCGGTTGAGGCCAGCCCCGGCGACAACAACCCGGTTCCGTGCCTGACTCCTTATGCGGCCACCATGGCCGTGCTCGACAACGAGGGCGTCAAGGTGGCCACGATCAACTCGGGCGGTGACGGCAAGTTCCAGATCAGCCTGCCGCCCGGCGATTATGTCGTCACACCTGAGAGCGGCACCGACACGTACCCCATCGCCCAGCCCCAGTCGGTCACCGTGGCTGCCGGCGTCTACACGGAGATCCAGGTCAACTACGACACGGGCATCCGCTAGGCCGGGGCGCACTTGCGAGCGTTCGCCGTGGTGGCCTGATCCCGCGCGGTCATCTGACCGTCGAGTTGGTCGTAGGTGAAATTGCCCTCGCCGAGTGTTCCGCCATCCGAGGAACGGATGAGCAGAATATGCCACGGCATCTCAGGTAAACCGCCGTGGTGGTCCATAAATCGCTTCGTAGTTTGTGTCGGAATGGTCGCGACCCGCGTGTCGTTGATCTGCACATAGATTGATCCGGAACTTTCGTTCGAGACATCAAGCGTGAAGATGCAGCTGCCCGATGGAACGTCAACCGGAACCGTGGGCGGTGACGGAGAAAGGAAGGGCGCCGAGTCCGGCGACGCCGGCATGGGCGTCGGGCTTGGCGCCGGCACGGCAGTCGCGCATGC
>JBDTUR010000064.1:0-10289 GCA_040007635.1 Chloroflexota bacterium
CGCCTGGGCATCCTGCCCGCGGTCATCTCACCGTTCGTCATCGCCAAGATCGGCGAGACACACGCCCGCGCTCTCTTCCCAAGCGGCCGCCGGTTTGACGCGACCCGCGGGCTGCGCATTGGCCTGGTGCACGAGGTGGTGGAGGGCGAGGGCGCGCTCGACGCGGCGGTGGACTTGGCGGTCGCTGACCTGCTCGCCGCGGGCCCAACCGCGGCCCGTGCAGCCAAGGCGATCATCCGCGAGGTGCGTGGCTTGCCGCACGAGTCGACGCGCTGGCATACCGCGCGGCGCATTGCCGGTCAGCGCACGAGTGCCGAAGGGCAAGAGGGCCTCAAGGCCTTCCTCGAGAAGCGCGAGCCGGGTTGGCGCGAGGCGCACTAGACCGTTGGCCCGCCTCTTTGGGCACTTTGGGTGACCGACACCGCCTTCATCCAGATCTACACTCGGCGCGATGGGGGAACTCTATAGGGCGCTGTTCGCCGCGCTGGCGCTCGTCGTCATCTGGCCGCTCCAGATTGCCCTGACCGCTGAGCTCTCGCTCGCCGGGACCGTCGCGATCGACCACGCCGACAATTTCGCGGACCATCGCGACGAGTCGTACCCAATGCTCGAGTTGAGCAGTGGCGAGCGGCTTGAGCTTCAGAACGTTTCGCCCGAGCAGATTGTCCCTGGCAGTCGCGTCAGCGTCCGCGGCCGGCGAGTCGGCAGCAATTTCTACGTCGATCCGGGCGGGATCCGACCGGCCGGTGGCGGGTCAGTCATGGCGGCATCCACGACCGCAACGGCCACCATGACCAAGCGCGTCGCGGTCCTGATGGTGAATTTTGTGGACCCAACGCCATCGCCCACCTCGTCGCCGACTCCGCCACCGACCGCTCTGCCGACTGAGCCGCCGCCCACAGTCAGCGCGCAGCCCACCGATTCACCAAGCCCGACCCAGACTCCACAGCCATCTGACACGCCACAGCCAACTGCCACGCCACAGCCAACTGACACACCGGCACCCACAGCGACATCGTCCCCTTCCCCAAGCCCCATGCCGCCGCCCCAGCCGTGGACTGCCGATTTCGTGCGCGGCGTCTACTTCGACAACACCCGTTCGGTCGCCGACTATTACGGCGAGGTCTCCAACGGCCAGATGTCGATGAGCGGCGACGTATTCGGCTGGTTCACGGTGCCGGCCGACACGAGCGCATGCAACCACGTTGACTGGGGCAACGCCGCTCGCGCCGCAGCTACGGCGTCGGGCGTCGACCTGAATGCCTACACCAACGTGGCCGTCGTCTTCCCGCGGCAGTCGGCCTGCTGGTGGGTCGGGATGGCACAGCTCCCGGGCAGGTACTCGTATGTCAACGGCTCTGCAGGTTGGACGACCGCGACGTGGTTGTTCACGCCGACTCATGAGCTCGGCCACAACTACGGGATGAACCACGCCTCGACGCTCTCGTGCACCAGCCTTGGGGCGCGCGTCGCGTTCTCCGATAACTGCACGCTCGACGAATACGGCGACCCCTACGACACGATGGGCGGGAACGGCCAGCGCCACTTCAATACGTGGCACCGCTGGCAGATCGGGCTGTTCAGCGCGTCGGACGTCCTCACGGTCACCACGACTGGTACGTTCACGATCGCGCCCGCCGAGGCCGACGGCGACGCGCCGCGCGTCGTCCGAATAGCACGGCCGAGCGGCAACTACTTCTATCTCGAGTATCGCCAGCCATACGGCAAGTACGACAACTTCCAGAGCGCGGCGGCCGTGGTCAACGGCGTGTCCATCCGCATGGCCGCGGGCGTGACGAGCCAGTCCTTCTCGAAGTTGCTCGACACCAACCCACAGACGGCCACCTTCTTCGACTCGGCGCTTGGCCTGGGCCGGGGTTTCGCCGACAACATCGCCGACATCTACGTCGTAACGACGGGCTTGTCGCCCGACGGTGCCACGGTTTACGTCCAGATTGGGCCGGACACCAACCCACCGACGGCCCCGTCAAATTTGCAGACGACCGTTGATGCCAGTGGCGCCGTTGCATTGAGTTGGTCGGCGGCCACGGACGACCTGTTTGTTGAAAGCTACCAATTGAGTCGCGACGGCGTACTTGTCGGGACCACTTACGGCACCTCGTTCGTTGATGCGAACCCGCCCGAGGCCGCGACCCACACCTACTCGGTGAGTTCGGTCGATGGTGCGGGGAATGTTGGACCGACGGTCGTTGGTGAACCAGTGTTCGTGGCCGATACGACCAAGCCGGGAAGCCCACCCAGTTTGTCCGCGACGGCTACTGGGCCGCACTCAGTGGTCGTGGCATGGAAGGCCGCGAGTGATAACGTCGGCGTGACTGGTTATCAGGTCAGCCGGGACGGCACCCCACTCGCGCGCCTGCCCGACACGACCTACACCGATAGCGCAGCCCCTGACGGCACCGGCCTCACCTATCAAGTCCGCGCCGTCGATGCGGCGGGCAACATTGGGCCGGCGTCAAGCGCGCACATGAGCCTCACCGACGTTTCTCCGCCAACGCTGACAGGCGCACTGACGTTGAGCGTCGGGCCGGACGGATCCATCGACGTGTTGTGGCCATTTGGGAGCGACAACGTCAGCGTCACCGGATACGCGATCAGCAGGGATGGCGTGGCGCTGACCACGGTTCTGGACACGGCATATTCCGATCGCGGATTGGCCCAAGCCGCGAACCACAGCTACTCAGTCGTTGCGATGGATGCCGCCGGCAATGCGAGTGGTGCGCTGACCGGCTCGATCTATCTGCCTGACTCGACGGCGCCCGCGGCCCCGTCCTCGCTGCGTGCCACGCAGTCAGGGCCCAGGACGGTGAATCTCGCGTGGTCGGCGGCGAGCGACAACGTGGGCGTCGAGCACTACATCGTGACGCTCGATGGCATGGCCGCCGGAACGACCACAGATCTGAAGATTGTCGGCATCCCCGCGGCCGACGGCGCGGTCCACGAGTTGGGCGTCACCGCCGTCGACGCAGCCGGCAACGTTGGTCCAGCCGCGACGGCACAGTTGTCACTGCCCGACATAACCGCGCCAACGACGCCTTCAACGTTCAGCGCCACGCCCCAGGGCCCGACAACCGTCGCGCTCTCCTGGGCGGCGGCGACCGACAACGTCAGCGTGGCCGGCTATCGGCTGGCGCGCGACGGCGTGCCTGTCGCAGAATTGGACGCCTGGGCGCGCGGATACACCGACGCCGGAGTCGCCAGCGACCGCATCCATTCCTATGCGTTGACCGCTGTCGATGGGGCGGGCAATGTGGGCCCCGCGGCAAGTGTCCAGGTGACGTTGACTTCGGTCGACGTGACGGCCCCGACCGTGCCGCTCAACCTGCGCGCCGTCGCCCTGAGCGGGCGGCGTATCAGCCTCAGCTGGACACCAAGCACTGACGAGCATGGTGGCCCGTTGACCTACAGGGTTTTCCGGGGACGAACCCGCATCGCCACGGTCGCCACCGCGACGTACCTCGACCGCCCGGCGGTAAGCGGCTTGTACAAGTACCGCGTCAAGGCGGTCGACGCAGCCGGCAACGTAAGCTCGTTCAGTGCCGCCGTGTGGATCACGGCGCACGCCTAGAGGGCGCTGCTTGTCGCGGGGTTGACACTCAGCACGACAAACGTGACATTCTGAGCCCGTGAGGGACGCGGTAGGTCCGGGGGAAGCGGCGCGACGGCTGGGCGTATCGACCAGGACAGTGCAGCGCTGGCTGCGCGAAGGCAAGCTGCCGCAGGTCAAAGTCGGCTCGCAGATCAAGGTGCTGGCGAGCGCGCTTCCAGCCGAGGCGGGTGAGGAGACGGTCGCGCCGGCCACGCGCCGGATCGGTCGGTTGCTGGTCGCCAACCGGGGCGAGCTGGTGGTTCGGATTGCCCGGACGTGTCGGCAGCTGGGTATCCGTTCGCTGGGGCTCGTGGCGGAGGATCAGGCGCGCGCCTGGTGGACGGGCGCGGTCGACGAACTGGTCCCGCTCGCGAGCTCGTATCTCGACGGGCCGGCGGTCATCAAGGCGGCTCTCCGGGCACGGGCGGACGCCATTCACCCGGGCTACGGCTTCCTGGCTGAGAACGCCGACTTCGCACAGGCCGTCATTGACGCGGGGCTCATCTGGGTTGGCCCGCCTCCGGCGGCGATGCGGGCGCTGGGCGACAAGGCCGCCGCGCGGCAATTGGCACAGAAGCTGGGCGTGCCCACGCTGCCCGGCTACGACGGCGAGGACCAATCGGACAGCCGACTTTCCCGGGAGGCCAAGCGCATCGGCTTTCCCGTGCTAGTCAAACCAAGTGCAGGTGGCGGCGGCAAGGGCATGCACGCCGTATCGACGGCACGCGTGATGGGCGACACGCTCGCCAGGGCGCGGCGTGAGGCCAAAGCGTCATTTGCCGACGACCGGCTAATCCTTGAGCGCTACCTCGAGCAGCCACGCCACGTGGAGATCCAGCTATTGGCGGACACGCACGGCAACGCAGTCCACCTGGGGGAGCGCGAGTGTTCGCTCCAGCGCCGCCACCAGAAGGTGATCGAGGAGTCGCCGTCACCGGCGGTCAACGCGCGCCTGCGCAAACAGCTTGGTGATGCCGCGCTGCGGCTGGCGCGCGCAGCGGGCTACGTGGGCGCGGGCACCGTTGAGTTTCTCCTCGCCCCAGACGGCGCGTTCTACTTCCTCGAACTCAACGCGCGGCTCCAGGTTGAGCACCCTGTGACCGAGCTCGTGACGGGAACCGATTTGGTGCTCGAACAGCTGGCGATAGCGGAGGGCCGACCACTTCCCTTCAGCCAGGCGGACATCAAGTTGGACGGCCACGCGGTCGAAGCGCGCCTGTATGCCGAGGATCCGTGGCACGACTTCCTGCCGGCGACCGGTGAGGTCCTGGGTGTGAAATGGCCGGAGCGGGCGGCTGTCCGAGTCGACGCCGGCGTGGGCCACGAGGACGTAGTCGGTACGCGCTATGACCCGCTCCTGGCCAAGATCACTGCCAAAGCGGCGGACCGCAAGACCGCCTATCTCTGGCTGACGCTAGGGCTGGATGAAACATCGGTCATCGGGGTGACCACCAACCGCGGCTTCCTGATGTGGCTGTCCGTTCAGCCCGAGGTCTTGCGCGGCAAGACGTTCACCACCTTCATCGACGAACAGTGGCATCCGCCGACTGAGCTCACGGCCGCCGACTGGTCGGCAGTTGCGTGGGTTGTCGCGGGCGCCCTGGGCGACCGCACCCAACCGGTGGGCTTCAGGTTGAACGCTCCGTCGCGGGTGCGCGTCCAGGTCGGCACCGAGATCAGGTCCGTGGAGATTCCAGAGGTCGAGCTGCCACACAGCCATTGGGCGCGGACAGGGGCCGGCTCGGTGTTCGTCGATCTGGACGGCCAGGCCATCGAGGCGCGCCTGGCGCCGGCGCCCACCGTGGAGGCGGCCGTTCGTCTGGCCACCCACGCCAGCGCGGCCGCGCAAGCGATTGCCGCACCCATGCCGGGCAACGTGCTCGCGGTGCGCGTCGCTGAAGGTGACGCGGTGGAAGCGGGCCAGGTGCTCGTCGTACTCGAGGCAATGAAGATGGAGAACAACGTGCCCGCACCCGCGGCCGGCGTCGTAGCCCGCGTTTTGGTCGCGCCCGGCCAGCAGGTCCAGCGCGCCGAGACGTTGGTCGAACTCGCCTAACTCAGGAGGACAAGCGGTAGTCCGGCGATTCGCTGGAAGTCGCGATCGAATGTGGCCAGCGTTCCGCCGCAGTCGATCGCCGCTGCGGCGATCCAGACGTCGTTGGTCGACATGGGCGTGCCCGACTCGCGCAGCAATGCGAACGTCTCTCCGTAACGACGGGCGACGCTTTGGGTGATGTCGAGTGTTTGCACGAATGGGGCATCAAGAAACTCGGCTAGGTACCGGCGGTTTTCCGTAGCGCGGCTGCCCATGCGAAAGCCGGCTTCGAGTTCCCCCAGGACGATTGTCGGAAGCAGGATCACTGCCGATGCAGCGACGATCTCCAGGACCCCGGTGTGACCGGTGCGAAGGCGCGAGTAAGCGGACGTGTCGAGAACGAGACGGTCAGTCCCGCCAGAGGGCATCGTCGATCGTCCGCTGCGCCGCCAGTGATGCCTCGAACTCAGCGAGGTCGGCGGCGGTCCAAGTCGCGAAGCGCTCGAGCCACTTTCGACGAGCGTCCTCGCCAGCGGCTTGTGCGAGCAGTGCATTGATCGTTGCGTTCATGCTCTGTCCACGCGCTTTGCTGATCTTGTCGAGTCGATACGCCACCTCGTCCGGGACCCCACGCACGGTCAGTTGTTTCGCCATGTGTAGGCATGCTATCACCGATGTGCCTACATGCAGGCACCAACCATTGTCGATAGCATCGCAGCCAATGACCTACGCGCAGCAAGTCCGCATCTACGAAGTCGGCCCGCGCGACGGGCTGCAGAACGAGGCGACGCCCATCTCGACCGCCCACAAGCTGGCGTACATCGGGTTGCTCCGCGCCGCCGGTCTGCGCGAAATCGAGGCGACGTCTTTCGTATCGCCCAAGGCGATCCCCCAACTGGCCGATGCCGACGAGCTCATGCGCTCACTCGCGGCGTCGCGCGACGAGGCTGTGCGCTACCCGGTGCTGGTGCCCAATGAGCGCGGCCTCGACCGAGCCATCACTGCGGGCGCGACCGCTCTCGCCGTCTTCACGGCCGCGAGCGAGGTGTTCACGAAGCGCAACATCGGCATGACCATCGACGAGTCGCTCGCGGCGTTCGCGCCCGTCCTGCGCCGAGCGACAGAGATGGGTTGGTGGCGCCGCGCCTACGTGTCGACCGCGTTCGGCTGCCCGTTCACCGGTCGCGTGGATGTCGCCAAGGTTGTGGACGTGGCCCTGCGCCTGGACGATCTGGGCGTCGATGAGATCTGCATCGGCGACACGATCGGTGTGGGCGTGCCCAGCCAGGTGCATGACATCACCGCGCAACTAGTGGGCGCTGGGCTCCCCCTGAGCAACCTTGCCTATCACTTCCACGACACGCGCGGCACAGCGCTCGCCAACGTGTTCGCCGGGCTGGAGGATGGCATCACCTGTTTCGACGCCTCCACTGGCGGCACCGGCGGTTGCCCGTACGCGCCAGGAGCCGCCGGCAACCTCGCGACGGAAGACCTCGTCTACCTGCTGGACGGCCTGGGCATCGCCCACGGCGTGGACCTGGCGAAGGTCATCGTTGCCGCCCGCTTCGCTGCTGCAGCCCTCAACAAGCCGCTCGCCAGCAAGGTGGGTCAGGCCGGCGGCTGGGACGCCACAACCGGGGCGCGCGTCTTACCAGAGGCCTGACCCACTGCCAGTGCCAACGCTCACTTTTGCTATGCTCCAAAGGTCGTTCGGTCGAGTCCCGGCCGGCTTCAGGGAGAAATGGACAGCGTCGTACTCCTGCTCAACTCCGACTACGAGCCGCTCAACGTCTGCAACCTCCGCCGCGCCTTCCGCCTTGTGTTCGGGGAAAAAGCCGAAGTAATCCAGTACGACCACACCGAGGTCCGCACCGCGACCGCGGTTTTCCACGCGCCGTCGGTCATTCGCCTGCACCACCGGATCAAGCGTCCTCGTCCGCGTGTGCGCCTGTCCCGGCGCGAGGTGTTCATCCGCGACAAGCACACTTGCCAGTACTGCGGCACGCAATCGCACGACCTGACGCTCGACCATGTCATACCGCGCCATCGTGGCGGCATGCACACCTGGGACAACCTCGTCACCGCGTGTAAGCACTGCAATCACCGCAAGGGCGGCAAGCTGGTCGATGAGGCGCGAATGCGGCTGCAGCACCCACCGTTCGAGCCGCGCTGCGACGTTTACACACTCTTCACGCCGTACCTGTTGGACCCGCGCAACGAGGCCTGGCGCGACTATCTCTTCCTCGGTTCGAACTGAGTTGGCGCCGGTCAAGGCACCGGCCCAGGTCTTGGCGGTGCTCCAGACGCTGTGGGACGCGGGCCACGCCGCGTACCTTGTGGGCGGCGGAGTGCGCGACGCGCTGCTGGGCCGGCCTGTCACCGATTGGGACGTAGCCACCGACGCACTGCCCGAACGCCTGCTTGAGCTCTTCCCGGCGGGCGGCTACGACAACCGATTTGGAACGGTCCAGGTGCCGTCGGGCGATCTCAAGCTGGAAGTGACCACCTTCCGGCGCGACCACCAATATGCGGATCACCGCCGGCCGGATTCGGTGACGTTCACGATGTCGCTCGACGAGGATCTGGCGCGACGCGACTTCACCGTGAATGCCATTGCCTGGTCGCGCGACGGTCTGACCGACCCGACCGGCGGGTTGCCCGATCTGACCGCCGGCCGCCTGCGCGCGGTGGGCGATCCGGCCACGCGGTTTGATGAAGACGCGCTGCGGCTGTTGCGGGCCGCCCGGTTGGCCGCGCAGCTCGACTTCGAGATCGAGCCAGAAACCCTGGCCGCGATGAGCACCACGGCCGCGACGGTCGAGCACGTCTCGACCGAGCGGATCGGCGAGGAGCTGCGCAAGATGCTGCGGGCGGCGCAGCCGTCGCGTGCTCTCCAGATCCTGGCTGATACCGGGGTCCTGCGGTTCGCCTTGCCGGAGCTCGACGCGCAACGCGGCGTTGCCCAGGACAAGGCCCCAGGCATGGACCTGTGGGCGCACTGCATGGCCGCGCTCGACGCCGCCGTACAGCTGGATCCGGGCAATCCCCGCTTGCGACTCGCGGCGCTCGTCCATGACATTGGCAAGCCTGGGACACTGGCCGATGGGCATTTCATCGGTCACGACACTGAAGGCGCACGGCTGGCGAAGGTGATGCTCACCCGGCTGGCGTTTGCGCGACGTGAGGTGGAAGCTGTTTCCGACCTCGTGCGCTATCACATGTTCAGCTACGAGCCACGCTGGAGCGGCGCCGCCGTGCGGCGGTTCATCAAGCGCATCGGCCGCGACCTGATGAGCGACCTGCTCAACCTCCGCGCGGCAGACAACATCGGCAGTGGACTGCCGGCCAACGCGGGACAACTCGATGAGCTGCGCCGCCGGGTCGCGGCGGAGCTCGCAGCAGGCGCGCCACTGACCTTGCACGAGCTCGCGCTGCGCGGTGACGATCTCACCGCCGCGCTCGCGTTGGAGCCCGGCCCAGTCGTCGGCGAGCTGCTGGACCACCTTTTGCAGTGGGTGCTCGATGATCCGTCGCGTAACGCGCGCGCGGCGTTGATTGCCGAAGCGCGCGCCCAGCTGGAGAGGTCGAGCGCCGAATGATCGAAGCACTCCTTCAGGCTGAGCGCCTGCTCATTCACGGCATGGTCGATCAGGCGGAGCAGATCTACGCCAACGCGGCTGCCCAGGACCCGGGCAACGCGATCGCCGTCGTGGGCCTGGCACGCGTCGCGCTCGAACGCGGCGAGGAGCGGCTCGCCTATGAGCGCGCGCGCGACGCACTCCAGATCGATCCCGAGAATGTCGCGGCGCAGCGCCTTGAGCAGCGACTGGCGGAAGTCTTCGCGGAGCGCGAGCGGCCCACCCAACCCGTGCCGCTAATCAACGAAGGTCCGCGCGCGGCGGAGCAGGTCGTGTTCAATCGCAACCCCTCGATGGCCGACCATGCCGCGGCCGAAGAGCGTCGCGCTTCCCAAGTGCCGCACGCCAGCCCAGTAGAGTCACGCCACCAGAACGAGGAGTCGCCCAAGTCCGAGCGCCGTTCGGGCCTGTGGCGTCGGATACTGGGCGAGTGAGGGTGAAGAACTGATGCGCGTCATGGTCACCGGTGGCGCCGGGTACGTCGGCAGCACCACTGCTGAGCGGTTGATCGAAGCTGGCCACGAGGTCGTCGTCTACGACTCGCTCGTGCGCGGCCACCCTGCCGCGGTCCCACCCAGCGCAACACTGGTCGTGGGTGACATCGGCGATGCTGCCGCCTTCGGGCAGGCTCTTCGTCAACACCGGATCGAAGCGGTCCTGCATTGCGCCGGACTGGCCCTCGTGGGTGAGTCGGTGGCACAACCGGATCGCTATTTCGAGGTCAACGTGGTGGCGGGGCCAAAGATGCTCGAGGCGATGCGCGCGGCGGGCGTGAACCGAATCGCGTTTTCATCGAGCGCCGCCGTTTACGGCGAGCCGCAATCCACGCCCATCGAGGAAGACCATCCGCTGCGGCCAGTCAATCCCTATGGCGAAACAAAACGCGCATTCGAGGGCATGCTCGACTGGTACAGCCGGGCGTACGGCATCGGCGCGGTGTCGCTGCGCTACTTCAACGTTGCCGGCGCGACAGCGGAGCGCGGCGAGGACCACCGCCCGGAGACGC
>JBDTUR010000065.1:0-10288 GCA_040007635.1 Chloroflexota bacterium
CCTCGGGGCGCTGCTGCGGGCCGGTGCATCGGCGCCACACTAACGCTCTGTCGGTAGTACTTCCGGCCTATTCGCCCCACTACCATCGGGCGACACCGCTCACAGGGACCAATCTCGCCCTCCCTAGGCCATACCGGGCGATATGTCTGTCCAGTCAAGGTGCCAATCGACCAGCTCACCCTGCTGTTCCTCGTCGTCGTCGCGGCGGTCCTGCTGTTGCTGCTCGCGCTCGCCTTGGCGCTGCGTGGGCGGCGCGCCCGGCGCGACCCTGACCGACCGGCGCGACAGCCAGCAGCCGACGGCGCAGCATCTGCCTCGCCTCGCTCGCTTTCGAGCGCCAGCGCATTGCCGCCTGCCGTCTACCAGCGGCTGGTCCGCGTCGCCAGCCTGGTGTTCATCGTCGCCGCGATGGTCGTGGTGGTCCTCACCGGGACCGGTCAGACCACCCCGGTGGTTATCTTCCTGGCGATCAGCTTCGTCCTGATCCTGCTGTTCCAGGACATCCTGCCCCCGAGCGTCATGGGCAAACAGCGGCTGACGGTTGAGGCGGCCGCGGCAATCCTGTTCCTGACCGTGCTGCTGGTGCTGACCGGTGGCTACGCCAGCCCCTTCTTCTTTGGCTACGTGCTCCTCCTGGGAGCGGCGTCGGTCTGGGCGTCGGGCCTGGGCCCGGTCATCCTGACCCTCGCCGCCGGTGCCGCGTACCTCGTCGGTGTCCTTATTCCGGTCAACCCATTGCCCAGCAGCGTGGCCGACGTCGGGCGCATCTGCTTCAACCTGATCGCTCTCGCATTGGTCGCGTACGTGAGCGCCATCGTGGGCCGCGAGCAGCGCCGCGCGCGCGAGGAGGCGCTGCGCCTGTCGCAATTCGACTCGCTGACCGGGCTGCACAGCCGCGACTACTTCCTCTCCGAGGTCGAGCAGGAGATCCTGCGCGCTTCGCGCAGCGGCCGGCCCTTTGCGCTCCTGATGTTTGACCTGGACGGGCTCAAGGCGGCCAACGACCGTTTTGGCCACGCATCGGGCGACATGCTGCTCCGCGCCGTGGCTGACACGTTGCGCGGCGACATCCGCATCACCGACGTTGCCGCGCGCTACGGCGGCGATGAGTTCGTGCTGCTGCTGCCAGAGACGGACTTGAACGGGGCGATGCTCGTCGCCGACAAGGTGCGCATCGACATCGGCCGACTGGCTTTGCCCCACGACGGGCTCGTCGTGCGCACGTCGGCGTCGATCGGGCTGGTCACGTATCCCGAGGATGGCCGCACCTCGATTGAGCTGATGCGCCGCGCCGATCTGGCGATGTACGAGGCGAAGCGGCGCGGCCGCGACCAGGTTGTCCGGTTCGCGCGCGAGGTCAAGCACGTCGGCCAGGGCGCCACGGCGAACGTTGGCACGATGCCTGACGGCGCCCCCAACGTGCCGCTGACGGCGCCGACCGTGACGGTGGTGCCCGACCCGGGGACGGCCACCAGCAACGCAATGGCGGGCGAGGCTCTGTCAGGGGTGCCGGTGCCAGCTGTCGTTGTGGCGCCCGAAGCATCTGTGGTTGACGATCGGGTGGCGCAGGCGCGGGAGCGCGTGGAGGTGCCGCCCGCATGGCCTGGCCGGGCGCCATGGGAGTCGTCCGGCAACTAACGCGAAGAGGCGCGGTAGCATCGCCCCGTGAGCAAGCACGGTTTTGGGACGCGCGCCTTGCGGGCGGCGACGACCGCGCCGCGCGTCGATCAGACCCCGGACGCGGTACCCATCTACCAGGCGGTGACGTTCAGCGCTGAATCGGCCGGGGAATTGGCTGACGTGCTGGGCGACAAGATCCCGGGTTACTCGTACTCGCGCATCGACAACCCCACGGCCAACGCCCTGGCCGCGGCGCTGGCCGAGATCGAGGGTGCCGAGGCAGCCTACGTTTTCGCCAGTGGCATGGCAGCGGTGCACGCCACGTTCGTGGCGCTGCTCGCGCAGGGCGATCACGTGGTTGCCGCGAAGCAGATCTACGGCAGCGTCCAGCACCTGCTCGACAAGGTGCTGCCGCGCTTTGGCGTGGAGACCACGTTTGTCGATGCGACCGATCCGGACGCCGTGGAGGCCGCCTTCCGCCCGAACACAAAACTGCTCCACGTCGAGACCATCGCCAACCCAACGATCGTCGTGGCCGACCTCGGGGCGCTCATCGAGCGCGCTCATCGGCGTGGCATCACCGTGAGCGTCGACAACACGTTCGCTTCACCGTGGCTGGTCCGGCCAGCAGAGCTAGGCGCAGACCTGGTTGTCGAGGCGCTGACCAAGTGGATCGGCGGCCATTCTGATGTGCTCGCGGGCGGCGTGTCCGGCCGGGCCGACCTAATCGGCGCGATACGCAAGGTCCAGATCGACACCGGCGGCACGCTCGCCCCGCAGAGCGCCTTCCTGGTGCTGCGCGGGATCGAGACGCTCCACGTCCGCATGGAACGCCACTCGTCCAACGCGCTCGCGCTGGCCCGTCACCTCGAATCGGCCGGATTGACCACCGTTGCGTACCCATGGCTGCCGTCGCATCCGCAGTTCGCAATCGCGCAGCGCGAGCTCCGCGCGGGCGGCGGGATGCTGTGCTTTGACCTGGGCGCTCGCGACAGGGCGGAGCGATTCCTCGACGCGCTCACGCTGCCGCCGCGGACCGCATCTCTGGGGAGCGTCCGCACCATCGCGGTGCACCCACCGTCGAGCACGCACCGTCAGATGGACTCGGCGCAACTCGCCTCGGTCGGGATCCCCGAAGGGCTCGTGCGCGTCTCGGTCGGTCTGGAGGAGATCGACGACCTCATCGCTGATTTCGGCAACGCGCTCGCCGTGGCAGGAATAGGGACATAGCCAGCACGGCTCTGGGCGCTCGTCGCGCCATGGCGCTCAATCCGCTCGGGCGATTGGGCTGGTTCGCGTGGCACACGCTGACCAGCGTCAAGTTCGCCGTGCTCCAGATCAGCATCCTCGCTGTGGCCGGCGTGTTCGGCGCAGTGCTGCGCCAGGTGCCCAGTTTCGCGCTGCACGATCCCAGCGCATACGCCGACCAGATGGCGCAGATCCACGCGGCGTACGACCCGCTCAGCATCCTGGGGCTGAACGTGGGCCCGGGGATGGTCGACATCTTCGAGCGGCTGGGCCTGTTCCGGGTCTTTTCTGCGCCGTGGTTCGTGCTATTGCTCACGTTGCTGGTCGTGAGCATCGTCGTGTGCACGCTCGATCGCCTGCCCGACCTGTGGCGGACGGCGCACCGAGTCCGCGTCGTCCAGGCCGCGCCCTTCTTCGATCTGCGCCTGGAGCATCGCGCCGCGTACGTCGACGCCGGCGCGGACGGCGGCCAGGAACTCCGCCAGGTTCTGCGCGGCAGTCGCTACAAGGTTCGCGAGGAGGTCGCGCGCGACAAGGACAGCGCGACGCCAATCCTGCATGTATACGGCGACAAGAACCAGTACATGAAGCTCGCCACGCTCTTCACCCACCTGGGCCTGATCCTCTTTCTTGCCGGCGCGGCGGTGACGACGGCGCTCGGCTATGAGACCGTGGTCTTCCTGGGGGAGGGCCAGACGGCGCCGGTGCAGTCGGTCGGAACCCCCGACAACCTGCTCGTGAAGAACATCCACTTTGATGCCCCCACCCGACCAGACGGTTCCTTCGCCGACTTCACCACGGACCTGGCGGTGTACCGCAATGGGCAGGAGGTGGCGCGCAAGATCATCCGCGTCAACGACCCGCTCGAGGTTGATGGCTACGTCTTCCACCAGAACACCTTTGGGCCGGCTGAGAGCCTGTCCATCTGGGACGCCAGTGGCCAGCTGGTGTGGGACGGCCCGGTGCTGCTCGACGGCGAGCTCGCCGGCCTGCCCCAGGGCTTTCTCACGATCCCCGGGTCCGACTTGGGCCTGCTTGTCGTACTCAACCGCGCCACCGACGGCACGGCGCTCCTGGCGCTGACCGGTATCGCGGCCCAAACGCTGTCCAACGGCAGCAACGTGTGCTTCCTGCAGGTCGTTGGCCTGGGCTCGACCACGACTCCGGGCCAGACGTGCGGCTACACCATCGGCTGGGCGCAGGCCAGCGCATACACCGGCATGGTCATTAAGCGCGACCCGGGCCAGAGCTTCATCTGGATCGCCTATCTGTCGCTCATCCTGGGACTCGCGCTGTCGTTCTACTTCCCGCGCCGGCGAGTTTGGGCACGCCTCGCGGGCGATCGCCTGGAAATCGCCATGGCGGCAGAGCGCTACGTCGATGTTGATCGGGAGTTCGACCGCCTGAAGGACGAGCTGTCGGCCCGACTACGTAACCGGCCCGAGTCCCGATTGCAACCCACACCCACCGGTACCCGGCCATAGACTCGCTGGCAGCGGTGCCATGTCGGCTGCGACCGCGTGCGGTGCCATGGAGGGACTATCGGCGATGGTCATGGACCTCGGCTCTAAGAGCGTTGGCACAACCAACGGCCATGCGGCTGAAAGCACCGCCAACGGAGCCGGCCGGACTGCGCCACGCGCGGGCGCTGGTGGTGCGCCAGTGACGGGCAGCGGCCTGACTCCGCGCCAGGTGGCGACCAATGCGATCTCCAACACCCGCGTCGAGTCCACCCAGGACTTCATCGCCCACGCCGGTGCCGATATTTATGGCCAGTATGTGTTCGGCGACGAGGCGCAGCGCCAGTACCTTGCCAAGCCCATCGCGGCCAAGCTCCGCCACACGACGGCCGGCCTCGAGCCGTTCGACCCGCAGATCGTGGATGCCGTTGCGCACGGCGTGAAGGAGTGGGCGCTGGCGCACGGCGCGACCCACTACACGCACTGGTTCGTGCCCATGACCGGTTCCACCGCGGAGAAACACGACTCTTTCCTCGTACCCACCGGTGATGCGCGCACGATCGCGGAGTTCAGCGGCCAGAACCTGGTCCAGGGCGAGCCGGACGCGTCGTCTTTCCCGTCGGGCGGCATCCGCGCCACCTTCGAGGCCCGTGGCTACACGGCGTGGGACGTGACGAGCCCGATCTTCCTCCAGGTCGAGCCCAACGGCGTCACCATGACCATCCCGACCGCCTATGTGTCGTTCACTGGCGAGGCGCTCGACCACAAGATCCCGCTGCTGCGCTCGCAGGCCGCGCTGGGTAAGCAGGCGCTGCGCGTGCTGCGCTGGTTCGGCAACAAGGATGCGACGCGCGTCCTGACCGCGATCGGCCCAGAGCAGGAGTACTTCCTTGTCGACCGCCGCCTGGCCGAGCAGCGGCCCGACCTGCTGCTCACGGGGCGCACGCTCTTCGGTGCGCCGCCGCCCAAGGGCCAGGAGCTGGAGGACCAGTATTTCGGGCCCATCCGCGAGCGAATCCTGGCGTTCATGATGGACCTGGATCGCGAGCTATGGCGCTTGGGCATCCCGGCCAAGACGCGCCACAACGAAGTTGCTCCGGCCCAGTTCGAGATGGCGCCCGTGTACGAGCCCACCTCGGTCGGGTCCGACCACAACATGATCGTCATGGCGACAATGCGGAGGCTCGCGCTCCAGCACGGGCTGATGCTGCTCCTCCACGAGAAGCCGTTCGCCGGCATCAACGGTTCAGGCAAGCACAACAACTGGTCGATGGCGACCGACCTGGGCGAGAACCTGCTCGATCCGGGCAAGGACCCGCATGCCAACGCCCAGTTCCTGGCATTCCTCCTCGCCGTCATCCGCGGCGTGAACGTGCATGCCGATCTCCTGCGGGCGGCCATTGCCGACGCGGGCAACGACCACCGCCTGGGCGCCAACGAGGCGCCACCGGCAATCGTGTCGATCTTCCTGGGTTCGCAACTCGAGGACGTCATCCAGCAGATCGAGCAGGGCCCCGCGTCGGCCTCCAAAGACGGCGGGTCGCTCGACCTGGGGGTCGACTCCCTGCCCGGACTGCCGCGTGACGCCACGGACCGCAACCGCACCTCGCCGTTCGCCTTCACCGGCAACAAGTTCGAGTTCCGCGCCGTTGGTTCATCGGCGCCCATCTACTGGCCCCAGACAGTGTTGAACACGGCGGTGGCCGATTCACTCGCGAGTCTGGCCGACGCCCTGGAAGCACTCACGCCGGGCGACTTTGACGGGCTCGAGGCGATCCTCTCGGACATCGCGCGCGGCCACAAGCAAGTCCTGTTCGAGGGCAACGGCTACTCGCCCGAGTGGCACGCGGAAGCCGGGCGACGCGGTCTGCCCAACAACAAGACCACGGTTGACGCGCTGCCCGCGCTCTCGACGGCCAAGGCGAAGACGGTTTTCGCCAAGTTCGGCGTGCTGACTGAGCGCGAGCTCGCGGCACGCGTTGACATCGGCTGGGAGCGCTACGTCAAAGTCGGCAACATCGAAGCCAATACCGCGCTCGACATCGCGCGCACCATGATCATGCCCGCGGCGGTGCGTTACCTGGGCCAACTGCTGCCCGCCGGCACGGCGTCGCGCGCGGCGGCTGACCTTGCCACGAAGCTGGGCCAAAAGATCGACGAGCTGGGCTCCGCGATCACCAAGCTGGAGCACGCCCAGCACGCAGCCCACGAGACCCGCTCAGTGCAGGATGAGGCGCAGGCATTCGTTCAGGACGTCATTCCCGCGCAGAATGCCCTGCGCGAGGTCGCGGACGAGCTCGAGACGATGGTCGCCGACGACCTGTGGCCGCTGCCCAAGTACCGCGAGTTGCTGTTCCAGTACTAGACATGAGCGGCGCGGGGACGCCGCGCTGCTGGTGGGCAGCGGCGATCGCCAATGCGCATGCCGCGCTCCGCATCCGGGCCGAGTTCGGTTCGCTCTATTCATACTTCGTGAGCCTGGTGCCGCAACCGCCAACGAGATTGCCGCCCACCGCTGAGCCGGGCACTATCCCGATCACGACGCCGGTGTCGGACGCGCTCTCGAAGGATCTCCAGAAGCGCGGCTTCAAGTTCGTCGGCTCGACGATCGCCTACAACGGCAAGCCTTAACGAGATTGATGCACTAGATCGGTCGGGCGCGCACTGGCAGCAACGAGGCAGCCATCATTGTTGCGCCAACGAGAGGAGACAACCAGATGGCGCCGCAATCAGTCGATGCCGCGGGTAGCCCGCAGGTCTCGAACGCCTACGTTCCCCGGATAGTCCGAGACGACCACGGTATGCGCATGGTCGAACTGTTGGTCGCAGGTATCGCGCTTCTGGCGAGCCTTCTCCTGTCCCTACCGAAATAGCGTAAGGAGACACCTTATATCTGAACCGCACGACACCGTCGTCGTTAACGGTGGTGGCGGGTCAGGCGCCACCATGCTCATTGCAGTCATCGTGTTGATCGTCATCAACATCCAGGTCCAGATCCCGACCGCAGTTCCCTAACCGCCCCCGCGGCGGGCGCCCGTCGCCTCGCCGCCGTCCACGCCGATCACGTTGCCGGTCATCCAGTACAGGTGCGGCGACGCGAGCGCGATGAGCGCCTCGCCCACGTCCTCCGGGCGGGTCAAGCGGCCGCCCGGGTTGCGCGCTTCGGCCGCTGCACGGAGTTCCTCGTGGCCGGGAATGCGGCGCAACGCAGGCGTGTCGGTTACGCCGGCGCGGATGGCGTTGACCGTGATGCCGTGCGGGATCAACTCCATCGAGAGTTGTCGGACGTGGGCTTCAAGGGCAGCCTTGGCGGCTGACACCGGGCCGTAAGTGGGTACCGCCCGGGTCGCGCCTTCGCTGGTCATCGCGAAGACACGCGACCCATTGGCCAGCAGCCCGGCATGGAAGAGGTCGCGCACCCAATAGATGAGCGAGTGGGCCATGACGTCAGCCGTCATCTCGAGCTGCTTCTGGCTGACTTCCTTCTGCTCGGTGTCGTTGGTCACGTAGGACAGGGTCGTGCCGAAAGCGAGTGAGTGCAGCACGACGCAGACGAACGGGTCCTTGCCTTCCGCGCGACGCTGCTCGAAGAGCTCTTTCGTGGCCGCCACAACGCCGTGACGCTTTTCATCGTCCGCGGCATTGACGTTGTGGAACACCACCGGTACGCCAGTCGCCGCGATCTCGTCGCGCACCTGTTGGGCGTTGGCGATCGTGCCGCGCAGGTCAAGGTGAACGCCGACGATGGGGTAGCCCGCGCCCGCGAGCGACCTTCCCGCTGCAGCACCAAAGCCACTGCTCGCACCCAGGATGAGCGCCCAGCGCTCGCGCTTGTCTTCCATTGCGAACCGAGTTTAGCGGTCGCGATAGGCTCCGCCGAGTGAGCGAAGCCCAACTTGCTGCCGACGCTCCGGCTTCAGCACCCACTGACGTCCGACCCAACCTGTCGCTCTGGCTGTTGAGCCTCGCCCACGCGGTCAATCACGCCCAGGCGGCGTTGCTACCGCTCGTTTACATCGCGCTCATCGCGGAATTCGGGGTGAGCGTCGCGGCGATCGCCTTCCTGACGGCGTTCGGCAACATCTGCTCGGGCCTGGTCCAGCTGTCGTACGCGGGCCTTACGCGCATCGTCTCGCGCCGCGTGATCCTGAGCGCGGGCGGTTTCGTGTTTGGTGCGGGCATGGCCGCCCAGGCGCTGGCCGGCGGCTTCGTGCCGTTCTCAGTCGCGAACGTCCTGTCGCGCGTGGGCGGCTCGCCCCAGCACCCAGTCGGCAACGGCCTCATCGCCGAGCAGTTCCCGCCCGCGCGCCAGGGCTTCGCCATCTCGGCACACATCGCCGGCGGCAACGTCGGGACGGTCATGGTGCCGCTGCTGGGGGCGTGGCTGATCGCCGGCATCGGCTGGCGCTGGACCGTGGTCGCGTTTGGTCTGCCGGCGATGTTCATCGCGGCGCTGATCTTCGTGCTGGTGCGGGAAACGGGCGCGGATCGCGCTGCCGCCCGCGCCTACGGTTCGCTCCGCTCGGCGATGTCAACTGTGCTGCGCGACCGCAATCTGCTGCTTGTCTACGCCTCCGCCGCGGCGGGCGGCGGCGCGCGCGGCCTGGGTGTCCTGAATATCTTCGTGCCGCTCTACCTGACCCTGGTGGTCAAGCTCGACACGGCCACCGTGGCGCTGATGTACGCGGTGCTGGTCATTGGTAGCGTGCCCGGCCCAATGGTCGCTGGCTGGCTGTCCGATCGCTTCGGTCGGAAGCCGCTCATCCTGGCCGCCTATGTGGGCGGCGTCATCGGGCTGGCGACGTTTGTCCTGGCCGGCACCAATCTGACCTTGCTGTGGCTGGCGATCGTGCTGATGGGCATCTTCAACTTCGTCGAGAGCCCGCAACTCCAGGCGTTGCTGTCCGACCTATCGCCGTCGGCCCTGCGCGACGCCTCGTTCGCCGTCTACTTCACGCTCGCCTTTGGCGTGGGCTCGCTGTGGGTGGCGCTCTACGGCATCGTCGACGCGGTCTTCGGCAATGAGGTGGGCCTGCCCATCACCTTCTGGCTGATGGCGCTCGCCTTTGTCGCGGCATCGTTCATCGTGCTGCCGATACGCATCCCACCGCGTCGGACCTGACTAGGCAATGCGGGTCAGGGTTGCGGCTCGGATCAACATCGAGCAGTCCCCGCCAGTGGTGTTCGCGCTGGTCACAGACATCGCGCACCAGCCGGATTGGTCGGCCGCCGTGGAAAAGGTTACCGATCTGACCGACGAGCCACCCCGCCTGGGCACCACTTGGACCCAGGTCACGAGCCTGCTGGGCCACCGGGTGGAGGCACGAGCGCGGGTGGTCGGCATGGAGCAGGATCGGCAGTTCGCCTACCGCATCGATCGGCCGGCGCCAGTTCAGATGACCTGGTATCTCGATGCGATATCGTCCGGCACGCATGTCGAGGTCGTCGCCGAAGGTGAGGCGGGACTGTTCGCGGCCCTCCTCAGGCCCATGCTCGGACCGCTCAAGGAGGCGCTCGACGGCGATCTTGGCCGGCTCAAGGACAGGCTCGAGGCGCCCTGATTCCCTCTAGTACCGGTCTAGCAAGCTCATCGACCGCCCCGGCGCGCAAGGATTGGAGATCATCTCAACATCCAGGCGCCGGACCGCGTGGTTAACGGCCGCTAGCTGCGCCGATCGCCACAGTTTTGGACATGATCTCCAATCGCGCGGGGCAATCGCAGTGCCAATGGCAAGGACGGCGCCAATCGAGCGTCGAGAGTCGCTTGGAGATGGCCGCGTGTTGACATCATCTCCAATGTCGAACGGCACATCTGGGAGTGGTCGGGGTGGCGGGATTCGAACCCACGACCTCTTACTCCCGAAGCAAGCACTCTACCAAGCTGAGCTACACCCCGACCGGACGGTGAATTCTAGGGCTGGTTAGCCTGAGCGTGTGAAGGAGCTGCTGGATACGCTCGA
>JBDTUR010000066.1:0-10245 GCA_040007635.1 Chloroflexota bacterium
TCATCCGCCGCGTTCGCGCCGGCGAGTACCTGATCAACGACAAGGTCTTCGCGCGTCCATCGGTCGCGTCACGCGTCCTGAAGGAGTTTCGCGAGCTGGCTGTCTACGGCCAGGAGGCGGCACCCATCTTTGCGCCACTGTCACCGCGTGAAGTCGAAATCCTCGACAACATCGCCAAGGGCATGACCAATAAGCAGGTCGCCTACACGCTGACCATTTCGGAGCAAACAGTGAAGAACCACATGAGCTCGATCCTGCGCAAGCTGTCAGTCAACGACCGCACGCAGGCCGTGGTCTACGCCATGAAGCAGGGCTGGATCCGGATCCCCGAGGACTGAGGAAGGAATCTGGAGTCAAGTAGTAATGGAAAAGACGCTGCTCCAGCTGGCCGATGAGCTGGGCGCCGATCAGGCCAGGCTCGAACGCGAGCTGGCTGAGATCGAGCTGCTCCTCGGCCAGGCTGGGACGGAAGCTGAACGTCACGAGGCCCGTCGTGTCCAGGCTGAGGAGCGCGTCCGCACGCTCGAGCGAGACGGGTCGCAAGACGAGCTGCCCGAAGCACACTCCGCCCTGATCACCCAGACCAGGCGCGCCATGGTGATGGAGGCACAGCTCGAGGTGCTGGGCGGCAAGCAGCGTGCGCTGGCGCGCTACCGTGACCGGCTGGCCGAAATCGTGCCCGTCATGCGCGTCGCAGGGTCAAGCAGGGGCAGCGACGCAGTGGCGCGCCCGGACTACGCTCCCAGCGAGAACCTCGCCGGGCAGGAGGAGCTGCGGCGCGACATAGCGCGCCAGATGCACGATGGGCCGGCGCAGAGCATCGCCAACATCGCTCTCCAGGCGCAGGTCGTTCAGCGGCTGTTCGAGCGCCAACCCAAGCAAGCCCAGACGGAGCTGGCGGAGCTCGTGCGAATGGTCGAGCACGCGCTCAAGGCCACAAAGGAGTTCATCTTCGACGTCCGACCCATGGTGCTCGATGACCTGGGCCTCGTGCCCACGTTGCGGCGCTCGTCGCTGGAGCGCGGCCAGCGCGCGGGGATCGTCGTGCGCTTCGAATCCGTTGGGGCGGACCGACGGCTCGCGTCGGAGCTCGAGAGCGCCCTGTTCCGCGTCATCGATGACGCCATGGCGGGCTACCTGTCGGGGGTTCCCGCTGAGCTTGCCGTGAAGCTCGATTGGACGGCGCAGAGCGTGACCGCCACCATCCAGGCGAGCACTGCCGCGGCGAGCCAGAATGCCGCCGCCCACGCTCATGCCGTGGTCGCCGCGGCGCGCCACGAACGCACCATGCCCGCGGCCCTCGCGGCGATGATTCGGGAGCAGGAGCAGGACGAAACGATGCGCGCGACCGGGTTGCCCGAAGATGTCTGGTCGGAGGTCCAGCTGCGCGCCGAGTCGGCTCAGCTGCGAGTGCAGCTATCTCCTGACCGATCGACGCTCGAGGTGGTCGCGGCCGTCGCCTAGGCCGTTGACACCCCGCCACACCCCGTGCGCGGGCGTGCTACTAGGTAGGACTCTTGGCTTGCCCAGGTGGACTCTCGTCCCATTTCGGCACCCCTCCGGTGCGGGCATCGTTGCCGTTGTCCGTTCCTTGTGGACTCATCTAAATCGGAGGGCTTCATCAATGGTCCAGTACCTGCTCAGCCTGATTAACCGCGACGAGCGCGGTCAGGGCCTGGCCGAGTACGCGCTGATCCTGGCGCTTATCGCCGTTCTGGCGATCGCCGCGGTCACGTTCCTTGGCGGTCAGATCAACGCCATCCTGTCGGACGTCGGCACCAAGATCTGATCTTGTTCGCCACAAGCGACAAGTAGAGGCGCCGGCCGAAAGGCCGGCGCTTTTGTTTATGCCCCGCGGCTTATGCCCTACGATCGGCGGTGATGCACTCACGTGGGCGACACTCCCGTGATCAGGTTGCTCGTTCTCGTGGCCAGAGCTTGGCCGAGTACGCCCTGATAGTCGCTCTCATCGTAATCGTGGCGCTGGTCGCGCTGACCTTTTTCGGCACCCAGATCAACGACATCCTCTCGATCATCGCCAACCAGATCAACGGCAACTAGCCCGGCGCCACAGGCGCTCCAGGGCCGCGACAGGCCCTCCGGGCCGGCGCATCAGCGCACCAACTCGTGCGGCAGTTGGCAGCGCAACTCGGCAGCACTCCCAGCCGGTGAGTACCGCTTTCCTATTTCGAGCGCATGTCGGCTAGGCCACAGTCCCCTCACATCGCGACTATTGCGATGACCGCACTTATTCGAGGACGACCGAAGTGAGAAACGCAATTGGCCTTGTGCTGCGCCGTCGGACGCAGGCTGGACAGGGACTCGCCGAGTACGCGCTCATCCTGGCGCTCATCGCCGTCGCGTCAATCGTGGCGGTGACGTTCATGGGAGGGTCCATCAACGACATGCTCTCTTCACTAGGCAACAGCATGTGATCAGGGGCCACCGTCAGCCCCGGGGAGCGCCGCCTGGTCCAACTCTCCTTCAGGACCAGCCGGCGCTCTTCCTTTTGTAGTCCGAGCGAACCATGGTCCTAGCCCATTGGTGTGATTGGGACCACACCGCACCACTTCTAGAGTCGTTGACACCTGTCAACCGACCTTGGAGGCCGCAGTCTTGAAGCGCGCTAACAGATTCATGCTCATCGCCGGAGTCGTCCTGGCCACCGTCGCGTTCGTGGCCGTGATCGGCTTGGGCGGCGTGGGCTCACAGCAGGCTCCGCAGGCGCCGCAGGACGTGAGCGTCGTTGTCGCCGCAGTCGACCTGACTCTCGGGACCGAGCTCACGGCTGACAACATGACCACCCAAAGTCGCGCCTCAGGCGATGCCTCTGGAACCTACGAGCACCCTGAGGAGCTGGTCGGTCGGGTCGTTCGCCGGATTGTTCCTGCGGGGCAGGCCCTGACGAGCACTGACTTCAATACCGGCGACGCGCAATTCGAAAGCCAGTCGCTCCAGCCCGGCTTGCGCGCCATCGCGATCCCGCTCAGCACGGTCGACTCGGTGGGCGCATTGCTCCAACCAGGAGATCGGGTCGATGTACTCGTGTCGCTACGGGATAGCGACGCGCTCAATCCGCAGGTGCTGGCCAATCCCAACTACGGCCACACAACCATCGATGGCACGATCGACACCAACCCGTACATTCCGATTGACGAATTCCTGAATAACACGACAGTCAAAGTCGTAGTCCAGAACGTCCAGGTCCTGGCAGTCATGCCGCGCTCTACCGACCCTGGCAATGGGGTGTCGCAAGGCGGTACGCCCGAGCCGGACATGGTCGTCGTGCTGGGCGTCTCGCCTCAGCAATCAGAAGTCGTGCGCTTCGCCCAACTCGATGGAAACGTATCGCTGGTGCTTCGCGCGCCAAGTGACAGCGGCGCTGCCGACACGGCCACGACCGGGATCACGCTGAGGGAGCTGGTCGATCACTGGGGCGTTCTGCCGCCCCAAGCCGTTACTCCCTGATCCGGGCGAGCCGGAAATCCAAATGAGCACGAACGTGGCTGACCCGATCCGCGTAGTCATAGTCGATGACATCGCCGAAACGCGCGATCACTTGGCCAAGCTGCTCAGCTTTGAGCCGGACATGACGGTCACAGGTTCTGTCGGCTCGGGCCAGGAAGCCCTGACCCTGGCCACGCAGACACCGGTCGACGTGCTGTTGCTCGACATCAACATGCCCGGCATGGACGGTCTCGCCACGGCCGAGCAACTGTCGGTGCGGGTGCCCACGGCCGCCATCATCATGATGAGCGTTCAGGGCGAGCCGGACTATCTGCGCCGGGCAATGCTCGCGGGAGCGCGCGAGTTCCTGGT
Source organism: Chloroflexota bacterium (assembly GCA_040007635.1). Taxonomy (GTDB): domain Bacteria; phylum Chloroflexota; class Limnocylindria; order Limnocylindrales; family CSP1-4; genus JALYGJ01. The sequence continues at coordinate 3,820 of JBDTUR010000066.1, forward strand.
CAAGCCTTTTTCCAGTGACGAGCTTGCTGCCTCGATCCGCCAGGTCCATCAGCGCGGGCGCCAGAAGCTCGACCGTGCCGCCAGCACCCGGCCCGCGATGGCGCCGACAAACGGTCACGCTCAACCCACTGAGCCCCCGCACAACGGCCAGGTTGTGACGTTCTTCTCACCCAAGGGTGGCGTCGGCCGGACCACGCTCGCAGTCAACTTTGCTGTCGCGGCCAAGACAGAGCTGGGCAAGAAGGTGGCCCTCGTCGACGGTGGCCTCCAGTTCGGGGATGTAGGGGTGCTGCTGAACCTCAACCCCAAGAACCAGTCGATCGCCGACGTCGCGCGCGAAATGGCCAGCGGCGATCTCGAGACGCTCGACTCGACTCTTGTCGAGCACAGCACCGGCGTGCGCGTCCTGATGGCGCCGCCCAGCCCGGAAATGGCCGAGTTGGTGGGGCCCGACCACATCTCGAAGATCGTTGCCGCGCTGCGCCTGACGCATGATCTCGTGGTCATCGACTGCTCACCGCTGCTCCAGGACGTGACGCTGGCATTCCTAGACCAGAGCGACGTCGTGCTGACGGTTCTGACGCTTGAAATCACGAACATCAAGAACATTCGCCAGTTCCTGGCGCTGGCCGATCAGCTCGGTTATCCCGAAGGCAAGGTTCAGCTGTTGCTGAATCGGGCCGATTCGGGCTATGGCATCCGGCTGCAGGATGTCGAGAGCTCAATCGGTCGGAAGATCAGCCACAGCGTGGTGTCCGACGTGCGAACCGTCGTCTATGCCCTCAACCGCGGCGTGCCGTTCGTCGTGGCTGCGCGCCAGGCACGCGTCAGCGAGGACATCGCGCGCCTGGTCAAGGCGGTTGTCGGTGGCGAGCAAGTCCAAACCGGCGAGGCACCCGCCCGAGCCGCGGTCAAGGGCAAGAACGCTGGCCTGTTCCAGTGGCGCGCCCACTAGGTAGGAGAAGCTGATGTCACTGCTGCGCCGCATTGAGAGCGCCCGCCCGGCATCCGAGTTGGCGGGGGCAACGTCGGCCGAGCCGCCCGCGCCACCCAACCAAAACCGCGCCCCGGCCGCCCGGCCGACTACCGGACTTGAGCACGTGCCCGCGCCTGCGGCCGCGACGCCCGCGCCCGGGCAGGGCAGCGCCATGACCACCGGCCGCATGCTCGCCCAGGTGCCGCTACGTGAGTCGTTCCGTGACGCCAAGTTCCGTATCCAGCAGCGCGTCATCGGCGACATTGATCCCAAGCTTGACCTGGCCAACGCGGTCGAGGTCAGGCGCGAGATCGAGGGCGCGTTCAGCCGCGCTCTTGATGCTGAGGGGCTGGCGCTGACCCGTGCTGAGCGAACGCGCATGCTTGAGCAGATCACCGATGAGATCGTCGGCCTTGGTCCGCTCGAGCCCTTGCTGCGCGACGAGAGCATCACCGAAGTAATGGTCAACGGCCCGCGGCAGGTATACATCGAACGGTCAGGCAAACTCGAGCTGACCAACATCACGTTCCAGAACGACGAGCATGTGATGCGCATCATCGATCGCATCATCTCGCCCATCGGCCGGCGCGTTGACGAATCCAGTCCAATGGTCGACGCGCGTCTCGTCGACGGGTCGCGCGTCAACGCGGTCATTCCACCAATCAGCCTCGTTGGCCCGGTGGTGACGATCCGCAAGTTCGCGTCGACGCCCCTTACGACCGACGACCTCATCCGCTATGGCACATCGACACCGGAGATGTTCGATTTCCTGCGCGCCTGCGTGGAGGCGCGGCTCAACATCTTCGTGAGCGGCGGCACCGGGTCCGGCAAGACCACGATGCTCAACGTCCTGAGCTCGTTCATCCCCAACGACGAGCGCATCGTCACCGTCGAGGACGCGGCCGAACTGCAGCTCCGCCAGGAGCACGTCGTTACCCTCGAGGCGCGTCCCGCCAACATCGAAGGCAAGGGCGCCGTTCCCATCCGTGAACTCGTACGAAATGCCCTCCGCATGCGGCCCGATCGCATCATCGTCGGCGAGTGCCGAAGCGGCGAGGCTTTGGACATGCTCCAGGCCATGAACACCGGCCACGACGGCTCCATGTCGACGGGCCACGCCAATACTCCGCGCGACATGCTGGCTCGTCTCGAGACCATGGTGCTGTTCGCCGGGGTTGAGCTGCCACTGCGCGCCGTGCGCGAGCAGATTGCCTCTGCAGTGGACTTGATCGTCCACCAGGAGCGGCTCAAGGACGGCTCGCGCAAGATCACCAACATCACCGAAGTCCAGGGCATGGAAGGCGATGTAATCGTCCTCCAGGATGTGTTCGTCTTCGAGCAGACCGGCGTGGTTGAGGGCAAGGTCCAGGGCCGCCTGCGGCCGACTGGCGTGCGCCCGCGCTTCGCCGAGAAGTTTGAGATGCACGGCATCCACCTGCCGCCGCGCATGTTCGGGAGCCCCGTCTAGCCATGGATCCAATGGTCATCCTCATGGCTGCCGGTGCCGGGCTCGGCGTCCTGCTGATCTTCTTCAGCCTGGCGGGTGGGTCGGACGTGAACGCACGGCTCGAGCGGTATGCCGCCGGCGACGAAACCAAGCGCGACGCCGCCGCTCCGCGCGACCTGAGCGAGCGCATTGCCGCCTCGGCTGCGCTGGCCAATTTCAACCGCGTCATCGAACGGCGCGACTGGGGCAGCAACATGGCGCGCGAGCTCGCTCGCGCTGACCTGGCCCTCAAGCCATCCGAGTTTTTGGCGATCCGCGTTGGAGCGCTCTTGGGCCTTCCGCTCCTCCTGATCATGCTGAGCCCCATCATCAGCGTCTTTTCAAGTCCGTTGGTGTGGGCCGTCGGGCTCGTGATCGGTTGGTGGCTGCCCAAGTTTTGGCTCAACCGCCGCAAGGGCAAGCGCCTCAAGGCGTTCAACAGCTCGCTGTCCGACACGATCATGCTGCTTGCCAACGCGCTCCGCTCCGGCTCGTCCTTCCTGCAGGCGCTCGAGATGATCGTGCGCGAAACGCGTCCCCCCGTTTCGACTGAGTTCGCCCGCGTCATTCGCGAGGTCAACCTGGGTCTGCCACTCGACGAGGCGCTGGCCAACCTGCAGCGCCGCGTACGTTCGGATGACCTTGACCTCATGACGACAGCCATCGCCATCCACCACACGGTCGGCGGCAACCTGGCCGAGATCCTTGACACCATCGCCTTCACTATCCGTGAACGAGTCCGAATCAAGGGCGAGATCCGCACCCTGACCGCGCAGCAGCGCATGTCGGGCTATGTCGTGGGGTTTCTGCCGGTCGGCCTGGTGATCGTGATGTCGATCATCGCTCCGACATTCATGGCGCCAATGCTCCAGAAGCCGCCCGAGTTGATGGGCCTGCCGGCCGGGATGTTCATCCTCGCCGGAGGCGGGTTAATGATGCTCATCGGCTTCATCCTCATCCGCCGCATCGTCGACATCGAGGTCTGAGCATGCTTCCCATCGTCATGGCCGGCGTCGCGGCGCTCGGCGTCCTGCTCGTCTTCTTTGCTCTCGCCGGAGCGCAGCCGATGAACCCAGTCCAAGCGCGCCTGTCGCAGCTGGGCTCGATGCAGGCTCGAACGCTCGAGGAGATCGAGCTGCAGCAGCCGTTGTTCGAGCGTACTCTCCGCCCCCTCGCGTCACGCCTGTCGGGTCTCGCGCAGCGTTTTGCCAGCCCATCGAAGGTCAGCCGGACCGAGAAGAGGTTGTCCATGGCAGGCAGTCCTGGTGACCTGCGGACCGTAGACTTCCTCGGGCTCAAATTGGTCGTCGCGGGACTGGCTGGCGCGGGCACGTTCGTGCTCTTCGCCGTCCTGCTTGGCAACCCGCCGTTTGGTTTCGTTGGCGCGGTCGCGTTGGGCGGCATGGGTTTTCTTGGGCCCGAAATGTGGCTGAGCCGGCGCATCAAGGCGCGCCAGAAGGCGGTGCTCATGGCCACGCCCGACACGCTCGATCTGCTGACGATCTCGGTGCGCGCCGGCCTCTCCTTCGACGGCGCCCTCGCCAAAGTCGTCGAGAAGACCCACGGGCCACTGGCCGACGAGTTCCGTCGCGCTCTGGCGGAGATCCGCGTCGGCAAAACGCGCCGTGACGCGCTGCGCGATGTAACCGGCCGAACCGATGTGCCGGCGCTGAACAACTTCATCGGCGCGATCATCCAGGCCGAGCAGCTGGGCGTGTCCATCAGCAAGGTTCTCCAGGTTCAGTCCGAGCAGCTGCGCATTGAGCGCCGCCAGCGCGCCGAGGAGATGGCTGCGAAAGCGCCGATCAAGATGCTCTTCCCGCTCGTCGGCTGCATCTTCCCGTCAATGTTCATCGTCATCCTTGGCCCTGCGGTCATCCTGATCGCGCTCAACATGTCCACCGGGCAGTAGCCGCACGTCATCCTCTGCGCGTGACCAAATACCTCGAAGTTCGCGCTGACGGCAGCACAGCGCCACTGTGGCGCGTCGCGGTGGCCGGCTCATGGCTGGCCCGGCTGCGCGGCCTGATCGGGCGAAGCCAACTCGCGACGGGTGAAGGGCTCTATCTCGCTGGCACCAATGGCGTCCACATGCTGTTCATGAGTTTCGCGATCGACGTCCTGTTCCTGGGCGCGCCGCGGGCGGACGGCGCTCGGCCGGTGGTCGCGCTCAAACCCAACTTGAAGCCGTGGACCGGCATCGTGTGGTGGGTGCGCGGCGCACGCGGCGCGATCGAGGTTCCTGCGGGCTCGCTGGCCGCGTCAGGTTTGCGGGCGGGTGACCACCTGACGTTGGCGCCCGCGGCCTAGTCGCTGCCCGAAGAACCCGGCGCGCTCGCCGGCGTCGGGCGCCAGGAAAGGCAATAGAAGGCCGGCGATGGCTATGGGCGCGAGGAGCGCCTCGGCGAAGGGTTTGGTTGTCGGCACGAGGGCGACGAGCAGGGTTGGCGTCCAGCACAGTAACGGGAGCGCGAGCCCCCACCAACGGCCGCGCGCCGCGAGGAAGGCCGCTGGCACGAGCAGGTTGGTCAGGTAGTGATCCCACAGCAGTGGCGACAACAAGAGCGTCGCCATCAGCGTCACGACGTAGCTGAGTTCGCGGTCGCGGCGCAGGCTGAGAAGAACGGCACCGAGCGCGATCAGGTAGCCGCCGTACAGCGCGATCTGGGCGAGCCACGGCGGGCCACCGACCAACAGCACCGCCGAACCGAGATCTACGTTGTTGGGCACGCCCATGACGTCGCGCACATGACCCAGAACCGTCGGGTATTGCAGCCAAGCCTCCGACCTGAGCCAGAGCAGACTGGCCAGCACCACCACGACCCCGGCACCGGCACTCCAAGCGATCGGCCGCCAGAGCCCACGTAGCAGCCACCACGCGCCGATGAGGACCATGGTCGGCCTGACCGTCAGCGATAGGGCCAGCGCGATGCCCGCCACCGGGCGGTCCAACCAGCGCCAGATGACGACAGCCAGGAGGGTCACGATCAGGCTCACGTTGCCCAGTTCGAGGTCGCGCAACACTGGCACACTGAGCGCGGCGACGCCAAAGACGGCCAGGCGAAGGCGGCGCGGGATTGGCATCAGGGAGCATGTCATCGCGAGCGCGGCGACGCGAAGCGCAAGCCAGAAGACGACCGCGACACTTTCGCCGAACGCGGTCAAGGGCACGAGCAGCAATGCAAGGACGGGCGAGTACATGAACAGCTCGTCTGGACCCAGCCGAAACGGCGGAGCGAGCCGAAACGGGCCAGCGAGCGTCTCGACCGTGTACGGACTGCCCGTCGAAACGAGGCGCAGGGCTGCCTCCCAATAGGCATGGAAGTCGTATGCCCAGCTCGGCGACCGACCTATCCAGCTCCACGTTGCCAGCCCGAGCACGAGCAGGCCGCCCGTGGCCAGACCGAGCGCTAACGGGGCGGCCCAGCGCTGCATCGCAACGGATGTTAAGTCGCGGATAAGCGACCGATGAGGGCTGCGCGTCACCATGGTTGTCGATGAGGCGGCTACTCGATGCCCTGCTGCCACCCGCGTGCCCCGGCTGCGGGCGCGAGGGTGACGTCGTGTGTGGAGCGTGCCTGCCGCATCTGGCGCGCCGGCGCGACGAGCCGGCCGGCGTGCCACTGGGGCTCGCCGCGGCGCAGCCCGCAGGCCTTGTGCAGCTCGAGTGGTGCTGCTCGTACAGCGGACCGGCGCGGGCGTGTCTGCACGCACTCAAGTACGACGGCGAGCTGCGCCTGGTCGAGGTGCTCGCCCAACAGATGGCCGCGCGGTGGGCGAGCGCCGGCATCGGCGGCGACGTACTCGTGCCGGTGCCCGTCCATGCCGCGCGGTTGCGCCAACGCGGCTTCGATCAAGCTGAACTGCTTGCGCGCGCAGCCGCTCGAGTCCTCGATTTGCCCGTCGCATTGGCCCTGGAGCGTGCGGCCAAGACCGCGGCGCAGCACGCCCTGAGCCGGCGCGC
>JBDTUR010000067.1:0-10233 GCA_040007635.1 Chloroflexota bacterium
CGTTCGGGATCCTGGCCGTCGCGCTCTGGCTGAACCGGCGCCTCCCCGGATTGCTGGCCGTGTTCGTGGGTGTCGTCGCGAACGGCGTGGCGATCGTGGCCAATGGCGGCTGGATGCCTGTCTGGGGGCCGTCACTCGATGCCGCAGGCATGAATGTGGGCGAGCTCAACCTTGCTTTCCACCGACTACTGCCCACCGACTTTGGCGTCGACTTCTTCCTCCACGCAGGTCCCATCGGCGACATCATCCCCATCGCGCTGCCCTATCTGACCAACGTCTCGTCCGTGGGTGACGCGTTCATTGCCGCGGGGCTGGCATGGTTTGTCTTCGCCACGCTGCTGCGCGGCAAGGAGGATCCGCAGGGCGGCGTGACGCTTGGTCCCGGCCGCACTGTCGTGGCGCAAACCGGTCTTGGTCTCGAGCGGCCCATCCTGCTGGGCGGCGGCCTTGGTCCCGGCCTGTCACAGCCGCTCCCCCTTCGAGCGCGGGTGCGCGGCCATCCCTACGTCCGCCTCGCCCTGGATGCGCGCTTTGCTGCCTACTGGCTCGCCCAGACGATCAGCCTGTTTGGTGATCGGCTGCACCAGGTGGCGCTGGGCGTGCTCGTCTACTCGGTCACGCAATCACCGCTCGCGACGGGGTTCGTCTTCCTGGTGGCGACGCTGCCCAACATCCTGCTGGGGCCCATTGCCGGCACGTTCGTCGATCGCTGGGAGCACAAGCGGGTCATGATCGCGAGCGACCTGATCCGCGCGGTTCTCGTGATCGCCATTCCCTTCGCCGCGGCGATGAATGTGGTGTACGTCTACCCGCTCGTCTTTGTGATCACCGCGGTCAGCCTGTTCTTCCGCCCGGCCAAGGTGGCGCTGCTGCCGCGCATCGTGGCCGAGGATGACGTGATGGCGGCCAACTCAGCCACCTGGACGGCCGACACGCTGGCCGACATCATCGGCTTCCCCATCGCGGGCCTGTTCGTTGCGTTCCTGGGTACGGCCGCGAGCCAGTTGGGGCTGGCGTTCTTCGCCGACTCGGCAACCTACGTCCTATCGGCGCTGCTGCTGGCCGGGATCGCCGTCGCGCCACTTGTGCGCGACACCGCGCCGCGCGCCGGCAACGCGGTGCGCAACTTCCTCGATGAGCTCGTTGCCGGCTGGCGCTTCCTGCGCGGCAAGGCGGCGCTCATGCAGAACACGCTCATCAGCACGCTCGCCCAGTTCACTGTGGGCGTGACCCTCGCCCTGACCGTCGTGTACGCCACGAGGACGCTCGACGGCACCATCATTCCCTACCCCCAGAACTACGCCGCGATCGAGACTGCGATCGGAGTGGGCAACCTCGTGGGTGGGCTGGCCGTGGGCTTCATCGGTGCGCGCCTGAAGAAGGGCTGGCTGGTAGTCGGTGGCTTCATGGTCATGGGCCTGGCCGTGATCCTGCTGGGCCTGACCAACAACGTGCTGGTTGCGCTGGCCGCGGCCACGGTCATCGGTATCGCCAATCTGGTCTACATCATCCCCACGCAGACGATCTTCATGGAGATCACGCCGATCGAGCTGATGGGCCGCGTGGTGGCGTTCAGGAGCACGCTGGTGTTCGGCGGAATGACGCTCGCGATGGGCATCGCCGGCGTCTTGGCTGAGAGCGTGCCGGTGGGTTTGGTGATTGCCGGCTTCGGCGTGCTGACGTTCGCTGGTGGTCTGATCGGAGCCTTCCTGCCCGCAGTGCGCGACCCGCACGGCTGAACGGCGGATAATCGCGCAAGCCAGATGACTGACACCGGTTTGACCCTGATCGTCGCCGCGCTCCTGTTCGCGGTCGCACTCGTGGCGCTCCGGCTGGGCCGTGGCGTGAGCACGCGCTTGGGCGAGTTGGGCGGGCAGTTGCGCGCCGTTGACACGCGCCTCGTCCATGCGAGGCCCGTGCTTGCCGCCAAGATGGGCGCTCAGCGGGCCGATCTGGCGGCGCTGAGCACACGGACCGAACGGGCGCTATGGTCACTTGCGCGCTTTGACGAGCGCGTGGACGCCGCCCATGCAGGGTTGGCGACACGTCACGCGGCGATCGTGAGGGATCGGGCGCGCCTTGATGCCGCTCGCTCGACGATCATTCGGGCGAAGAAGTCGGCGCGAATGGTGATGAAGGTGCTTGAACTGAGGAGGGCATTCCTGGGATGACCGACGAGCGAACTCCCGAAGAAGAGCTCGAGCTCGACGGCGAGGACCAGGATTCCGGCCACGACGGGGATCAGGTCGAAGACGAGGGCCTGGACGACGAGCAGGAAGAGGCCGCCGAGTCGCGTCGTCCGAGCGCGACGCTCCCCCAGGTGCGCGGCAACACACCTGCGGCGCCGGTTGCGCACAAGACGACAGCCGCTCACTTGGAAGATGAGCTGCCCTACATCGACGACCGCGCGTCCAAGATCTGGGTGGGGGCGATCGTCGCGGTCTTCGCGCTCATCCTGGCCTACGGCTTGCTGTTTGGTAAGGCGGGCGCCCTGACGCCGGCGACCCCGTCGCCCTCGCCGACTGCGCTACCAACCGCAACCGCAAGCGCATCGCCCGCGCCGTCCGCCAGCTTGACCGCCGCGCCCAGCGTCACGCCTGTGCCCAGCGTCACGCCTGTGCCCAGCGTCACGCCTATGCCCAGCGTCACGGCCACGCCGCTCCCCAGCGCGACGCCAGCTCCCAGCCCGACCACAGCGCCGAGCCCGAGCTAGAGCCAGCGCCAACCATGCGCCGCTGGCTGGGCCGAAAGGCAGCGGAGCCCGCAGATTGGGCGAGCGTCCAGCTCGAGGCGCGCCGCATCAACGATCCACTCGTCCTGGCGGCGATGCGCGCCGTGCCGCGCGACAGATTCGTGCCACCAGATTTGGCGCGACAGGCGTACGAAGATGGGGCGCTGCCCATCGGCCACGGCCAGACCATCTCGCAGCCGTACATCGTCGCCCGCATGACCCAGGCGCTCGGCCTCACTGACTGGCCACAGATGCACGATGGGGCGCGGCCCAAGGTGCTTGATGTAGGCACGGGCTCCGGTTACCAGGCGGCAATCCTTGCGGCACTTGGCGCCGAAGTCGTGAGCGTCGAACTCGAACCAGAGTTGGCGGAGAACGCCCGCCTGCGACTGATCGGCCTTGGTTACGACGTCAAGGTCGTCGTCGGTGACGGCAGCGGCGGCGTATCCGAAGAAGCGCCTTTCGCCGCGATCGTCGTTGCTGCTGCCGCGCCGCAGGTGCCCGGTCCGCTGGTGGAACAGTTGCTGCCGGACGGCATCCTCGTGCTTCCGATCGGCAGTCGCAGTGAACAGGTGCTGACGCAGGTTCGGCCCGCGCCAGAGGGATTTGTCAGTGCTCAGCTTGAGGCGGCGGTGTTCGTGCCGCTGCTGGGCGAGCATGGCTTTAGCAGCCGCTGATATTCTCGCCAGCCGATGACCCACGTCTTCGTTTCGCCCCACCCGGACGACATCGCGCTCTCGTGCGGCGGCCTCGTTGCCAGCCTGCGCGAACTCGGCCAGAGCGTGACCATCTTGACCGTCTATTCGGGCGATTCGGGCGAGTCGGACGGGGCCGACCACCAGCGCCGGGCTTTGGGTTTCGGTACGAAGGCGAACCACCCGCTGACGGAGGCTTTCCGGCGGACCAACATCGGCGCGGACTACCCGGTCAGTGCCGACCCGGCCACCAACCCACCCTGGATGGCCGACGCTGATCGGCTCGAGATAACCCAGCAGCGCGCCAACACGTCCGCGCGCCAGTTCTGGCAGCGCGCGGCGTGGACACGGTCGGCCAACATCACCAACGTCGAGACCGACGCGCGGCCGATTGCCGACTCCATCGGCGGCCAAGGGTCGCTCCAGCGAATCGACTTCAAAGCCGCCGACGATGCCGCGATGCGCCGGCTCGAGGACGAGCGCTACGCGTATTTCTCTGAGGCGAGCGTCATCTTCCTCGACTTGCCTGACGCGGCCGCGCGCGGCTACGAGGGCGACGGCGAGTTGCTGGGTTCGCCGCGCAACGACGATCCGGCGCCGTACGACCTGTTGCGGTCCGAGATCGTGCGCCTGGAGCCGCAGATGGTCTATTTCCCATTGGGCATCGGTGGCCACATCGATCACCAGCTGGTCCGCGATGTTGGGCTCGCGCTATTGGGCGAGGGGCGTCGCTGGGTCATGCCCGGCCCCCGTTTCGTCGGCCGCGCTTCCTTCTACGAAGACTTCCCGTACGCGTGGTGGGCCGAGGGTGATGGCGCCCGGACGGACGCAGCCGCGCTGGATCTGCCAGCAGGAGTCAACGTCGAGGCGCAGTACAGCGACATCTCCGACGTTCTAGCCCGCAAGGCCGCCGGCATCCGCGTTTATGCGAGCCAGCTGCCGCGTCTCTTCGAGAGTGATCAGGGGATGCTCGACGACCTCTATGGCTTCCACGCGCGGGTCGCGCTTGCCGGCGGCGTGCGCGGCTACGCCGAGCGCTACTGGGCGACCGTCAAGCCGTAGAACTTGGCGTTCGTGCCGCTCGCTTAGGCGGCAGTAAGGGTCGTGCCGCTGCGTCGGGCGACGACTTGAGCGCCTTCCTCGTAGATGCGCGTCAGGGCGGCGACCATCGAATCGATTGAGAAGTTGGCGACGACAAAGTCGTGCCCGGCGCGGGCGAGAGTGTCGGCCAGCGGGTGATCAGTAAGCAGTAGCGCGATGGCGCCGCCCAGTGCCTGCGGGTCGTGTGGCGGGACGAGCAGTCCGGTCTTGCCGCTCTCGATCATCTCGGGCACTCCCCCGACTGCGGTCGCGACCACCGGCCGGCGCAGCGCGGCAGCTTCGAGGATGGCCAGGCCCTGCGCCTCGCGGTAGGACGGCAATACGGCCACATCGAGCGCGGCGGTCACGTTGGGCACGTCGTCGCGCAGTCCGGTGAAGAGCACCGTGGCGCCCGGCCGCGCCTTGCGCGTACCCACGCAGCGATCGCCGCTGCATCGTTCGCCCAGCAGGTCGAGCGATTCTGCCTGGGCCTCGAGCAGGTCGCGCTGGGAGCCCTCGCCCACGATGAGCAGCCGCGCGTTGGGCACCTTGGAGAGGACCAACGGCCACGCCTCGAGCAGGGTTGCGTGGCCTTTTTCCGGTTCCAGCCGCGCGACCACGCCCACCAGCGGCGTGCCCTCCGGGAAGCCGTACTCCTCGGGCAGCGTGCAGCACGCCTCCGTCTGGCTGTACTTCTGGAGATCGACGCCGTTGTACACAAGCTCCACCGGCGCGCCCGTCCGACCCTCCGCCTCGATCTTGGCCACGATCGCCTTGCTGACCGCGATCAGCCGGTCCATGTGCGGCGTCAGGCGGCGCATCAGCGCCTTGTCCGCCTCACTGCGCACTCGGCTCGAATGGACGTGGCCGATGACGTACGGCCGCGGCAGCCCGTCGTCCGCGAGAGCCAGCGCTGCACGCGTGCCGACGACCTCGGCGCGGTACATGTGGTTGTGGACGATGTCCGGCGGGCGCTGGCGGAACAGCTCGAGCACGGCCGCTTCGGCGAGTGTGTCGTCCGGCTCGTCGACGACGTGCGTCACGATGCCGGCGCTGCGCAGGCGGCGCACCGCTGGTCCGTCGGAGAGCGAGATGACCTCGACGTCGTAGCGGTCCTTGTCGAGGTGAGTGACCAGGTTCTGCGCGCTGACCTGGGCGCCACCGCCGGCGCCACTGGCCAGGATTTGGGTTACGACGATCTTGCCGTTCACGCCCGTGTCACCAGCAGTCGCTCGATGGGCTCGTCGACCGCGCCCCACTCGTACTTGTAGGGCTCGTTGCCACGCAGGAAATCAAAGCGTCGCCGACCGGCAGCCATGCGGTCCTGGAAGTAAAGCGCGGCACCACTGACACCGGGTGAAGCCTCGCGCGCGGCCGGGTCCATGCCCGCGTTGTAGAGGAAACACGTCTGGCCGTCATCGAACGCGAGCATCGCGTAGATGACCTGCCCCGAGCATCGAACCAGCCCGACATGAAGCTGTCGCTCCGACTCACCGGCCTCCAGCTCTAGCTCTCCCAGGCGATGGATGAAGGTCCGGCTGCGCGCGCCACCGGGGTTGTCGGGGAAAAGTCCGTCCTCACCGAAGCGCGCCCGGTGCAACTCGATGAACGCATCAATGGCCTCAACCGTAGGCGCCACGATCTCCACGGTGAGCGCGCCGACGTCGGCCGCGCGGCGCAGCTTGCGCCGGATCTCGTGGCGCGCCTTCTTATGGAGCGTCGCGAGGTACTCGTCCCAGTCGGCAGAAGGCGCCGTGAAGACCGGGCAAACGTCCTCCAGTTCGCGCACCACGCGCCAGCCGGGCTCGGCGCCGGTCTCGCGCAAGGCCGCCTCAAGTGATGTCAACACTGGGTCGGCGGAGCGCAGGCGGCGCAGGTCGACCACGTCCCAGTCCTTCGTGCCATGCGCAGAATCGGGCGGCTGCGTGAAGTAATCGGCTATTGCGGTTGCGACTGCGGGTAAGTGCCCTGAGTCGGTCAGGACTGTGGCGTAATCGGCGTGGTACGACGCGCCAAAGAACACGGCCTTGGCCTCGCCTGGCACGGCGGTCCCAGTTGACTCGTGTGGCCGGACGGACGTGCGGCACTTCGCGTCGTCGGGCTCGATCTCGTGGCGGTGCATGAGCGGAACGATCGCCACGGCGGCGTCAAAGTCTTCAGCGGTCGCGCCCGCCGGCCCAACCACCAGGTACTGCTCGTGCGCGGTGCCGCCGTAGGCATCCCACCATGCGCGGTGAAGCGTCCAGCGCGAGAAGGGCGTGCGCGATTCCGTCGCCGCGAGCAGCCGATCCCAGGTGGCGCGTGGAATGTCCGCGAACGCCACGGGGCGCGCGACGAGCGCAGCGGCGCTCCGCGCGAGGTGGTTCGGGGAGAGGGTCGTGCTTGCCAATTCGCTTCTTTAGTCCGCTTTGGAGACTAGCACCGCTCCGTCTGAGGTGGTGCTACGCGGCGGCCGGCCGAGCCTCGGCGGCGGCAGGTTGACGGGCATCGGGCGCATAGTAATCGGCACCATCCGGGCTGGCCGCCGCGGACCTTGAGCGGAGCGGCACACATGCGACGAGCATGGCCAGGCCGCCCAGCCAGAGTGCAGGCAGTGCCAGCGTGGCCGCGATGGGTACGGTCCAACGCGCATCACGCCGCGCGCCCCACCACACGATCGCCGCCGCGAAGTGCGGCTACCCGTCTGCCTTGCCGAGTAGCCCATTGGTACGGGGCCGTTGGCCCGATGACCGTTGCTAGCCTGCACCGTGGTCATGATCGCGCTGGGACTGTTCGCCGTTGCCCTGCTGGTACGAGTGGCCGCCGGCGCAGCCTTTGCTGGGCCGGCGTACCCCGACTCGTACTACTACGTCCACGTCGCCCAGCAGCTCGCCGCCGGGCAGGGGTTCTCGACCGCATACATCTGGAACCTCGACGATGTCGTTGGCGGCCTGCTGGCGGGTGGTCACTTGCCTGTAGCGGCGAACGGCTACTGGATGCCGCTCGCCGAGTTGGTGCAGGTGCCCTTCATCTGGGCTCTGGGCGCCAATTGGCTTGCCGCCGGCCTGCCGATGTGGCTCATCGGTGCCGCCGCCGCGCCGCTGACCTACTGGATCGGGCGCGACGCCGGGTTCGAGCGAACGCCAGCCCTGGCGGCCGGCCTGCTCGCCGCGGTGCCAGGCGGCCTGACGCCCTTCTTTGGCCAGCCCGATAACTTCGGCCTGTTCATGACCTTTGGGGCACTCAGTCTGTGGCTGTGCGCGCGCGGCCTGCGCGGCGACCGCCGCGCCTTCGTCGTCGGCGGTGGTGTCGTTGCGCTGGCTGCTCTCGCGCGGGCCGATGGCGTGCTGCTGGGCGTGCCCTTCCTGCTTGCTTTCGGACTCGAGCTCTGGCCGGGCCGCCGCCGGGTCATTGGCTGGACCGCGGCCATCGGATGCGCTGCGCTGTTCGCGCTCTTGATGGGGCCGTGGCTGTTGCGCCAGCTCGATGTGTACGGCAGTCTCTCGCCCGCGGCCAGCGGTGGCCGCCTGCTGTGGCTGACCGACTACCAGCAGCTGTTCAGCGTGGCTAATCCACCCACTGTCGATTCATGGCTTGGCCAGGGCATCGGGCAGCTGTTGACCAGCCGCGTTCAGGGGCTCATCGCAGCCCTTGGGCTGTTCGCCGCCCTGCCGCTGGTCGTTGTGCTGGCGCCGCTCGTGGTTATTGGCGCGTGGGTGCATCGGCGCGACTCGGCCTTCGCGCCGTTCTACGTCTATGCAGTCGCGCTGTTCACCGTCAGTGGCCTGCTGTTCGCGGTGCTCGTTACCCATGGCACGTTCATTCACTCGGCGGTGGCGCTGCTGCCGCACACCTTCCTGCTGGTCGGTGCCGGCATTGGGTCGGCGGTCAGCTGGGTCGCCGCGCGCCGGACCACATGGGACGTGCGCCGGGCCACCATGCTGTTCAGCTACGGCGCGGTGATCGTCGCCCTTGTCGGCGCGACGCAGCAGACCATGGCCACGGTCGGCCAGTGGTCAGCCGCGCGAAATATGGAAGTGCAGCTGGCCGGGTCGCTCAGCGCCATGCCGGCTACGGACCGCGTCATGTCGATCAATCCCGGTGCCTATTACTACCTCACCGGCCATCCTGGATTGGTGACCCCCAGCGACGATCTGGCGACGATTGAATCGGTCGCCCGGCTGTATGACGTGCGCTGGCTGGTCCTCGAAAGCACGGACATCGTGCCCGCGCTGGCACCCGTGCTCCAGGGCAGCGTCCAGCCCACCTGGCTGTCGGCCCCCGTGGCGATCGTGTCAGGGGACTCTCGCCGTCCTGTCGCATCCGTCGCCCCGGGTTTGGCAATAGCTCCTGCCGGCGCGGTCTACGCGGTCTGCGTCACCGCCGACGACACGCGGTGCAACCAATGAGCAGCGCGGTGCCGGGCGTGATCGGGAAGCCTGCCCGTGGAGGCGCCTCGTTCGCTGTCCGGTCGGTCGTGAATCGGTGGTCGGTGGCCCTGACCGCGGTCGCTCTCTACGGCGTGGGCCTGGTGGCGCAGCTGACCGTCGCCAGCGTCGTCAACCAGCCGCTGACCGAAGGCTCGTCGTATTACGTGGCCGTGGCGCGCAACCTGGTCGAGGGCCGCGGCCTGGTGGTCGACGCGATCTGGAGCTACGCCACCACGCCGCTCGTCCTGCCGCGGCCGGCGTTCGAGCTGTGGCAGCCGATGGCGTCGTTTGTCGCGGCCGTACCGATGGCCGTCCTCGGCACCGGCTTCGACGCCGCGCAGATCGGCTTCGCGCTCCTTGGCGCGCTTCTGGCACCGCTCGCCTGGCTCGTCGCCCGCGACGCAGCGCTACGCCTTGCGCTGCCTGAGCGCCGCGCCCAGTCAGTCACCGTTGGCGCCGGAGTTCTGACGGCCATCTCAGCGCCACTCCTGCTGGCCGCTGCCGCGCCCGATTCGACGCTGCCGTTTGCCGTCGCCGGGGTCTGCGCCTGCCTGCTTGTCCCGCGCGCAGTCGGTGGCAATCGCGCGGCGCTCGTGGGTGTCGGCATCACCCTTGGTGTCGCGTACCTGGCGCGCATGGAAGCGGTCTGGCTGGGCGTTACCTTCCTTGCGGCCGCGTACCTCGCCACGCACTCAGTCAGGCGGGCGGCAATGCTGGGCGCTGGTGCCGCAATCATGGCCGCGCTCGTCGCCGCGCCGTGGTGGCTGCGCAACCTGGCCGTATTCGGCACGCCGCTACCGGGCCAACTCGCCGACAACGCCTTGATGACGCGCAATGAGCAGATTTTCGCGTACGTTGATCGACCCACTCTGGGCGGCTACCTCGCCCAGGGTCCAGCCACCATCGCTGGCAACATTGGCGCGGCCTTCTGGCACAACCTCGTTGACGTCCTGGTCGTGTCCGCCGGACCGATTGCCTTGCTCGGCCTCTTGACCGCCGTGGTCGGCCTGCGGTGGCGGGACGTCCGGCCTGTGGGCGCCCTCGCCGTCCTCTTGGGGGCAGGCGCCATCACATTCGCGGCAACGAGCGTCCTCTTCCCCGTCGCGACCCTGTGGGGCACTTTCGCGCACGCCGCCGGGCCGTTCCACGTGGGCCTCGTCGTCGTCGCAGTGATCGGCGCCGACGCGTTCGTGGCGCGAGTCCGCGAGTGGCGCAGCTGGCCGCGCGCCAACGCCTGGCTGGCACCGGCCGGCCTCGCGCTGATCGGCCTGCCGATCGCCGCCCTGGCCCTCGCCGGTGCGGCGGCGAGTGCCAATGC